>WQYM01000001.1 GCA_009781235.1 Bacillota bacterium
AAAGTGATATAATAAAACCGACACATTATGGGATTTGTGTATATATTCGCTCATGTCGGTTTTATTATATCACAATAAGCAGTCCGACGCAAGACGTCGGGGAATAAAACCCGGAGAGATTTACAATTTGCAAATTTCGGATGAGATTTTGAGTATGCTGCGGAAACAGCGGCCGGAACAAAAGAACAAATATTGTGAACCCACAGACACATATCCCTAATTTGTAAATCGTAAGTTGTAAATCGTAAATCTTGAGTCGGTAAAAAATCCGGATGACATTTTGCCAATGCCATCCGGATTTTTTACGTTTTCCGGCGGAGGAGCCAGGCTCCCGCTCTACGATAGATTTTTATCATACGCCGTTTTTCGTTTTTCGTTAACGGTTAATACTCTGCCTCGTCACCCGCGTCCGGCGGAATGTATTCGCCGTTGTCGTCGCTGCCGCGCGCCCACTTGCGCAGCTCGCAAAGCTTACCGTACAATGTTGTGGTATTCATGCGAATCCAAACGGGCGACAACACCGCCTCGCCGGTCGCCAAATCGTCGGAATCGTACAGGTACATCGCGTATTTTTGAATGACGTTCTGCGAGTCGTTGATGACGATGCGGACGCGGTCGAAATGCAGCTTTTTAGTCTGCTCTTTGTTTTTCTTGGCCTCGGTGGAATTGTCTTTTACGGTCACGTACGGCTGTTTTAGCGCTTTTTCTTTTGCAAACTCCGCGTCCGCGTCCTTTTCTAAAAGCGTCTTGGCGCGGACTCTGGCGTCGATGCCCTGATGAATCGCCGTGTATGTCGACTGTTCCACAAAAACAAACTCTAGCACAAACCTTCCGGCGCCCGGCGCCTGCATATAATCCCGCAACGCCTGCTCGCTGACAACCTCGCGCTCAACCCGCTCCACCGTCTTTACGGTCTTGGTAACCTCGAGCCCTTCCTTGTTGATTTTTTTAAAGTCGTCCTTGTCGTAAACCAATTCCTCGGTCTTTACCTTTTGGGTAATATACCTTAAATCTCCCACAAAGTTAAACTCCGCCGCGCTTCGAAGCATTGAATGCTCCGTGCCGACCAACCCTTGTTTTAAGAGCTTTGCGTACTCTTTTTCGAACGTTGACGTGTCCGCAGCCACAAGCCTCTCGTTTTTAACGCTGAGCATCGGAGTAGAGCCGCCGTTGCGGTCATACACGTTGACGTACTGGTAGCGGGTGAACGCATCGTCTGCGAGCGCCTTGTACGGAATAAACGCCATAACGGCAACGGCGACAACGATAACGGCCAGCACTGCAGCCGTACCAAGGAGCCACCACTTTAGGGCGCCTTTTTTCTTGGTTTTTTTAACTTCGGAGATTAGTGTTTCCATAGGTGTTTTCCTTTTTGAATGCAGTAATGATTGATTTATTGTATCTTTTCGTATTTTTTCTTGAGCCTTTCCTCGAGCGCGGTTTTGACGTTCTCGACGGATTCGCCCGCCATAATCAAATCGACTTCCTCGGAGTAAATCGTTTCGCACTCTAAGAGCGTCCGCGCCATTATGTCTAATTCCTTACGGTACTTTGTTAAGACTTCCAGCGCGCGGGTGTACCCTTCCTCGACGATTCGGGCAACCTCTTTGTCGATTTCGGCAGCCATTTCTTCGGAATAATTGTGCGTCGTGCCGTAATCGCGCCCCAAAAAGACTTCCTGATCCGAGCCGTAAAACACCTGGCCGACCTTCGGGTTGCCGCTCATGCCCCATTCGGTCACCATGCGCCGCGCCAATCCGGTCACCATGCGGATGTCACCGCTTGCACCCGTCGAAATGTCCTCAATCACGATTGCTTCCGCCGCGCGCCCGCCCATCGTGGTGGCGATGTCGTCCTTAAAGCACGCTACGGTGTCCATCTGATTGTCATTGGTAGGACGCGGCCGCGTAAACCCACCCGCGCCGCCGCCGCGTGGGATGATGCTTACCTCGTGCACTTTTAGGCCGCTCTTGCAGGTTTTTGCCACAATCGCGTGCCCCGCCTCGTGATATGCCGTGACGCGCTTATCGAATTCCGTTACAACGCGCGACTTCTTTTGCGGTCCGAGCGTCGCCTTGTTGATGCCCTCGGAAATGTCGTTCATCGTGATTTCCGTGCGGTTTTCACGGGCGCAAATGATGGCGGATTCGTTTAACGTGTTGGCAATGTCCGCGCCGGTAAAGCCGTGTGTGATGCGCGCCAACGCCTGAAAGTCTACGTCTGCCGCGATGGGCTTGCTTCTTGCGTGCACCTTAAAGATGGCCTCGCGCCCCCTAACGTCCGGCAAATGGACGTGCACCTGACGGTCAAACCTGCCGGGACGCAAAAGAGCCGGGTCTAAGATGTCGGCACGGTTGGTGGCGGCCATCACGATGATGCCCTCGTTGGTCTCAAAGCCATCCATCTGTACCAGCAACTGATTTAAAGTCTGCTCGCGCTCGTCGTGGCCTCCGCCCAAACCTGCCCCGCGGTGTCTGCCGACTGCGTCGATTTCGTCGATAAACACGATGCACGGCATACTGCGCTTGGCTTGGTCAAACAAATCGCGCACCCTGGAGGCGCCCACGCCGACGAACATCTCCACAAAATCGGAACCGGAGATTGAGAAGAACGGCACGTTCGCCTCGCCGGCCACGGCTTTAGCGAACAGCGTTTTTCCGGTTCCGGGAGGCCCGACCAGCAGCACGCCGCGCGGGATTTTTGCGCCCACTTTGGTGAACTTTTGCGGCGATTTAAGGAATTCGACGATTTCGGCCAATTCGACCTTTTCTTCCTCGGCGCCCGCAACGTCGGTAAATTTTACCTTAAGGTTGGCGGCCTGATGCGTTTTGGTCTTGCCAAAGCTCGTCGCCTGCTTGTTTTGGTTGGAGATCGAACGGTAGATGATGACGGCGATGATAGCAAACAGCAGCAGCGCTCCGATCGGGTAGATGAGATTCCAAATTGCGCCGTCATCCCGGTTGTTGGGGTTAATCTGGATAAACCTTCCGTCTTCCTTGCCCGCCTCCTCGCTTATTTTTCTAATATAATCCGCTTCTATCTCGCCCGCAAGCTCGGCGTACCGTTTTTTGAATTCTATCTCGCGGTCTATTCCCTCCGGGATGCCCGCCTTCTTGATTTCTTCGAGCACGTAGACGGTTGCCGCCGTCTCCACCCGGAACCGAATATCTGCCTTAATCCGATCGTTGTAATCGTCAAATTTTGCCTCCAGATAAGCCCTGCCGTACGCAAAGGCGTCGTAACCGCTTTTCTTCGTCGAATTCCGATACTTGACCTCTACCTTATCGTTGTTAATCTTGACTTCCTTAACGTTCCCTTTTTCCATCTCGATTAAGATGTCCGAAATCGGCACCTCTTGGGTCTGGTTCATCGAGCCGTACGTAATAAAAACAATCGTAAGAATAATGGCAATAAGAATTATCCCTGGAATAATGATTCTTGTTTTATTGGATTTCAAAAAAACCTCCGGCGCAACTTAAAAAATAGCCGTCCGCAAACGACACGCTGGTAGTATATCACAACTGCCGTAAAGATATCAAGCGTTTAATACGCAAAAAAACGGAAAATCAAAATTATTCCGGGAATTATTCCGGGAATTATTCCCCTTCCGAAACGTTCTTCTCGCCTTTTTCTAAAAGGTTGCCGGTCGGGATGGGGCCGCGGCGGTTGATGACCACCTTGTTGATAATCAGCTCGAAGCTGCACTGCAAAAAGCCGGCGGCCTGCTCGCACAAAACCATGCGCGATAGGTAAATTTGCAAATACTCCATCGGCGCGCTCATGGCAGTGTCCATGTAAATAAAAAGCCGAATGACCTTTTTTTCATGATCTACCGTGATGTAATTGCGCTTTATCGAAATGTTGACGCGGGAATGGACGTCGGCAATACTTAAATTCTTTTTGCGGACGCGCGAGCGGTGCGCGTCGGACTTGTCCGCGATAATCAGCGCGGCCGAAACCGGATTGACCGGGATGCCCGTTTCTTCCTCGTGGTTGCCGATGGCTCCGATGACGGTTGCGATTTCTTCGGCGCGCATTTTCATGCGCCTTAATATTGCGTACGCCAATACGGCGCCGGTCTGGCCGTGGTTTTTGCGGTTGACCGAATTGCCGATGTCGTGGATAAAACCGGCAATCGCGCCAAGCTCGACGGTGCGCGCGTCAAAGCCTAATTCGCGCAAAATATTGGAGGTCGTTTTGGAAGCGAACCCCACGTGCCTTAAACCGTGCTCCGTATAGCCCATAACCTCGAGGTTCTTATTGGCGGCCTCGATGAGTGCGCGAAACTCGGGGTTGGCTTTAACTTGTTCGAGGGTGACGGGTTTGATGTTCTCTTTTGGCATAATTTTTACCTCTTAAAAAATTACACATTACAATGTACAAATTACAATGTACAAATTACAATGTACAAATTACAAATGCGGACTTATTTTGATAGCGGTAGGATTGGATTTGCGAACCAAATCAAGGTACAAACGAAAATAATTCGATATTTGTAATTTGTAATTTGTAATTTATTTTAGCTGTTCATGATTGCTAAAATCCTTGATTCTTTTGTAACTTTCGTCGTCCGAAAAATCTCTTGTATCCTCCACATAGCCGCCCATGCGTTCGATGGCGTTGCGGATTTCCGTATATTCGACGTAAGAGCAAGACGCAAGCTTTTTATACAGGATTTCGGCGGCGCGCTCGTCCCCATACTTGCCCAAATACCCCGCATAAAGCGGGATATTGCCGCCGGATGTAAATAAATCCAAAAGTAATGCGTAGGTGCGCTCGTCTTTTTCGGCATGCAATAAAATTTCGGCGCAATATTCCTTTTGACGTGCGGAAGCGTTTTTAGCCCCCTCCCACAACAGCGGCGCGGCCTCCGCCGCAAACGGTGCAAGAGCCTCGATGATCGCATCGCAAAGCTTTGCGTCGGACGCGGGGTCGAATAAAATCC
The DNA here is from genome assembly GCA_009781235.1 of Bacillota bacterium. Taxonomy (GTDB): domain Bacteria; phylum Bacillota; class Clostridia; order Christensenellales; family Pumilibacteraceae; genus WRAP01. The sequence goes on from WQYM01000001.1 coordinate 4,946, forward strand.
GCACATAGTCGGGAATGGGGGGAGCAATGTCGTGCTCGGAGAGGAAAGAGACAATTTCGGTGAGGAGTGAGAGATTGTCCGCTTCTTTCTTTCCCGGATCGCTCTTTGCAATCTGCCGCTTCAATATCTCCCTGCACTCCCCCGCCGCCTCTTCCATGCGGTCGAGCAATAAGGGACACGGGGCTTGGTTTTTGCCGTGGGTCTCGCAAAACATTTCAACCATCACCCGGGCGTCGCCGATTGCGGAAAAGTACGCGCGCGGCGAAATGCCGCCAAGACCTGCGTTCGGCGCGTCTGCCCACTCGGCGTACAAATCCCGAGCAAAATCCTCGGGCTCGCGAGCGGAATTCGCTGCCGTTTCGGCGTACTTTTTGTAGGCGCACACCAAATATTTTTCAAAATCCTTATTAAAATCCATCTTCTGACTTTTTGCCCGGCTTCGGAGTTTTCGGCGCTTTTGCCTTTTTGGGCACCTTTTTCGTTTGGGGAGCCTCCGCGTTCAATTTATCGTATAATACCATAAATTCTTCCTCGGAGCAATTAAAAACCTCGCACGCATACGGAATCAGAGAAAAAATTTTGTTAATATGCGATTTATACGCCAAAACCGCCGCAGCCGCATTCTCGTTGCATTCCGTTACCCCGGCCGCCTCTAAGCTCTCCGATACTTTTTTATACCAAAAATTTAGTTTTCGGTCAAACCCCGAATCGATAAACGCCAACGCGCTGTAGACCTTGCGATACGCAGCCAGCATCGTCAGGTTGCGGTACCCCTTGGCAGGGACGGCGGGGCGATACCAATGAATTTGATGGTTGACGGTCATTTGAATCTCGCGCACGCGCTCGCAGCGCAATAGTTCAAGAAACATTTCTTTTTTGGGAATAATCGGGTAATCGGGATCCAACAGCAGCTCCCGGACAATCGGATAACCCTCCGGATCGCGCGAAAGAGCGCGGCCGAGCGCCAACGAGTACACATTCCCCGGCGTAATGCCCCACTGCACCGCTTCGGCGAGGAGCTCATCCTTTTCCATCGCGCGTACCAGCTTACCCGTTCCGGACACTCGCTCGAGCGTTTTTTCTATCAGTTCGCCGAACCGCTTTGCCTCGGCTTTGGGCAGTTCGGGAATCATTTCAAAAAAGAGTGAGGAGTGAGGAGTGAGGGGTGAGGAGTGATTGCTAGAATGGTTACCGCTCTCATCCAAAAATGTACGCTGTGCATTGCGTGTCGTGCATTTTTCCCTTCCCATCCATCGTTCCTCACTCCTCACTCCTAACTCCTCACTCTCCGTAACACCCATCGCCTTATCTATCTCCCGCGCGTAATGCCTTACGGTGATGTCGGACGGGTACAGCGTTTGCAAAATCACGGCGGCGTCCTTAGCCTCGCTAAATTTCCCGAGGTTCGCCGCCGCCAACACGAGCAAAAGAAGCAGCTCGCGGTCGTAGGGCATAAAACCCAAGGCGCGGCGAAGGTATTTGTACGCCATGCCCTGGGCGCCGACCTGCGCGGCGCACAGGGCAACCCGCGCCGTCTCGGGCCACCCGTCAAAATCAAGGACATCTAAGGCGGCAATCGCGGCGCGTGCCTCCGCCTTGCGGCCGTCCATTTCCAGCGCCAAAATCCGGGTCGAAAGCGCGTACAGGTTTTGCGGCTCGCTTTCTAAAACGCGATTGCATACCGCAAGCCCTTCCTCCACATTCCCCTCGCCGATTTCTATCAGCGCCAGATAGTTTGACGCTTCATTGAATTGGGCGCTGGACTGGGGAACGGAGAGCAAAATCCGGCGCGCAAATTCGGTGTCGGCCGAGCATAAAAGCTGTTTGGCCGCCTGTACGGCGTGCCTCGCGTCGTCTTTTTTTAAAAGGCGAAGGTGCGGCGCGGGGTCGTCGCCACTCTTTTTTAAAAGCCCCAGGTCAATCGGCTCGAACCCGTCTTCGGGAAGCAAAATTCCCGCCTCGACGGCAAAATTTAAGTAATAGGCCGCCTGTTCGGGCATCTCCATCAACGCATAGTTTTTAACCAGCCCGTAATACACCTCGTCCAACCCGTAATCAAACGCCGTCAAAAAGTAATATTCGCGGTTGGATTCGGGAAACAGCCCCATCTCCGAATAGATGGCGGCAATTTCAAGGCGTATCGACAAATCGTCATCTCCGTACGGGTCGTCCGAAAGTCTTTGAGCGCGGCGCAAAAACTCCAGACTGCCGATATAATCGCCGGCGTCCGCTTTATCGATTGCTTTTTGATAATAATACTCCGCCTCGCGCGTGAATTGTTTGAGCTTCTTCATTTCTTCGTCTTAAATTTAAACGCCGCGTTCTTTTTTTGCGCGGACGGGTCATGCTGCGGTTTTTGAGCGTCTTTCGGCGCGACTTGGTTTTCGGCCTTCGGCTTTTGAGCCGCTTCCGTCTCCCGGTCGGATTGAAAACCGGCTTCGGATGCGGTCGGCCGGGCGTCCTTTTGCTTTTGCGCGGCTCCGACGGGAGACGCGGGCTTTTTTGCGGGCTGCCCGGCAGCTAAGGCCGCAGTTTTTCTCTTTTGCTCCGTTACGTTTTCTACCGTAGCCTGCGTTTCAAATTCCTGATGGAACACCCAATGCGCGTAAACGGTCCAAAGCAACACAATGAACGATACGGCAAACAAAATCACAAGAAACAGCACAACGAAGCTGACCAAAGCTATGCCCGACATGAGAACCATCAACAAAAGCGGCAAGCCGGAAAGCGTTAAAACAATCAGATTGCGCGGCAGATACTTTATGGTAAACGTCAAGCTGTTTTTTAGGCGCGTCTTTAGGGGCATCTGAAACGTGACCGTAAGCGTAAAAAAGAACAGGGCAATCGTCAATAACGCGAGCGCCAGGACACAGACGAGTATCAGTAAAATTACGGCCGCGGGAACCGGCAAAAGTGGTCCCGCAATTGAACTAAATCCGGTAAAAGAAACGGCTAAGAGGAAAAAGAGGCCGGCAAAAAGCGGGCTTAGGATTAAAAACGGCAACGCGTATTTCTTGACCCCGACAAAATAATTCTTGACGACGGGAATCACCTGGCCGCGCGCCAAGGTGCGCATCACATAAAACGCGCCGGCAAGCCCCGCGCACGCCGCCAAGACGCCGAGCGTCATCCACGCGTACATCTGCACGCTGTTTATAAACAACATGTCCCGTGCGGCCGCTTCCGCGCCCATTACGGCGGGGTTTGGTATATACCCGAAATTCCACGACTTTGGGACATACACGCCGACGGCGCTTGCCGCCAAATTAAAAATGTAATATATGGCGAACAGCGGCGTGGCGAACAACAGCGCGCAAATGTTGACCTTTACCATCGGGCCTGCGCGCCCCAGCAGAAGGTTCAAAAATAATCCGGTGCGCTTAACCTCGCACGAAAAATCTTCCGGGTTGGAAATCAGCGGCTGCTGGTCTTGCTGCTTGTCTTTTTCGGTTGCTTGTGCTTGGGACATGGTGTGCTCCTTTGTCGCTAATGCAGTAATGAATGCAGTAATGCATTCATTACTGCATTACTGCTCCAAGATTCTCATGAAAAATTCAACCCCGTACAATAGGGCACTCTCGGAAAACCCGAACGTGTCCGAATGCAAGGGAGAAGAAAATTCGGCGTCTTTGATGCCAAGCCACGTAAGGCTGCCCGGGATTCTTGTCAAAAAGCAGGCAAAATCCTCCGCCGTATAACGCGGCGCGGCCGCTTTAAGATTCGGCGCGGCGAGACGCACGCGGGCAAGCGCCGGAGCGGCATTAATAAGCGGCGGGCAAACCGCGTCGGTACGGAGCTCGTGCGACGTTCCGAATTCCGCGTCGGTTCTCTTAAGAAATTCCTCAAGCCGCGCCATGTGCGCCTCGTAATCCGAAAAGTATCTTAGCGTGCAGAGAGCCTCGCTTGAGCCCGCAACGACGTTGCGCGCTGTTCCGCCGGTAACGGCGCCCACGTGGAAGAGCGTTGACAGCGGTTGGATTTTTTCCGGTAGTTGGTGATTGGTGGTTGGTGGTTGGTCGGCAGATGGACTTGATGGATGCGAATCCAAAACCTTTTCACCATTTGCCATCCACCATTCACCATCTACCAATTGCGCCAGCGGCTTCAGCGCGTCTATCCCCTTCTCTTTCTCGGCGCAATGGGCGGCACAGCCGCGAAACTTTATCGAAAGCTCCACAGCGCCCGCCATCATCGCGCCGACACAAGAGGCAAACTCGCCGACGTATAAGGTTGGGTCGAGATGCAGCGCGTAGATTTCGGATACCCCTTCAAGCGCTCCTCCGGCAATCATTTGCTCGGCGCCGCGCGCGCCCTCCTCGCCGAATTGGAAAATCGCGCGGATGTTTTGCGGGGGCTTTTCTTGGGTCAAGATGTCGCACAGCGTTAACAGGATGGCGGTGTGCCCGTCGTGTCCGCACGCGTGCATATTGCCGCTTTGGGAGGCAAAGGGGAGCCCCGTTTTTTCGGCAATCGGCAGCCCGTCGATATCGGCACGAAAAGCTATGGCATTGGAGGTATCTCGCCCTTCAAAATCCGCGATAACGCCCGTCAGGATTTTGCGGTACCGGATTCCGCGCGCCTCTAAAAACGCGCAAATATAGCCTTGCGTCTCTACCTCGTAGCCGCAAAGCTCCGGGATGACATGAAGCTCACGCCTAACCTGCGTACAAAGCTCCGCTCTATCCAAAACGGATGGACGAATCTCCACAACTGCATTATACCCTATTGCCGCCGTCTTGTCAACGAATCCGCAGGAGCGAAAACAAAAAACGAAAACGAAAAACGAGGGATGGGATTGGGAAGCCGAAAAGCATGGGCGTCCGTAAACCCAACCGTAGGGGTCGCAAGTCCACTGTGCGGCCCGCACCTCATGAAAAAATTGATTCCGGCGGGTCGCACAGTGGACTTGCGACACCTACGAGGCAGTGTCCTGAGAGAATGATTTTTGATGCCGACACCTCGTAGGGGCGGATTGCAACCCGCCCGAAAACGCAGTGGAGCAGGCTATCATTTGGGCCAATGAAAGCGCATTTCTCATAATTGCGGGCGGATTGCCATCCGCCCCTACAATGGGTTTAACAGCCACCGTTTTTCGCTAAATTCTAAGCAGCTTTTTGATGTTATTATAGCAAATGTCCTCACAAAGCTTAAAGGCGTCCGAGGCGGAATATTCGCCCGCGTCCACCTTTTGGCCGACAAAGGTGCATAGGATGCGGCGGAAAAAGTCAAACCGCGAGTATGAGAGAAACGACCGCGAATCGGTGAGCATCCCAAGGTTTGTGCCAAGCGCCGCATATTCGGCCACGGTGGAGAGGTGCTTGCGGATTCCCTCGAGTGAATCGTTAAACCACCATGCCGCGCCGATGTACACGTTTCTAAACGCGCCCGAGATATTTGCAAGCGGCGCGATTGCGCCCGGGTTTAGGGAATATAGGATGATGGGCGAGGGCGATCCCGACGAAGGGAGAAAACTAAACAAATTTGCATAACTGCATTCGGGGCTCATAACATCGAATCCGGAATTCGAGCCGATTTCTTCCCACATCCATATATTCACGTTACGTCGAACCGAAAAATGATACTGGATTGCTATGCCGCGCTTTTGGTACATTTGACGGAGCTTCGCCATCAGATTATAGCGCAATCCCTCTTCCTCGTCCTCGCTTAGTTTGGGAATATCGCAGGAATTCAAATGCAGCATACTGTTCCTTTTGACAAGCCTTTCAAAATTCTCCGCCGCCGACGTGTTGCTGCAATACGCACTGCACTCCTTGGGAAAATCCGCAAACGCATGGTCGGAAATGCGGCAACCTTTTGAAATAAAGTAATCCAACCGTTTTTCGAGCGCATCCTGCAAATCGCCGTATGTCTTAATTTTAATTCCCGCCGCCCTCCCGAGGTTTTCGATATATTCGGGGATGAAAGAAAAAACCTCGTCGGGGCGAAACGTGGGCACAACCGTCGTTTTGCCGTATTGCCCGTGATCGGCAAGATCGTCGATGGGGTCGTCGGTCGTCGCGATATATTCGACGTTGAATTTTTCTAAGAGCTTGCGGACGGAAAGGGTTTTAAGTTTTTCGTTGGCTTCGGCATAAATTTCCTCGGCGGTGTCGGCACTAAGGGGTTTTGTAATGCCGAAAACCTGCTTTAATTCGAGATGCGAAAAATAGTAAAGGGGGTTGCCAAAGAGTTTTGGCATTATTTCGGCATACTTTAAAAACCGCTCCTTCCAAGTAGTCGGCCTCGCTTTCCCCCGCTTTTCCCCCGCCGATTCAAACGACGTTTTGCCGGTAATATACCGCTCCTCCACGCCGCAAAGACGCATGGCGCGCCACTTGTAATGGTCGGAGCCAAGCCACAACTCGCCGATGTCGGCGAATTGTTTATCCGCGGCGATATCGGCTTGATTTAGGTGGCAATGGTAATCGATAATGGGCAGGCCTTTTACCCTGTCGTAGAGCGCGAGGGCGGAGTCGCCTTCTAACAATATATTATCATGAAAAAACGATTTCATAAAAACCTCCGGTTTTAACAGTTTCCAATTATCAGTCTCGCCTTGCAAAAGCGTTTATCGTAGGGGCGAGGCGTGCCTCGCCCCTAACTTTGGATGTGCGACACATGCTTTGAGGGGCATAAAATATCGTGTTCCGGCACAAACCGATTGGGCGAGGCACGCCTCGCCCCTACGAAATTCGGCAACAATAGCAAAACCCCTTCATGTCCGACAACTTGCCAATTGACAACTGAAAGCTTTCAACTGCCTACACGCCCGCGTATGCGTGGAAGCCGCCGTCTACGGGAACAACCACGCCGGTAACAAAGCCGGACGCCTCGCCCGATGCCAGCCACAAAAGCGTGCCGATTAAGTCGGAAACCTCGCCAAATTTGCGCTGCGGGGTGTGCGAGAGGATTTTTTCCGTGCGGGCGGTGGGAACTCCGTCTTTGTACAAAAGCTCACGGTTTTGGCTGGTCACGAAAAACCCCGGCGCGATACCGTTGACGCGGATGTTGCACGGCGCAAAATGCACCGCCATCCACTCGGTGAGGTTCGACACGCCCGCCTTTGCCGCGCTGTACGCCGGGATTTTGGTGAGCGGCTTAAACGCGCTCATCGACGAAATATTGATGATATTGCCGCCCGAGCCTACCATATCTGCGGCAAACACCTGGGTCACCAAAAACGCGGTGACTAAGTTTAGATCGAACACGAACTTAAAGCCCGCCTCATCGAGCGCGAAAAAGTCCTTAACGCCGACTAAATCCGGCGTCATCAGTTCGTTATCCGTCGTCGCCTTGGGGCTGTTGCCGCCCGCGCCGTTGATTAAAAAATTCACGGCTCCAAACGCGTCGTTTACCGTCTTTTTTGCCGCCAAAAGGTCCTGCTTGTTTAAGCAGTCCGCTTTGACGCCGATTGCGTTTTTGCCTATCTTTTCGGCCGCGGCCTTTACGGCGGCCTCGTTGATGTCCAACAGCGCAACTTTGGCTCCGCACGCGGCCAGCGCTGCGGCAAAGTCGCTCATTAAAACTCCGCCCGCGCCGGTAACAACGGCGACGGTGCCTGAAAGATCGATTTTAAAGGGTAAGACCATTGTATATACTCCTTATGGGTACTAATTATATCACACCTCTCTCATAAAAAAAAGCCCTTTGCGGGCTTTTTTTTATGCTTTATCAAAATACTTATCCTTTCATAATACCTTTCTTAAGCAAAACGCCTAAAACCACGAAAACCACGAACGCCGCCGCCGAAAGCGCAAACGGAATCCAAACCGGCCCTTGCCATGCTTTTACGGTATTCACCCAGCCGGCGTCGCCCTCTACGTCGACCCAAACGTCAACCCAATACCGCTCTCCTTCCGTACCGCCCTTATAACTTCCGCCGACGCTCGTCCAGCCCTTGACCGACCAGCTGTCGGCGACCGAGTAGCAAATGCGGTGCGTCGATTCACGCATCGCCCACGCAACCTCGCCGCTGACATTCGCGCCGCCCGGTTGGTGTCGGTTAAGCTTTAACGTGCCGATAGTTCCGTCAGGCAAATCGTTGCCCGCAATCATGGTGCGGGAAAGTTGCATATAATAATTCTCGTTGTCGGCGTTCCTCTCCGGGATACCGTCATGCCACCAGTCGGTAACCGTATGCCCTTGGAAGCCCGCCTCGCCGCGCAGCCAATCGGTATTAAGCGCCTTGCACGCGGGGCCGTATTCTACGCCGATGCGGTTTAAACAACCCATAATCGCCCGCGCATCGCCAAGCTCAATCGGAATCGCAAACGCGCGCAGGTAAAGCTCGCGGAACGCCTGTTCATTGAGGAACGTGTTGATGCCAAAGCGGCTCAATTCCTGCTCATTTAAAGCAAAGTGCTTGTTGTAAACCAAAACGCCCTTGGCTTGGCAGCCTCTCGACCAATAGGCAATCATGTAGCCCGCCAAAAACCCGTCCTCGCTATAGTACTCAAAGCAGCGTCCTTGGTGCGGCGTGCGAATCAGGTTGGCGCCTGTTCCGTAGATGCCGTTGTAGCCGCCCCATTGCCCATCCTCGCCGATCATGTCGCCCACCTTTTCGGCAAGCTCGGTATTATAGGTGGCCGCCAGGATGGGGTTGGACGGGAACGCCGTCGGGTACGCCTGACGGTCGGGGTCGAGCACCGGCGTCGAGCTGGGAACATAGTAACCGTCCGCACCCTTTACATAATTCCCGCTCGCATCCTTTTGGATGCCGATTCTCGATAAGCCCGAGAATCCCGCGTGCTTATCGCCGCTAAAGTCGGAGGTGCCTGAGTCGCCATACTTATGGATAAAGCCTACCGGGCCGTTGTGGTCCAGCGTGGTGGGCTTGCCTACGCTGGCGATACTGCCGGTACGGCGCACGCCGTTAGAGAGCAGCGCCACCATCTCGGCCCATGAAATCTGGTCTAAAAAGTCCTGCCACTTGGGGTCGTCGTAGCCATAAATCAGCTTGCCGTCCTCGCCGCGTGTCGCCATTTCGGCCAACATGATTTGATTGGCGCCGTTTTGTTTGCCCATGGTGGGGTATGCAATGTCATCCCGCGGCACAAACGCCTTGTTGGTGTTTTGGTCGGCCTGCATAGCTGTGGTTCTAGTAATGACCGCCGAACAATTCTGACTACCCACCGCCACGGCGGGATTGATGAATTTTGCCGTCCCCTGCCAATTAGAGCGGGAAATGTATTCCACCCTATTGTCGTTGGCGCCGCCGCCCCTAGCCGCTTGATAGAGGTTAGGGTCGGCATTATTGAATAAGTTGGTAACCTCTCTACCCGTCACGTCCGAATACTTATACTTGGTTAAATTCTGCTCGAGCGTTATCTTGTGGGCAAAGGCCGCGGTACCGTTGGCGGTCATGCCGTTCGCGGTTGTCTTGCCTTTTGCCGCCAAGATGTTATTCAACGCATCGTGCGCGTCCTTGCCGACTGCCAAATAATAATCGCCCGCCGTAATCACGTTGGTTTTGGCACCGTACGCATCAAAGGCGGCGAAGTATTTTTCGTCCACCGTAATAGTCAGCGTTTCAACCTCGCCCGGCGCTAACACCTTGGTTTTGGCAAAGCCCACCAGCTCTACGGACGGCTTTTCGATTTTGTTTGTTTTATCGTAGTCTCCGTAGGGGCGCTGCATATAGATTTGAGCGACCTCTTTGCCGGACTTGGTTTGCCCTATGTTCTTTACGTCGACGGTCACGGTGTATTCGGTTTTAGAAATGGACCGCTCTTTATCGTTCGCCCGGTATTCCCAGCCGCCCTTGACGTTGATGGCGTTGACCGTTTTAAAGGGCTTTGCCGTGGAATCCTTTTTTTCTACCTTGTAGTTTGAGAATTCAAAGTTCGTGTAAGAACCGCCGTAACCGAACGGGTAAGCAACCACCTTATCATACTCAAAGGTGCCGGTATTGGGCGTACCCAATACGATGTCCTCGTAGCGCGTTTCCGCATAGCGGTAGCCGACGTACATGCCCTCCTGATAGGTGACGTAGCGGTTCGCCGGCGTGCCCTCATTCGTGTTCATGCGGCCCGTACCGAAATCGAACGAACCGAAATTCGCGTAGACGGGGTTGTCCACATGCTTGTTCCAATACATGTACGGCAGCTTGCCCGAAGGGCTGGTTTTGCCCGACAAAATATCGGCGATGCCATCCAAACCGTCTTGGCCGATGCCGCCGACCCACAACGCCGCGTCAAAATTATAGCGGTTGTCCGTCAACCAATCGAGTTCCGGAGGGTTTGAGGAGTTGATGACTAAAATCAGCTTTTTAATCGTGGTAGCCGTGCGCATGGCTTTTAACTGTCCCAGCACGCCCTGCTCCTTAGTGGAAAGCTGCAGGTACGATTTGGACGCGTTGCCGGCCGCCGTAGATTCGGACCAATCGATGATATTACGGTCCACTGTCTCGCCGCCGATGCGACCCATCACAAAAATCGCGGCATCGCAAGCGTTGTTCTTTGAGGTGCCCGGAATATCGTTCCACGCCGTGCCGCCGATGGTCGGCAAACCCGCCCAACCGGAACCGGAACCGTTGGCACGCTTTTCGGATGCCGGACGGCCGTTATAGGCGTTCCACAGATCGTCGTTTACCCGAAAGCCTGCGGCTTTGAGCGCCTTGGGGAACGTGGGGTAATTTGCGGTGCCCGCATATGTTGCCCCGCCGTACGCGCCGTCGGAGCCCGAGGACGCGCCGGTCACGTACGCCTGCCCCGAGCCGACGCCGCCCCAAATGGGGATAACGGATGTGATGTCATATAAGCTTATCATGTCGTTAGCCGCCAGCGGGAGGGCGTTGTTTTCGTTCATGAGAAGCACCGAGCCCTCGGCCTGTACGTCGCGGCTGACCTTATGCGACGTTTCCTTTAAATTAGCAATCGTCGTATACTCCGTGCCGTAATGCGCCGTGGGTACCGGAAGGATTGTGCCCGGTTCGAAAGTGCCCTCCGTACCCGGGATGTCCACCCAATAGCCGTCGTTACGGACGCTGGTGATGCCTAAAGCCGCGTTGATACTGCTTTCGCTGGCAAGTACGATCGGAGCCGCCGCCGAGTAAAGGCCGGCAATCCACCCGAACATCACCGTGCATATTGTTGCGATTAATGTACCTAACTTAACAACTTTTTTCATAATTACGCCTTAGCCTCCGTTTTGTCTTTTTTGATTACTTTAATGAAGATTCCGGCAGTACCCGCCAGCGCGGTGATTAAAAAGAACGCCGCAGAAACGAAAAACGCAGGGTCAAGCCGTGTGGTGCCGATGTTGTTTTTGGAAACATAATTGTATGCCGTCGGCATATACAAGCACAACGCGATGAAAGCCGCAGCCCCGATGATGAAGGGTGCGGCCGGTAAGAGCCAACCCTTTAAGGAAGGCACAAACATCGGAAGCACCAAGCACGCCGCGCCCAGAATAAACCCGAGCAACAAAAACGTAAAGGCACCCCACGAGACGGCGACCTCCTTATCAATTGCCGGAAAGATCCCCACGTACATGAGCGCGGTAATAAAGCCGAGTACCGCTACGGCGAGCGCGACGTAAAAGCCGATCGCCTTGTCATCTAAATACTTTTTAATCATAACTTCTCCTTTTTTTATAGTTTTTTAATATACTAAGCGAAGCCCGCCTAAAACGGGCTTCGCTTAATGACATATTTTAGTTGCCGTCGGATTCGTCGTCGGATTTAGACTCCGTCCAGACGCCCTCCTCGTAAGGCACCTCTTCCCAAACGGTATCGTCGACGGGAGCCTCCTTAGCAACCTTTTCTACGGCCTCCTCAACCACCGGCTCGGGAGGCGGCACGTACGCCACGCCCTTTTTGGCGGCGATGTGGCGGTCGTATTCCTCTTTGATTGCGGGGAAATCGAGGAGCGCCTGCTCGCGGTCGGCCACGAGGTCCGAAACCGCCTGCCGACGCTTGGGAACATTTTCTTTGCAGACCTTTAAGTGGTCCTTAGCGTTTTTCAGCTTTTTGGTGCCGAACGCCGTGCGCTGCAGATGCTCTACCTTGGCGTCCGCTTCCTCTAAGGATTTAATCGCCGCAAAATACGCGATCGCCCTGCCGTTTAACTGCGAAGAGGATTTAGAGAGGAACTTTTCGGCATTGGAGTACTTGGCACGGATTTGAACATCCTTGTAGTCCGCCTCAGCTTTGGCGATTAATTCGCGGGGCGCGCCCCCGGCAATCAGCGTCTTTAGTTTGGCAAGCTTCTTTTTCTCTATCTTGCTATAGTCGGGGAAGATAATCAGGAATATCGGGAAGAACACCGCCATGGAAATTCCGCCCGTGACAAAGGTCTTAAATAAGTCGATACCGACCTTCGGCCATTGCCAGTACAGCACCGCCGGATTGCAGATGCCCCAAAGCGCGTTGACGCCGATGGAGATAAGTACCCAGCCGATAAAATACCACATCGCCTGAATGTAGGGGTTGCCGTGCGAACGGAAGGTGATGTTGCGTTGCAGCGGGAAGTTGATGCATTGGGCGGTAAATACAGCGATTTCGAACGCGATAAAGTTGCCTACGCCGCCGAACGCCAACTCATAACCTTCCTCGAGGTACTGGTCTACATCCTCTTGAATGAACGCCAAGAGGTTGGGTTCGCCCTTTACGCCCGATAAAAACTGAACGGGCTCGTTAAAAATGGCATAATACAGCGTCATATCGCCTTCCCACCATGGCAGCTCGACGGCGGGCCATACGAACAATACGTCCCACGAGCCTTGGAAAGCGTACGGCAAAACGAACATGACTAAAAACTGCCAAATCGTTACGCCCTGGGAGAACACGATGAAAAACACCAGCATGTACATCCACTTAGCGGCCGTCGGGTGCTTATCCGAAAACCCGTACCACCACGCCAAATAGCTGCGCCAAAGCCTTTGGAAAAACGCGACAAAGCCGTTCTCGGAGAGCGGCTTAATCTGCGCCTTAATCTCGGCGGGCGAAAGCAGCGGGGCGGGCACGTACTTTTTCTTTTTTGCCGGCTCGTCCAGCGCCTTTAGCGCCGCCGTCGTCTCGACTTTGGACGCCTCCGCCGCCGCGGCTCGTTCTGCCGCCGCAGCCGCTTGAGCGGCCTCGCGCTTGGCCGCTTTTTCCGCAAACTCCGCAGCTTCGGCCGCCCGGGCCTCGGCTTCTGCCTCGGCTATCGCCATCGCTTCCATTTCTTCCATCGAAAGCTCCGGCTGTTTGACTTCTTCTTCTTCCATATGTTTTTAGGTTCCTCCTAATTTTTTGCTTGGTAACTTGGAAAACTATTGAATATTCCATATTAGACTTGTTCGGAAACTCCCTCGAACTTTTCAAAAAACAGTTTTTGAAACGTCTCGTAGGGGTCGATTTACAAATCGACCCGCCAAATGTACTTGTTTTAAAGGTTGCGGGTCGATTTGTAAATCGACCCCTACGTTGCATTTCGGTTTTTTAAATCGTGACAGGGTTTCCGAACAAGTCTATTCAATAAGCTACTTCTTGCTTTGCTTCTCCTCGAACTTCTTCTGCCACGCTTCGTACTTTGCGTCAATCTTGGCAAGCTTTGCTTTTACCGCATCGATTTGCATTTCGGTCTCTAAGATTTGCGCCCGGCTGGCGGGCATCCCGGACCATTTTTTAATGTCCGCCTCTAAGCTTGCGATTAATTCCTTGTTTTTCTCCGCGCCCTTTTTCTTTAATTTGCCGATTCTCTTTTCCGCTTTCCAAATATCAAACTCGTGCGCACCCTTAAGCTTTAGGTTCATGAGCCGTCCCTCTAAGGACTTAAGCTTCCCTTCCTTAAAGAATTTAGAAAGGTCGCCCATCAAGGCTGCGGGCAAAAGCCCGAAAATGAGGGCGGGAATCGACAATATGAGACCCGGCAACGCCAGCAGCGCGCCCGGAACGATGGTTTTGGGGCCGATGACTTTTTTGGCGGGCAGTAAAAACAGCGGCGCAACCGTACACGTGGCGGTGGCAAGGCCGATGGTGAAAATTTTAGAAATTTTGCGCGTCCCGCCGTTAAAGATGCGGCGCAGCCCGTCCACCTGGCCTAAACTCATCGGGCCGCCAAAGCGCACTAAGGCGCGCAAGGGCATCTCGTCCATGCCGAGTATCATAAACTTGCCGCCGACGGAGGCAAACAATCGGCCGATCCAGCCGCGCGCGTATTTGAGTTCCGAAATCGCCGTGTTACGCTCTGCCAGCATTCTGCCGGGCTTGTAGAATGGGTACGCGGGGTCGGGGATGTCTTTGCCGTAGAGCGCCTTGAATTCCGCGAACGGTACGTTGGCGGTTTTGGCGGAGGGCTTTGCGTACGTGGGCAATTTGGCCATATCGTAAGGAATGACGTCGGTCGTCCCCTCTTTCTTTAAAAGGCCTTTGAGTTTAATATCGGCGTCCGCGCAAGACGAGCCGATCAAAATATCGTACGTGCCTGCCTCGGTTTCCCACTTGTCGGTTTTTACGTTAAAATAACGGAAGGAGTACTCGTCGAACGGGATGGTGACGGATTTACTCTCTCCCGGCTGCAGGAAAATCTTTTTAAAGCCCTTGAGCTCTTTTTTGGCGCGGAAAATTTTGCTGCCCGGCAGCCCTATGTACAATTGCGCAACCTCGGCACCCGCAACGGCGCCCGTATTTTTAATCGTAAACGTCGCGCCCGACTCCCCTACTAAAAGATCCGAGAACGCAAACGCCGTGTAGCTGAGCCCAAAGCCGAAGGGGTACTTGACGGGGATGCCCGCCGCGTCGTAATAACGGTAGCCGACATATATGCTCTCGCGGTATTCGACGTTGCGCACGGGTTTTTCTTGGCCGTCGTGCGGGGAGCAGGGAAAATTAGATGCGGAAGAGCAATCCTCGTAGCGCAAGGGGTAGGATTCGGACAATTTTCCGGACGGCGAAACCTTTCCCGTCAACACGTTAAGCATCGCGCCCGCGCCGGCCTGTCCGCCCAAATAGCCGTGGATAAGCGCGTCGCAGTTTTCCGAAAAATCGACCTCGAGCGCCGCGCCGCACGAGAGCACGGCGATAATTTTTTTACCGGTCGCCTTTAATGCTGCCAGC
This sequence comes from Bacillota bacterium, assembly GCA_009781235.1. GTDB lineage: Bacteria > Bacillota > Clostridia > Christensenellales > Pumilibacteraceae > WRAP01. The sequence goes on from WQYM01000001.1 coordinate 19,983, forward strand.
AACTCTTTTTGGTTGTCGGGCAGCTTCATGTTTTTGCGGTCGCCGCCCTCGGACTCGATATTTTCGCCTAAGCCAAGGTAGACCAACACCGTGTCGGCCGCCGCCGCAAACTCGACCGCTTTTTTCTTGAGCCCCTCGTTCTTTTTGCCGAAGCGCTCAAAGCCCGGCTGAAAGCCCACATAGGAGAGGCCGTAATCCTTGCCGGCGCTTTTTTCGATTAATTGCAGCGTCGTGTCGATTTTGGTCGGGTTGACGCCGGACGAGCCCGCGCCCTGGTAGCGCGATTTTTGCGCGAAGTCGCCGACAAGGGCGACCTTTTCGCCCGCCTTTAGCGGCAGCGCGTTATTCTTGTTTTCGAGTAAGACGATGCAATCCTCCGCCGCCTTTAAGGCGAGCGCGTGGTGCGCGTCTTTATCAAACTTGCGATCCTTGACCCTAAAGACGTCCTCGGTATCAAAGACAAGCTTTAAGAGGCGCTCGACCGCCTCGTCCACCACCTTAACGTCGAGCTCCTTTGCGAGCACCGCCTTGTACACGTCGCGGTTGCCCTCGCCGCCGGAGGTGGGCATCTCTAATTCCGCGCCTACTTTCATCGCCGCGACGCGGTCGTTGTCTCCACCCCAGTCCGAAACGATGACGCCCGGGAACTTCCAGTCGTCGCGCAAAACGTCTACAAGCAGGTGCTTGTTCTCATTGGCGTATTCGCCGTTGATTTTATTGTAGGCGGACATGATGGTTTTGGTGCCGCCCTCTTTGACGCCGATTTCAAAGTTCGTTAAATAGATTTCACGCAAAGCGCGCTCGTCCACGATGGTGTCTACGACCATGCGGCGGGTTTCCTGGTTGTTGGCGGCGTAGTGCTTTAAACACGACGAAACGCCGTTGCTTTGGATGCCGCGCGCATAAGAGGCTGCCATCTTGCCGGCAAGATACGGGTCTTCGGAAAAATATTCAAAGTTGCGCCCGCATAAGGGGTTGCGTTTAACGTTAAGCCCCGGGCCAAGCAGCACGTTGACCTTTTGGACAACCGCCTCTCTGCCTAAAGCTACGCCGACTTGTTCGCCGAGCTCGATATTAAAGCTGTTTGCCATCGTTGCGGCCGTCGGGAAGCAGGTGGCTTTTAGGCTTTCGTTTAGGCCGAGGTGGTCGCCCTCGCCCGCTTGCTTGCGGATGCCGTGCGGGCCGTCGGCTAAAAATGCGGATGGTATTTTAAACGACGCATTAGCGATATCCATTGTTTCCCAAAATGATTTTCCGCTGAGCATCGAGCATTTTTGTTCGAGTGTCATCCGGCCGACTAGATCTTTTAAATCCATAAATACCTATCCTTTTAAGGGCGATACGATTCTTCATTACAGTATAACAGAAAAGTTTTAAAATTCAAAGCGAAATAGCCTATATTTTTATAGGAAAATTGCAATCAATCAAAGCTTTTTGTTGCCAAAAAACTCCAATTGATTGCATTTTTTGCGTCCTTGTATTTGTCAATCTGTTTTTATGCCTTCTTTTTGCGTCGTCTTGAGCGAGCCGCGGGACGCCAACTTGTCGGGGGGACGGACTCATCGACAAGTTTGCAGCACCAAAGCGCAACGGCCGATCGGTCAAGCTGCCGACAACATGTCGGGGTTGTCGATGAGTCCGTCCCCCCGACAACTCCGACAACCGACGCGATGATAACATACTCAACTTATCGATGAGTCCGTCCCCCCGACAAGCTATATCGGCGCGGATTCTATCGCCGCAATCAGCGTTTTGGCGTCTGTGATGCGGCACAATTCGGCTTTTAAGTCTTTGACGCCGGGGATGCCTTTTAGGTAATAGACGAAGTGTTTGCGGAGCGAGGTAACGACATAGCGCTCGGGAAAGGCTTCGAGGGCGTACCCGATGTGGCGCAGGAGGTTTTTTTTAGTTGACGGTTGACGGTTGACGGTTGACGGTTGTGCCTTGCCAGTTGATATGCTATCATCCCCATCCAATAACTGTCCACTATCCACTGTCCACTGTCCACTTAAAAAAATCCCCGGGTTGCCTATCGCTCCCCGCCCGACTATCACCCCCGCGACACCGTAATCTTTTATGCGATCCATCGCTTCCTCACGGCTTGACACGTCGCCGTTGCCGATTACAGGGACTTTTAGCGCGGCGGCCACCGTCCCGATAGCCTCCCAATCCGCTGCCCCTCCATACAATTGCTTTACAGTGCGTCCGTGTACCGCTACGGCGGACGCGCCGGCGGATTCTAAGGCGCGGCAAAAATCGACGGTGTTTTGTTTATCGGAAATCCCGAGGCGCGTCTTTACGGTTACGGGGCGCCCCGATATTTGCGTGCTCTTTACGCACGCCTCCACGATCTCCGCCGCCAATTTCGGATTTTTTAAGAGCTCCGAGCCGTCGCCGTTACGCGTAATTTTGGGCATCGGGCAGCCCATGTTAATATCAATTATATCGAATTTCTCCAGCGCTGGCAAAGAGAGCGCGGCGGAAAAATCGGCCGGGTCGGAGCCGAATAATTGCACGCACGACGGCGTTTCGTTGTCGGCCAACGCCAAAAGCTGCGCGGTGTTTTTGCTGTTGTGCACAAAGCCGCGCACCGAAACCATTTCGGTCGTGGTGAGCCCCGCGCCCGCATCCCTGCAAAGCCGCCGGAACGCAAGGTCGGTATAGCCCGCCATGGGAGCGAGCAAAAGGTTAGACGGGAGCGTGACGGCTCCGATTTTGATAGGTTTAATATAGTTCATTTTGTTCACCAATGATGTCGCGAACAAAATTATAAAATATAAAATATTAAATATAAATTATGGATGAATATTTGAGTAAAACAAGTGTTTTTGACAAATAACACGGCAATCAGCAGCCTAAATTTATATTATATATTTTATATTTTATATTTTTTGTTTATTGTTTGCCTTTTTCTTTCGTTTTTGCGTTGTTCCACATTCTCAACGCCTCTTCCGCATTCGCCGCCTTGTCGGAGCCGAACACGTGCGTGTGGCGCGACACAAGCTTTTTACAAAGCCGGTCGATTACGTCATATATGGTAAACTCGCCCGCGCGGCGCGCAATATCGCCGTGGAACACGCCCTGCAGCAGCACGTCCCCCGATTCCTCTAAGATGTTGTCGACGTCGTTTGCCTCTATGGCCGCAACAAGCTCGGCTGCTTCCTCCGTCGCGTTCTTCGCGATAGAGGCGTGCGTTTGCACCTGATCCCACGGGCAGCCGTCCGGCGCGGTGAGGCGCTCGGTGATGCGCACCAAATCCGCGAACCCGTAGCGCGGCTTTATAAAGCCGGATTGGGCGGGAATTATGGCCGAAAAGTCGCGGCCGTACCCCTGTTGCTTGTCCAGTTTTGATAACGCGACATGGCAAATTTCGGCATCCTCTCCGCTTTTTAGCGAAATTTCCAATCCGCCTGCATAGTGATTAAGTAACCACTTTTTTATGCGCGTCGCCCTCGACTTAGTGATTATGCCCGTAATCACCAACGTAACGGAGGTGTCCGGCTGAAAATCCGGCTCGAGCTTGCTTCCGGATGCAAAAATAACAGTCATGGCGCCAGTATGGCACAGGTAGAGGAAAAAGTCAAGATAAATTACAAATTACAAATTACAAATAAGGCTCTTGCACTACTTCACTACCGCACTATTGCACTACTGCACTACCGCACTATTGCACTACCGCACTACCGCACTACCGCACTACCGCACTCAAACTCAAAATAGTCCAGCCCGCTGACGCCCGGGGGTAAAACGCCGCCCTTTAAGACGCGGACGGAGCCCAAAAGCGTTCCGTCCGCGGATACGACGCGGTAATCGCCCGATTCGGGCGCGATATCAAAAGAGGATAACAGCATAAAAGTATTTTGAACTTCGGCACTGAAAAATATTTATCCCCTACAAAAGGTTCTCTCCGTTAAATGACCGGTATCATACCCCAGGGCACCTCGCCTCTCTAGGTTTTGCTGTCGCAAAGCCAGCAGCCCGCAAGCGGGCTGTACTTCGTGATTCTTCGAATACGGCTCGGTTGCCCTGGACCCGCCGCTTCGCGGTTTTCCGCCCGCAAGGCGAGCGGAGTATGATACAATCGGACGGAATCAAAAATCCCAAAAAGCGGTTTGCCTTTTGGGATTTTGTGTTTATTCATTTTATCGGTGTTTAGCGGATGACATCCAGCTCGTACAGGCGGTTGAACAGAATCTTTTCAATCGGCTCGTCGGAGCGGGCGGTGATGAAGTCGACGCCGCGGGAGGTGGCGAAATTCTTGATGTCCTCTTTAAAGTCCGCCATCGCCGCCAAATACGCCCGGTAGTGCGACTTGGTAATCCGCAATTTTAAATTCCGGCCGTCCATGATGTCTAAAGCTTCGGCATCGCGCATAAACGTCCTTCCGTTGTAGCGCGGGTCAAGCTCTTCTTCCATGAGTACCTGAATTAAGAGAATCTGCTTTTTGCGGTACAGCAGATAATCTACGGCTTTTTTCCAATTGTTTTCGGTCATGAAGTCAGAAATAATCACGACCAGCCCGTCGTTATACCCGGGACTGTGCGCATTGATAACCGCCGTCGACAAATCGGAATCGCCGAAGAATTTTACTTTTTCTAACTCGCCCACGCCGCGGAAAAACGCGCTCTTGCCGACCATCGTCCCGCAAAGGTCGTCGGCCTGCTTGCCGCGGATAATCTTAAACGAGGTTTTGTCCATGTTGTCCACAGCCAAAAACCCGAGTGACGCCGCCACGCGCATTGCGAACAGGGCTTTTTCCGGATAGTCCATCGAAGCGGAACAATCCAGGAAAATTTGAATGTGCATTTGACGCTCGTCAACGAACTGCTTGATAAAATACTTTTCGAAGCGGCTGTACAGGTTCCAGTCGATACGACGGATGTCGTCGCCGAATTGATACTCGCGGTAATCGGCAAATTCTACCGTGTTACCGTATATCCTCGTGCGATGGTTACCGCCGAACCAGCCGTTCATGTAGTTTTTTAGGTGCAACGAAAATGCTTCCATGCGGTCGATAAAAGCGTCGTCAACAATTTTATTGTTTCTCATTTCACTATCCAATGGAACGGACGCCGGGTTGCCGCGGCGTGTTCCGCTTTAAATTTTTGGAACGGATTAGATCTTATTTCCTCTTTTTCTTGCCGTCAAAGTCTTCTTGGGCGACGGGGGCGGGCTCTTCGAGGTTGCGGGCCTTAGAGGACTGCGAGGTGGTCTGACCCATCTCTTTGATGATGGCGCAGACGATATCGTCGGTCGTGATACGCTCGGTAACGGCCTCAAAGTTCGCCTTAACACGGTGACGTAGCACGGGGCAAGCCAACTCGTTGATGTCGCCGTAGGAGACGTTGAAGCGGCCGTTCATGAGCGCGCGTACCTTGGCGCAGGAAATTAAAGCCTGACCGGCACGGGGGGAGGCGCCGAAACGGAGGTACTTTTTGGCGGCGTTGGAAGCAAACTCGCTGTCCGGATGCGTAGCCAAAACAAGCTTCATCGCGTACGTCATAACGTCGGAAGCGACCGGGATCGCCTTGGCGGTTTCGCGCATCGCAAGGAGCTGATCGCCCGTACAGGCGGCGTCCGCGATTTCGTCCATCGTCTTTTGGGTGATGTTAACGACCTCGACGAGCTCTTCAAACGTAGGCAGGCCCATCAAAAGCTTTAACATAAAGCGGTCCATCTGCGCTTCGGGCAGCGGGTACGTACCGTCTTGCTCGATGGGGTTCTGGGTGGCCAGAACGAAGAACGGCTCGTTCATCTTGCGCGACACACCCATAACGGTTACCTTGTGCTCCTGCATGGCTTCGAGCAACGCGGATTGCGTTTTCGGCGTGGCGCGGTTGATTTCGTCCGCGAGGATGATGTTGCTGAAAATCGGGCCGGGCTTGAAGTCAAACTTCGAGTTACCCTTGTCGTCTTTTACGACGATGTTGGTACCGGTGATATCGGCAGGCATCAGGTCGGGGGTGAACTGGATTCTCGAGAACGGCAGCTCGAATACGCGCCCTAAGGAACGCACCAAACGCGTTTTACCGATACCGGGAACACCCTCTAAAAGCACGTTGCCGCCCGCAATCATCGAGATTACGGTACCTTCGACTACGTCTTTTTGACCGATCAAGTCGCGGCCAAGCTGAATGAAAATGTTTTCACACACCTTGGTAAATTGCGACAAGCTTTCTTCGGTTACGTCGCCGGCCTGGGAAGTACCGGCAGTTCTGTCATCTTTCATTTCTTTACTCCAACTTTGTTTTATTTATATAATATGCATTATATACGATTTGGGAGGGGCTAGGGGCTAGGGGTTAGGGGCTAGGGGTTAGAACCCGTTGTAAGAGGACACCACCAAAACATATCTTGTTACTTTTTAGCGAATAGCGAATAGCGATGGATTATTTGTATTAGAATCAAAGTTTTATCGCAAAAAAATTGAAGTGTGCTACCTGCTTTTGATACTAACTAAGAATCATCCGAAGCTATTCGCTATTCGTTATTCGCTATTCGCTAAAAATAGCTTAGCAGACAATATCGCGGTTGTCCAAGCCGAGACTTATTTATAAAACCCGAGCCCAAACACCATTCGACCGTTATTTATTTTATTTCTTTGATTCAAAGCACCTTGACAAAACATTAGAAAAACACAGTTTTATACACTATAGCATATAATAAAGCTTTTGGCAATCCTTTTGCAGAACTTTTTTTCAAAATTTTTTTGGAAAAATTGGAAAGGACTTGAAAATGTAAAATGTAAAATGTAAAATGCAAAAAGGACTTGAAAATGTAAAATGTAAAACGTAAAATTGCGGGTTACGTCCGGATGAACGGGATGAACGGCAATTCCGGATGGTCGAGGTATTTTTGCAGGGTGTCTTTTTCTAATTGCCCCGCCTCGGAAAGCGCCTTTTTAAAGCGCTTTAGGTACTTTGCCCTCTCCTTTTCGTCACTTGTGTACTTCCACAACAAAAACGCGGCGGAGGGGTCGCCCGTGTTGCGGTTAAGCGCCTTTAGCGCGCGCGCCCTGTCAAACCGCGCGTCGTCGCCCTCGAACGCCATCATCGCATAAATGCCGTCCTGGTCGGAGTCCTTTCCGCGCTTGCGCATACATTCCAGCAGTAAATTTTTCGCTTTTTCCTTGTCGGGCGGCGTGCCGATGCCAAAATAGTAGGCATAGGCGCAAAACAGCGCGCCGCAGCCGCAGGAATCGTCATAGTGCAGGTGCGCGAGCTCATAATACGAAAAAGCTTTCTCGGGATCCGGCGGCACGCCGATGCCGCACTCGTGCAATTTGCCCAGCATCGTGTAGGTGCAGTCGCGGTTCGGGTCGCTTAATAAGTCTTTTTCTAAAATTTTGACGCATTGGCCGGTGTCGTACTTATAAAATGCCCCGTACATGACCATTTGCACCGCGCTCCAGTGATCCGGCTCGTCGTCTGTAACAAACCCCTCGAGAATTTCTAAACACCGCTTTACGTCCTTTTTTGTGCCCCCTCTGAGGCTGCGCCAAAGAAGCTCGCGCGCGGCCTCTATGTCACCGCCAAGGGCATACGCGTTTTCAAGCAGCGCGAGCCATTCCTTCGCGCCGAAATATTCGTCGTATTCGCAAAGTGCGGATATGTCCAGCGGGAAACGCTCGGCGTAGCGTTTTACGTAGTTTTTGCGCTCCTTTGCCGATTTATCCTCTAATAATACGTCCATGATGTTAAAAAACAGCCGCTCGCGGTCGTCCTTGTCTTCCGTTTGATCCAACAGCGCGTCCGCAAGCTGAAAGGCAGGCCCGTTTTCGCCCTTTTGCACATGGTAAGAAATCCGCTTGTCCGTCCATGCCGCGGCGTGCTCGGGGTGGGCGTGGGCGCAAAAATCAAGCAGATCCAAGGCCTCGTCAAACCGCCCCGCCGCCACCAAAAGGTCGACTTTTACCGACGCCCCCCGCAAAAAATCGCCCGTCTTTAAATATTCGTCGATAAAACGCAGGCCCTTTTGCGGCTCGTCGTCCGTAATGCCGCGCTCGACGCAAATGCCCTGGTACGCGTGCGCCGCCAAGTACGCGGCCTCCGTATCGTCATAATGCGTCTCGTAAAACTCCAAGGCGTAGGGTTCCGCTTCACAATAGCAATCTAACCTTATCAGCGCATACGCGGCCATATGCAGTAGATGCGGGTAATACGGATCCTTTTTTTTGCGTTTTAAGAGCGGCTTAACCGTTGCGGCGGCCTCGTGATACCGCCCGTAGTCCGTAACCCCTTCCGTGGCGTCGGCCAGCGTCAGCAGCATTTCCGCCTTCATAATCAGCAAGTCGTCGTCGGGCTTTTTGCCTTGCAGCTTTATGGCGTTGCGGACTTGTTCGACGGCTTCTTCAAGCGGCATGTCCTTGATTTTTTCTTGTATGTCGTAAATCGTATTCATAGTCCCATTGTAATCGACGGGGCGCCGGGTTGTCAACCGTTTGGCGACAGCAACTAAAACTCATAATGCGACCATACACTGTGAATCAAAACCTCTTTTGCGCTCTCGTCCACCGAATAGACCAACCTGTGTTGGATATTGATTCTACGGGAAAAACAGCCGGTCAGGTCACCGAGCAGCTTTTCGAACGGCGGCGGGTTTTGATAGGGGTCAACTTTTAGAATCTCAACAATATTGCTTGCGTTTTTCAGCAACGACTTTTTTTGCGCCAATAGCCCCAATCCTTTTAGAGCTTCTTTAGAAAAAAGGATTTTATAGCTCATCTTGCATCAATTCCTCTAAAGTGCGGTTCCCCAACTCCGTAAATTCGCCTCTAGGCGAGGATAGACTTTGGGCGATTCTAGCTTTTAATCCGGGGACGCTCTCGATATAAAGCGTTTCCATTAAGCTGCGGTAATCCTGCTCGCTTAATACTACGACATTTCCGTTCTTAGTAGAAATGTTGAGCGGCTCGTTAAATTTTGCCACTTGGTCAAGGTAGCCGAACAGTTCTTTTCTAAAACCGGTTACATTTATATTGGTCATGACGGGCTCCTCTAGGCTTATACTATGTACATTATAGCGTACGCGGAGACGTTTGTCAACCGTTTTCAATTAAAATTTCACCCCAGCAAAAACTTCAGCATCCCCGCCCGATCGGCGCCGAACAGGACGCGGGAGGCGATGGGGTCGATTTTTGCGCCCTTAAAACGGGCGGCGGAGGGCGGGATATCGGCGGTTTTTCTAAACTTTACAAAGGCCTCGGCACGCTTGACCGTTACGCCCTCGGCTCGAAGGCGGGCGGCGAGGTTTTTAAGGAGGGCGATTAAGATTAGGTTTTCGGTCGGATGCGGGATGGGGCCGTAGATGTCTTTTAGCTCGGCCATCAGTCTTTTACGCTCGTCCATCGACGCGGTTTGGCTGATGCGGGTGTAGACGCGGACGCGCAAAGCCTTGTCGGCGATATAGTCGTCGGGGATAAAGGCGTTGAAGTCGGTAGTGACCTTGACGTCGGGGAGAAAACCCGACGAGTGAGGAATGAGGAGTGAGGAGTGAGGAACGGTGGAAGAACTGCCCTCTTTTTCATCCGACATTGTGCGCTGCGTTTCGCGCGTTGTGCATTCGTTGTCATCCATCCATCGTTCCTCACTCCTCACTCCTAACTCCTCACTCCACCCGCCAAGCTCGGCTACCGCTTCCGCTAGTATCCTTGCGTACATCTCATACCCTACCCGCTCGATGTGGCCGTGCTGCTCGCGCCCCAAAATATTGCCGGCGCCCCTGATTTCCAAATCCCGCATCGCGATTTTAAAGCCGCTGCCAAACTCGGTGAATTCCGTAATCGCGGCGAGGCGCTGGTACGCGCTTTCGGTAAGGACTTTATGACCGTCGAACGTAAAATACACGTGCGCAAGCCGGTTGGAGCGGCCGACGCGGCCGCGCAATTGATAGAGCTGTGCAAGGCCGAAGTGGTCGGCGTCGATGACCACCATCGTGTTGGCATTGGGCATGTCGATGCCGTTTTCGATGATGGAGGAAGCCACCAAAACGCCGTACTTCCCCGCCGTAAACGCCTCCACCGTGTTCTCTAAGCTTTCGGCCGCCATCTGCCCGTGGGCAACCGCGACCCGAACCTCCGCGCCCAGCATGTTTTTAACCTGCGCGGCGAATTTGTCGATCGACGCGACGCGGTTATAGACGATAAAGGTTTGGCCGCCGCGCCCCGTTTCGCGCAAAACGGCGTCGGCCAGCAGGCTTTCGGCGTACTCGGTAACGTAGGTTTTAATCGGCAGGCGCTGCTCCGGCGGGGTGTCAAGCACGCTGATATCGCGGATGTGCGAGAGCGAAAAATGCAGCGTGCGCGGGATGGGCGTCGCCGAAAGCGTCAGCACGTTTACGTCGCTTTTCAGCGATTTTATCTTTTCCTTGTCCGCGACGCCGAACCGCTGCTCCTCGTCGAGAATCAATAAACCGAGGTCGCGAAATGCCACGTCTTTTGAGAGCATACGGTGCGTGCCGCATACGATGTCGGCGCGCCCGTTTTGCAGGGATTCGAGCGCGGCGGCGATTTCCTTAGGGGCGTCGAACCTTGTAAGGCTCACGGCATTCACGCCGAACGGTTCCATGCGGTTTTTTACCGTGTTAAAATGCTGGCGCGCGAGGATGGTAGTCGGGGAAAGAAACGCGACCTGCTTGCCGTCCGCGATTACCTTGTACGCGGCGCGCAGGGCGACCTCGGTTTTGCCGTAGCCCACATCCCCGCACAACAGCCGATCCATCACCTTGCCCCGCTCCAAATCTTTTAGGCACTCGTCCGTCGCGGTTAGCTGGTCCTCCGTCTCGTTGTAGGGGAACGCCGCGGCAAATTCGTCGTCAAGTTCGCGGTTTTTCGGGTATTGGTGTCCCTTTGCCGCCGCGCGCACCGCATACAATTCGGTTAAATCGACCGCCATTTTTGCGACGGACGCTTTTACGCGCTCCTTGACGCGCGCAAATTCCGCGCCGCCAATCTTTGAGAGCTTGGGTTCCGCTTCGCCTTCGCCGAAAGCAGAGAGGCTGTCCATGTTTTCGACTGGCACGTACAGGGTGTCGCCGCCCGCGTAACGGATGACGGCGTAATCGCGCTCCGCCCCGCCCAATTTCAGGCGCGTAACGGATTCGCAAAAGCCGATGCCGTGGTAGGCGTGCACGACATACGCGCCGATCGCGGGTTCGGTGAACGGGTCGCGCTTGCCCCGCCGTATCACCTTTTTTTGCCCGCCGCCCGGCGCAATCGACTTGGTGCCGATCAAAACCAGCTTTTCGTCGTGGAAAATGGCACCCTCGATTAGCTTTTCGGCGACGACGTCAAGTTTGCCTTTGCCGCCCGTATTGAAAGGCCGCAAAGACGCGAAAAATCCCGTCATTTTTTCCTGCGCCGCCGGACTCCCGCAGAAAATAACGACGCGGTAACCGTTGGACATCCACGCCCTAACGTCGTCCGCAAGGGCGTTAAAATCGCGGTGATAGGCGGGAAAATCGAGCGAGGATTTAAAGTTGAAGAGGACTTGGGGCTTAAAAAGCCGGTTTTGGCTGTCCACCGCATGGAACGCGAGCTTTGGACACGCAAATGCAAGCGCAGATTCCTTTGGCGCGAGTTGGCGAATTGAGGATTTTAACACCTCTCCCTTTGAGAGCCCCGCCTTGTAACGGTTTTCGTGCTCGGTGTAGATGAGGTTGAGTTGGTCGGCAACTTGCTTTGCGTCGTCAAAAATGACGCGTGCGGGTTTAAAAAAATCCGCAAAGCCGCAGTGATTGAAAAGCGGCATCAAAAACGACAACCGCATATCGTGGGAACCGGAGGTGAGGTCGGAGGTGAGGTGGGAACGGAGGGTATGGTATGCGTCCGCGTCTCGGGGTTCGGAGCTCGGGGGACGGGGTTCGAAGTTTTCAGTGAAGGTATCAGGGCACAAGGCACAAGGCGCAGGTACCGGATGAGCAAAATCTCCTTTATCTGTGCCTTGTGCCTTGTGCCCTGATACCTTTTCTCTCGTATCCAGCTCCGCCAGCGCGCGCGTCAATATCTCGTCCACCTCGGATTCGCTGTAAAAAACCTCGGTATTGGGGGGAATAAAAATGCGCTCTAATGCCTCTTTTGACGTTAAATCGAACGCGTCAAAGGCTTTAATGCTCTCGACTGTGTCGCCGAAAAATTCGACGCGCACGCCAGTTTCCCTATCCAGCGGAAACACGTCCAAAATATCGCCGCGCAAACTAAACTGTCCCCGCGCCGCCGCTAGGCTTTCGCGGCGGTAGCCCGACTGCACCAGCCGTTTTGCCAATTTCTGCGGGTCGTAGTCTTTCCCCGCTTCGATCGTGATAAAATGCGCCTCGAACTGTTCCCGCAGCGGAAACAACTGGCACACCGCCTCGACGGTGGTTACCACAATGCAAGTAGGATTTTGCACCGCCGCCGCCATCGCACTAAGCCTGGCCGCATGGTTTTCGGATGAGCTTAAACGCCGATAGTTTAAAACGTCGTCCTTTGCGGGAAGGAGAATACAATTAGGAATGAGGAGTGAGGAATTAGGAATTGCGGATGATTTTGATTCCGATTCCCCGTAGGGGTCGCCGTCCCCGGCGACCCGCCCATCCGATTCCCCGTAGGGGTCGCACGGCGTGCGACCCGCCCCCATGGGCGGCGATTGGCTCGTCAAACACAAAAACTGCTCGCACGCCCTTTTTGCCGCCAATTCGTCCGCGCAAACGTATATTGTGGGGGATAAAGCGTGGGGAGCACCAATCCCCGTAGGGGCGGAGGGCCATCCGCCCGCAGTCCGTGCATTGCCCATATGTTCGGGCGGATTGCCATCCGCCCCCACAAAATTATTCTTTTCCCCGACCCATTCCCCATTCCCCAACTCCGCCGCCAAAACCGTTCGTGCGCCAAACGACAGCGAAAAAGCCGAGATATTTTTATCCCGGGCACTCTCGAGCAATTTTTTTGCTTCTCCTTTAAATTCGATTGGGTGATTATTTGGGAGCATTTTCTTGACGGAGCGGTACTATAGCGCGACAAAAACTCTTGTCGCATCTTAATATTATCACTTCCCGCCGCTACCGTCAAGCTAACTTTTCATTTTTTGTTCAAAAATTTTTCCGCCGCCCTCTTGACAAAATTTGGAGGAGGGTATATAATAATATCGTTAAACTGTCGCTATTTTTGTTTTTGCATATTTTCGGTTGAATCCATTTCGAAGGGAAGAATCTTTATGACAAAAAGACTTTTAAAACTCCTCACGGTTTTTGGTATCGCTCTGCTTTTAGCGTTTTCCGTTATGGCGTGCGGCATCAATATTCAATCACCCGCGGATATCACCGTTACGTTTTCCTCCAACGTCCAAACATACGCGACGGTCAAAGTCAAGCCGGGCGCGGTTATGCCGGATGAACCGGAAAAAGAGGGGCTTGTATTCATCGGCTGGTTTAAAGACGATGGGGTTTTTACGCAGCCGTTTACCGGATTTTCGGGCGTGTCGGCTAGTATAACGGTGTACGCCAAGTGGATGCCCGCAGTACAAGAACCGCCGAACAAAACGGAAGCGGACATCTTTATCGCTCTGGTTAACGCGCTGCCCTTAACCGATGTATTAGCGAACGAAGACAAAATTACAGAAGCGCGCGCGTATTACGAAACGCTCTCGGCAACAATGAAAAACGCGACGGATGTCACAAAAGCGCTTGCATTGTTGGAGACGATAGAAAAGCTACTGAGTGAAACGGTGGCTTTGATTATTATCGTCGACGCGTCTACCAGCACGTGCGCGCCGGTTAGACCCAGCGCAAGTCATAAAATGCCCTATGACGAAGATATGCTGGGTAGTCGGCTTTGGGCTGAAGTTGAGGGCGCGAGAGCAGCCGTGAACGCGTTGGACGACAATGATTATGTCGGGATAATTTCAATGAATCTCCCCGAGGCAAGACCTCGGGGTATCCCCCTCAGCTCACTGCGTTCGCAATAAGCAGACCGACGCAAGACGTCGGGGAATAAAACCCGGAGAGATTTAACCATTCTGCTACGCTCCGGCTGGGGTTTACGCCCGTAGCCCGTACCGCCGAGATTGACGAGGCTCTCGGCAGTATAACCACCTCTCAAGGCACAATATACGATAGTGCGGTTTCGATGGCACAAGCGACTTTTAGCAATGTTAAAGTCGGGTGTAAAAAGCACATACTCTTTGTGACCGACGGCATACCGCTGGATGGCGATATGTGGCAATGGACGGTCAATAATACCATTAAGAATATGGCGAAAAGCGGCATCACATTCTCTGCCATCGGCGTCGGACGCGAGGCAGACAGTACGAGCGTAAAGATACCTCTGCTAGAAATGGCGACCAACGGCGGCGGAGTATTTTATCCGATACCCGAAGTCACATGGATTTCCGATACCGTGGTGCAAGACGTCATGCAAAGAGAAGTCGAATATTTAAAAACAAGAACCAACTTTAAAACTATCGAGATTCCGAACGGAACGACAAGTATCGCCGCCTACGCTTTTGCCCGTTATGACAAGCTTAAGAGCATCATAATACCTGCTTCCGTAACAAGCATCGGAAAGTTGGCGTTCTACGGTTGCGGCGATCTAGAAAGCATCACAGTAATAAGCGGAAACTCCGCATACAAAGCCGACGGGAATTGCTTGATACGGATAGCGGATAAGGCGTTGATAGCGGGCTGCAATGCAAGCGTTATCCCGGATTATGTGGAAAGTATCGATGAATACACTTTTTCCAAGTGTGCGAGACTACAGAGTATTGAAATCCCAGACAATGTAAAAATCATCGGCATCGGCGCGTTTGCCGGCTGCAGCGAATTAGAAAACTTTACGATACCGTTTTTAGGAAAAACAGCCGATGGAAATGCGAGATTTTCATATTTTTTTGGTTATGCCGACAACAGTATTCCACCATCACTGAAAACGATTGCCGTTACGGGTGGCAGCACTATCGGGGATTTTGCTTTCAGCGGTTGCAGCGGAGTAACGAGCATCACGCTGCCCAACAGTGTGACGAATATCTACCAATCTGCTTTTACCAACTGCGTCGGGCTTAAGAGTATAATCCTTCCGTCCGGTTTAACGAGCATTGGTTTCAATGCTTTTTATGGTTGCGCCGAGTTGACAGATGTATACTTTAGAGGAACTCAAAGCGAATGGGACGCAATAAATAAAAGCAGCTCAAGTTTTCCAATCGAAACAACGATACATTACAACTACATCGGAGAATAAATCGTATCCCCTACTCTCTACCCTCCAATAATCTCCATTGCTTTGTCAGCGGCGGCTTCGATGGCCTTAACAAAAATCGGACGGTCGTCTTTGGGGATGACGGAAAGCACGTAAGAGGCTAAATCCTGCCCCTCGCGCGGGCGGCCGGCGCCGATGCGGATACGTTTGAATTCCTCGCCGACGTACAACACAATGTCGCGCATCCCGTTGTGCGTGCCGGAGGAGCCCGTTTCGCGGTAGCGGATGGTGCCTTTTTCGATATCCACATCGTCGTATATGACGATTAAATCGGACAGAGCGCATTTATAGTACCCCAGCAGTTTTTGGACGGCAAGTCCAGAGCGGTTCATCATGGTTTGCGGCTTTGCCAAAATCACGCGCTCGCCATTAAATTCGGCATGCGCGGTAACAGAGCCGCATTCTTTTTTAGTGAATGCGGCTTTTAATCGGGCGGCCAAGCATTCGGCCGTTAAAAACCCTAAATTGTGGTACGTATGCGCGTACCCGTCGCCTATGTTACCGAGGCCTACGATTATTTTCATGGTTTCCTTTATGAAATATTGTCGGGGAGACGGTGGTATTTGACAACTTTTCCAAGTGTCGCTGTTTTTGCACTATAGAATAAATTGTCAAATACCACCGTCCCCCTGACAACTTTTCTTATACTCCTGCCACGGCGTTCAGCTTAGCGACAAGCTCGCCGGCATCCGCGCCGTGCGCCGCAGCCGCTTGCTCGACCGTCTCATTGCGCGACATCGGGCAGCCCAAACAATGCATCCCCAGCGACAAGAACACGGGCGCGGCGTCCGGGCAAAGGGTTAACACCTCGTGAATGGTCATATCCTTATGAATTTTTGACATATAAAATTAGCCCCTCCAACAAGGCTAAAAAGAATATACCACTTCTCTTGTCCCTTGTCAAGCGGCGAACGGCTTTTCACAGGAAAACCTGCTCTTGGGCGAGGCACGAGGGCGAGGCACGAGGGCGAAGCACGAGGGCGAGGCACGCCTCGCCCCTACGGAAATCGGCCAATCAAAAAAAGCGGCTAGAAAAAAACGCCTTGCGGCGTTTTTTTCATGGGAACTGTTACTTCTTTTCCCAGCTGTAATTGTTGCCCTTGTTTTTCTTGTTAAGCGTATAGCTTGGATCGGGCGATTCGACCTTGTGGAATACCGCCGCAGCGAACATCTCTCCGCTCCGAACGATAATCTCGTTGCGCTTTTTGTCGATATCGGTGAGGATTGAGAACGTGTGCACGTGCTGGTTATTCTCTAATTTTATATTTTCTTTCAGCTTTCCGTTGACGCTGAGCGACAAGTTTTTGCAATTCGTGTACACCTTTACATTCAATATGTCACCCACGCGGTTTTTGAATCTTTCACCCGCGATGTGTATCATGGGCTCCTTTGACCAATACGCTTTGTACAGATAAAACGCGTCCTTCTTAATCTTGCGGTCAAAGGTGACTAAGCCCTTGTGGTTTTTGCCCGGATCCCCGCCTTGGTTGCGGCCGTCGGAGCCGAAGTCAAAAAGGTTCCATACGTGTGTCGCCCAACACCCGGGGTAGTCCTTCATCAACTCTAGATGCTTTTCGTGGTAGATGCACTGATATTCCTCGGTGTTGTCGAGACGCTTAGGCTTAGCGGAATGCAAATTGGGCATACCCTCGGCGCCGTACTCGCTAAGCCCGACCGGCTTTTTTAATTTATTTGACGCACCCTTAATCCGGTTGAACGCCCCTTTTGCCGGAAGCGGCGCGTACCACCCGTAGTAGAGGTTCCACGACGCCAAATCCGTCACGCGCGCGGTGGGGTTGCCGCTGCCGCACATCGCATAGCACGCAACCACGGTATAGCGCTCCGGATCTTCCTTTTTACAAAAGTCATGCAGTTGCTGGTGCGACGCCACAACGGACTTTATGGGCTTGGCCTTAATTGTTATCTCATTAGAGACGCCCCAGCAAACAATCGACGGATGGTTGAAGTTTTGACTCACCAATTCGCGCATCTGCGAGAGCGCATTCTCGTCACCGTTCGGCAGATACTCCGAGATGTACGGGATCTCCGCCCACACGACCAACCCTTTCTCGTCGCACAAGTCGTAAAAATATTGGTCGTGCTGGTAGTGCGCCAGCCGGACGGTATTGGCGCCCATCTCTAAGATGATGTCCATATCCTCATCCTGATCTTCCTTTGAGATGGCGTTGCCGACCTCCGGGCGATCCTGATGGCGGCACACACCGCGCAAGGGATAGGACTTGCCGTTAAGGAAAAACCCTTTTTTCGGGTCGATTTCCACCGACCGAAAGCCGCAGCGCTCGACCACCTCGTCCACTACCTCCGAGGCGACGATCAGCTCCGCCTTAACGGTATATAGGAACGGGTCGTCTAAGCCGTTCCAAAGGCGCACATTCGGGAACTCAAACACGGTGCCCGCGCGGCCTTGCGCAATCTCTTTATCGCCCTCGTAGACGGTAATGCGCGTATCGCCCCGGGCTTTGGGGAACGTGGCCGCCGTCAGGATGCCGAAGCTAATCATGTTGGATCCGCCCAACTGGATGTCGACCACCTCGCGCACCTCGACCTTGGTCGAAAGTTTTAAGGGGACGCCTCCGTCCGGGCCGAATTCAAAGCAGTCCTTGGGCAGAATAACCATGTAAACGTCGCGGTAGATGCCGCCGTAAAACGTAAAATCCGCCCGCTGGGGATACACGCGGTCATTCGGCTCGTTAGAAACCTTGACCGTCAAAATATTGGTGCCCATTTTAAGCGCCGGGGTAATGTCGGCGTTAAACGTCGAATACCCGCCCTCATGCTTTGCGACGGACTCGTCGTTTAAAAAAACCTCGCACTCGGAGTTGACCCCGCGGAACTGAATGTACACGGTGTCGCCCGGGGCTATCTCGGGGCGCTGCAACCTTTTGGTATACGTACAGGTCATACGCTCGTAATCGCCGCCGCCGCTTTGGCCGTCGACGCCGTTCCACGTATGCGGGAGATTTACCGGCTCGGGATCCGAATAGGGTTTCCCGCTGGTCCATGTCCATCCGTCATTAATCAATTCAACCTTTCTCATGGTACAATGCTCCTATTTTATTACAAGTACCATAATAACACATCAGATTCGCCTTGTCAACAAGATAAAATATGAAATACAAAATATAAAATATGTTTTTTGGACTTCTTATTCGCGTTTGGCGGCCCAAAGCCCGGAATTCGCGGCTTTAGATTCGTCGCGCATCTTAACCGTCGAGACGTTGCGCTCTTTTGTAACCGTAAAATGCGAGACGGCATTCGGAGCGTCCGGCAAGGCTGCGATCGTTTCGGCATAAAAACGGGCGTTGTGCGTCAACACAAAAAGCTGCTTAACGCGACAAGCTTGCGCGGGGAGCTCAAAGCCGTCTTGGCCTTGTAGGCAATCCGCAAGGCAGTCCTCCGCTATACGGCAAACGGCATCGGCGACGAGCGAAACGGTATCGTCGTCCAAGCCCGAAACCGGGTCGTCGATTACCACAATTGTATCCGCGGCGGCGCCGTCGTCCGCAAAGCTCCCCCGGACAAGATGACAAAAGTAAAAGAACGCGATAAAGCCGCGCTCGCCCTCGCTAAGATTGTCCGCGACGGAGCCGTCCTCGCGGACGACCTCGTAAACGCTTGCTTTGCCCGCCTTTGGGCGCAAATAAAAGCCGGAAAAATCCGCATCCCGCAGCATTCCGTTTATGCCCTCCACCGCCGGTGCGGCGCTTATGACGCTTTTATTGAGCGCGGATATTTCTGCATCCAGCACGCGGAAGCGCTCCGCGCCGTCGGAGATTTGCCGGGATAGCACGGCAATCTCCCCTTCGAGGTTGTTTTGGTTTGTCCTAAAATACGCAAGCTCGCTTTTGAGCGCATGCGCGATGTGCTGCCACACTTTTTGTGTGCACTCCGCCTTTTTTTCCCTTTTTGCGGCGACGACGGCGTTGCTTGTGCGGATTTGCCGGTTAAACCCCTCGATTAGCCCGTTAAGCTCGGCGCGAAGCGGTTTTAGATTTTCAAGCCCGATAACCTGCGACGGCTCTTTTATTTTATCTGCAATCCGCTTTAAATTCACCTCGACCGCTTGCTCAAACAATTCGAGTTTTGACTTGTATTCGGCAAGCTCCAATTTTGGAAACGCGCCTTGCAGATTTTCGCGCAAAACGCTTATAAATTCCCGCATATCGCCGGCATACGCGCTTTGAAAACTTTTTAATGCCTCAACCTCCGCTTGATACTGCCCGTCGAAAGCCCCCGCAAATTGCGCGTCAAAATCGTCCGGCAGTTCCTCTTGGCAATACGGGCACTTCCCGCCTGCAAGCGGCGCATAGCGCGCATGGCCCGCGCGTACCCAGTCCGCAGCGCTTATCGCGTTTATAAAGCGGGAAAATTCCGTCCCGCCGCTTCCGGTGATGACCTTTGCCAGTAATTCGTTGCCCCGGGTGCCCTTGAGCCTTATCACCTCTCCGACCAGCCGGAATTCCGGGTACTCGGCGGCGCGCGGGTCAAACGCCGCGTCGCAGAGAACCGCCAAAGCGTCCTCGTCATGCTCTTGCGGATTTTGCGTCTCCAGCGCTTTTTGGGCGAACGACGCCTTGAGCTTAGCGCCTGACAGTGCCGCACCGAACCGTTCGCGTAAAGTTTTTGCCCCGACCCAGCAGCTTTCCTGAAAAAATCCGGCCAGCGCGTTTTTCTCGGATGCTTTTTGCTCCCTTTGGGTAGTTTTTTCTATCGTCGAACGCTCAAGCTCTGCGCGTTCGTCGGACTTTTGCGCAATCTTGCTTTGAATTTCGGCGTTGTGCTTGCCGACGGTGAATACGCCTTTAAGGTTGCCGTAGCCCCGGAAATTTTCCGCGATAAACTCTTGGTTGAACACAAGCGCGGAATAGTCGGCGGCGGATTTGCCCGGCAAAAAGGTTAAGCCCTCGGCGCGCCCGACCGCGCTTGCTATGGTGGATTTTCCGGTGCCGTTGCCGCCGTAAAAAAAGCTGACGGCGGTCGGCATAAAGCTAACGCCGCTGAAGGTTGCGGCGTTGAGCGTGATTTTTTGAATGGGGCTAGTACGCATCGTCGTCGTCCCCTTGAATGGCGGGATTGTGGGTTCGGGGCTCGGAATTCGGGGCTCGGGATTCGGGGTTCGGGATTCGGGGTATTAAGTTGTCTTCCTTTAACTGACCACCGACCACCGACCACTGACCACTCTCCTCGGGGTTCGGGATTCGGGGTATTAACTCGTCTTCCTTTAACTGACCGCTGGCCACTGGCCACTGACCACTGACCCCCATAGGAGCCGATGCCCTCGCTGGCCCGCCGTCCCCTGTCCCTACGGTATCTATCCGTTGTTCACCGGCCATCCCTTCTCTCCGCAATTCCTCACTCCTAATTCCTAATTCCTCATTCGCCTCATTCGCCTCGTTCTCACCTGCCTCGTCCTCCATGGCCGGCAGCGCCAAAATCTCACGTCCGGCGATGCCTTCTAAGTCGCCGCTCATGCCGCAGAGGCTTTTAGAAACCTTTTCGATGATTTTTTCCTGCGCCGCCCAACGCTTCTGCGCCTGCTTTTTTTCGAGCGCGAGCTGGCGCGCCATTTCGTCGTAGGACTCGATGACGCTGCGGATCCGGGAGGCGAATTCCCCGCCCGTCAGATAATTGTACATCATCTCTATTTTGACGTCCTTGCCGCTTGCGTTCCGGTTGGCGACAAAAACTCTTACGCACACCTCGCGCAAAAGCGAGGCAAGCATCACGGCATAGCGGGGCTTGACCATCCAAATGTTGCCCTCAATCTGCTTAAAGTCCTCACCGCCGCCGTCGGTCGGGCGAAACACCAAAACGCCGATTTGCGCTTTTTCTTCCGCCATGACGTCTTTGAGTTTTTCGAGCCATTTAGGGGAATACGCCTTGGCGTTTTTACATTCCCATACAATCAGGCCGCAGTTTTGATAAAATTGTTCGTTTACGGTTTGGCGGACGTCGGAACCTTGCTCGCCTTTTTTAACCTCTCTAACCGAGTCATAAGGAAAATGGGCACGCAAGGATTGCTCTAAGTCAAGCTCTAAAATTTCACCCTGCGCCTGCTGCGAGCCTTGTTCGGCCACCTGCTTTGCCGCCGTCAGTTGCTCGCGCAATTTAGAAATGGTTTCTTGCTGTTCGCGGATTTGCGTATAAAAGTCCTCGGACGCCGCCCTTACCGCCTCCTCGCGGATGAGCTTTTCTTTTGAGAGCAGCTCCTTGCGGGCGGCAAGCTCGGCGTCTTTTTTTGCCTCGGCGGCTTTCGACAATTCCTCGAGCAGCCCTTTTTGCTGCTCGCGCAATCTGTCCGCGCTGTCTTGGGCGTTTTTGGCCTCGCGGCGGAGCTTCTCGTTTTCGAGCTCGGTGGATTGCTTGGCGTTTTCCAGCGCCAGCTCCGTCGCTTGCTTGGTTCTCTCTAATTCAAGCTTGGCGTTTTGGCGTTCACGTAAAAGCTTTTGCTCCGCCGCTTGCTCCGCCTCGCGCACGGCCGATAACACCGCCTGCTTCTCGTTTTCCTCGGCGCGCGACAAAAACTCCCGGCGCAAATTTTCTTCCTGCCCGGCCTTGGCTTTTGTCAGCTCGTCCTCTATTTGGCGCTGAATGGCGTCGGTTATTTCAAAAGGATTTTTGCAATTTGGGCAAACGATTACGGTTCCGCTCATGTGAGCTCAGCCTTTCCCGCGAACTCGGCAGGGATGGGAACCGCATTCACCGACGGCTCGGCAATCTTTGCCTCAGAACGCGTCCAAATCTTTTTGTATAATTTGTCTAAAAAATTGTCTTTTATGGGCGGCAGCTCCTTACCCGTCTTTTTGTCGATACGCGGCTTTTTGACGGGAATGAATTCGGGGGGGACCTGGTCAATTGTCTGCCAGGTTGCCATCGCTTGTTCCATGCTCATGCCGCCCGTAACCGCCGCTTTGCGCACCGCGTTTACCGCCTGTACTTCGGCGATTTTTTTGCCCGAAAGTTTGTAGCGCGTCATGCAAAAAAGCGTAATCAGCCACGTTGCCATCGGGATGATGCAGAATGTTACAATCGCGGCGAGCTCCATGCCGGGCATATAGGGCGTGACCTCTCCGGGCAGGGCGTTGAGCCCCGGCACCATAAAGACGATGAACAACTGTAAGAGCAGTACTTGCAAGGAGGAAATCAATTTGTCGATGAACGAAAACATCGTGGACACGATGCCGGGCACAAACTTGCCGCTCCGGTACGTTTCGTAGTCGATGATATCGGCCACCATCGGAATCGTCATTTGATCCGTCACGTTAAACGCGCCGTAGCCGCACCCGTATAATATGATGAACAAAATCGTGTAGAAGTTTATGGTAAGCTTAAAGCCGCCCTCTAAGGTGTACAACGACAAATAGGTCGCGGGATTGTCGTGATTATACAGGGCAAGCAATACCGTTACGCCGATATAGAAAATAATCGCAAACAACGCAAACTGCGTGACGGCGCGCTTTTGACCCTTGCGGCCGCCCGTTTTGGCACCCCACACCAAAAACACGCCCATAAAAATGAAGCATAGCGCGTAAAACGGAATAAACAGGCCGTTGTAGTCGTCCATTAAACAACCGAATAACAGGAACGCAACCGCAGCGCTGGTGGCGATGGTTGAGCCTAATTTGTTAAAACCGGCGGAGAGCACCAGCCAACGCAGTTCCTTATTCCCTTTGACCACGCCGAGGTAATCCTTCGCTTTGACGGGCTCCTTCGACACGCCCCAAAACTCGGGCTTATCCTTGTCCTTGATTGCCATAACCGCCATAAACGTATAAACCGCGGAGAGGCCCACAATCAGCGGCACCATGATGAAATAAAACGTCGAGCCGTACGCCGCGCCGAACAGTCTTACGGTTTCGCCCGCGTGCTCATACAAAATCTCGCCTTTCAGCCCGACGGGCAAAACACCCGGCAGCAGCCCCATCGCCACGACGTTGACCAGCACGATGCTGCCGAGCATTCCGATGGTGTTCCACATCCCGAATTGCGAACGCTGCTTGGGGTCGTTGGTCAAGCAGGATTGGCCCGCGCGCGTGACTGCCGTTTGAAAGCTGTAAAAGCACACAAACATGATATAGCCCAAAATGAATACCAGCCAGCGCGCCCACATAACGGAGGCGGGCACCAGCATCGAGCCGAATATCATGAATATTACCGAGATCGCAAGCGTGGCGTTGCCGAAAACCATGAACGGGCGGAATTTGCCGAACTTGGTTTTGGTGCGATCCAACAGCCCGCCGACAAAAACGTCGGTGATGCCGTCCAGCACGCGCATACAAGGCGCAAAAATACTGACGAACGTGCTGACGCCGATGACCAACGCGCCGGATAATACCGCGCCTGCAACGGCCGCGCCCATACTGCCCGTCAGCGACATCGTGGCGAAAAACACAAAGAATTGCACGAACGCAAAGTATAAATTCGTCGCCGCGTTGTTAAACGGAAACAGCGCAATCTGCCATTGCTTTGCCCGATGAAGCCCCTGTACGGTTGCTCCGGCCGCCGGGGACGATGCTGCCGCCGGGGACGATGCCGTTTTTTCTTCCATAATAAAAACTCCTTTGTCATTTGCGTTAAACAGAGTCGGAAAAAATATTAAGACGATTTTATCATATAAATTCGCCAAAGTCAATTCAATTAATTGAAAAAAATTTTGTTGATTTCTTGCCAAAAAATGTTTGCCTTTAAAAACTATACGTGTTATACTGAATATATCAATATTTTTTGGAGGTATATAACACTTATGGCAGGAAAAAAAAGTAGAGGCAAGGGCTTTTTGGGGCTCGGATGGCTGATTACACTTATTTTGGTCATTCTTGCGCCGTTTGGCTGGATTCTCGGCACGATCGAGCGGCTTTTACGCGGGAATCTTCTGGGAGCGATCGTTAATTTCTTAGGTTATGGGTTCGGCATCTTATGGATTTGCGACATTGTGACGCTGATACTGTCCAAAGACATAAGAATCCTAGCCTAACCGGGCAAAAGCGGTTCGCAAAAAAACGGCCCCGAAAAACAATGTTTTTCGGAGCCGTTTGCCTTGCATGAATTTAACACTACCAAAACCTAAAATTTACGCCGAAGGTGTAAAGCATGGGCAGCCCGGGGTGAGCGTAAGCGTAACAGCGGGGAAAATGCTACTCCCTAATCGAACCCTGGAAGTGACCCGGTCAATGCGTGTCCCGTGACCCGGTCAATGCGTGTCCCGTGACCCGGTCACCGTGCACGGGACATTATTCGCTTTTGACATTGCGTGTTCCGATGCCCTCGCTGGTCCGCACCGCATAGTCCGTGTCGATGACGGCGGGTCAGCGAGGGCATCGACCCCTACGAGAATTCAGTTTTCAGTTTTCAGTTGTCGGTTGTCAGTTGAAAGAAGATGGATTTGTATCCTGTCCCCCGAGCCCCGAATCCCGAACCCCGAACCCCGAAAATCGCCCCCTACGCCGTTACAATGCCCGCCGCTTTTTCTAAGCCAAGCTCCTTGACCGCCTGCTCGCGCAGCAAGTACTTTTGAATCTTGCCGCTGGCGGTTTTGGGAAAGTCGTCGATAAACAGCACCTTAGCGGGCATCTTGTGCTTGGCTAAATTGTTGCCGACGTATTTTTTGATATCGTCCTCCGTCGCCTTTTTCCCATGCTTCAAAATAACGAACGCGCAGGCTTCCTCGCCGTAGGTTTTGGACGGAATCGAAACGACCGCGACGTCGGAAACGCTCGGGTGCGTGTAGATAAAGTCCTCGATTTCCTTGGGGGAAATGTTTTCGCCGCCACGGATAATCATGTCCTTGATGCGCCCCGTGATTTTATAGTAGCCGTCCTCATCGACCCGCGCCAAATCCCCGGTGTGCAGCCAGCAGTCGGAATCGATGGCCGCGGCCGTCGATTCGGGCAATTTGTAGTAGCCTTTCATTACGTTGTAGCCGCGCACGCAAAACTCGCCGTCCACGCCGGGCGGCACTTCTTTTCCCGTTTCCGGGTCGATTATTTTGCATTCCATGTGCGGCAAAGCGCGGCCCACCGTGTTGACGCGCTTCTCTAAAGAGTCGTCGGTCGTCGTTTGCGTACACCCGGGGGACGCCTCGGTTTGGCCGAATACGATGGTAATCTCGCGCATGTTCATCTTGTCCGCGACGTCCTGCATCACTTTTACCGGACAGGGGCTGCCGGCCATGATGCCGGTACGCAAAGAAGAGTAATCGTATTTGGCAAAATCACGGTGCTCCAAAATCCCGATAAACATCGTGGGCACGCCGTGCACCGCCGTCGCTTTCTCGTACTCGATGACGTGCATGACCTTCATCGGCGTGTACCACAATAGCGGCAGCATCGTCGCGCCGTGCGTAACGGAAGCCATAATCGCCAAAACGAGCCCAAAGCAATGGAAAAACGGCACCGGGATGCACAAACGGTCGTTTTCCGTGAACTTCATGCAATCGCCGATGCTAAGGCCGTTGTTGACGAGGTTTTTATGCGTCAGCATCACGCCCTTCGGGAATCCCGTGGTACCGGAGGTGTACTGCATGTTGATTACGTCGTCGGGGTCAAGGCTTGCTTTCCGTTTTTCAAATTCGCATTCGGAAACCAAAATGGCAAAGTTCTCAATATCGTTCCAATGATACATCCCATCGTAACGGTTATCAAACGAAACAACGGTTTTGAGCATCGGCAGCTTTTTAGATTTCAGCTCGCCCTTTTTGCAATTTTTTAACTCCGGGCAAATCGAATAGATGATTTTCTCGCAGTCAATGTCTTTGAGCCCGTCACACACAAAAAGCGCTTTAGCGTCCGATTGCGCTAATAAAAACTCCAGCTCGTTTTCCTTATAGCTGGTGTTGACCGTCACCAAAACGACGCCGATGCGCGCGGTGGCAAACAACAACACCAGCCATTGCGGATAGTTGGTCGCCCACACCGCGGCGTGGTCGCCCTTTTTAAAACCCATGCCCATAAGGCCCTTTGCGATACTGTCCACCTTTTGGTTAAACTCGTAATAGGTTTTGTCAAACTTCATTTCGATGTATTTTACCGCCTGATGCGTGGGGAATTTGCGCGCGGTTTCCTCGAGCATTTGCCCGACGGTAATGTTTTTGAGGGGGGTGGTCATTGTGGGAACTCCTTATATCGTGCGTTAGAGCTTTTATTAGTGCAGTAGTGCAATAGTGCAATAGTGCAATAGTGCAGTAGTGATGGTTTCTATTCTGTCGTTGTATTTTTAGATAGCAAATAAAATCTTGTTTATTTCTGCACAACCTCTTTTTATGTCATAATACGATTGGGCATCTATATATCCCGTCGCATACAGTAGCTCAATCCAATACTCACACTCCGTCGCTTCTTTTAAAGCAATACCAATCTTATTCGCAAAGTCTCTCTTGCTAACCGCGCGATTTGCTTCAAATACATTTGCGCCGACACTCGTTCCGGAACGTACAAGTTGTTATTGTCACTCACTTTTCATCCTCCACTACTGCACTACTGCACTATTGCACTAGATTTTGTACGTCCACCCGAACTTGTCGAGTTCCCTTCCCCACTGCAAACCCGTCAGCATATCATACAACTCTTGCGTAGTTTTGCCGATTTGTCTGCCGTTTACGGTGTAGGACTTGCCAAGGTGAAAAAATTCGCCAATCGGCGAAATCACCGCCGCCGTGCCCGTGCCGAAGGCTTCCTCTAACGTGCCGGCGCCGTGCGCCGCGATAATCTCGTCAAACGAAACGGGGCGCTCGGTCACCTTGATGCCGGACGCACGCAAAAGCTCGATGCAGGAGGAGCGGGTGATGCCGGGCAGGATAGAGCCGGAGAGCTCGGGGGTGACGACTTCGCCCGCGATTTTAAACATCACGTTCATCGCGCCGACTTCTTCGATGTATTTGCGGTTCACCCCGTCGAGCCATAGCACCTGGGCGCACTTTTCGCCGATGGCGCGCTTTCCGGCACGCAAACTCGCCGCGTAATTGCCGCCGCATTTGGTGTATCCGGTGCCGCCCTTGACCGCGCGCACGTCGTCGCATTCGACCATGATGCGCACGGGGCTAAGCCCGCCCGCATAGTAGGCGCCGACCGGCGATCCAATCAGCATAAATACCGCGGAATCCACTGGATGCACGCCCAAAAACTCGTCGTTGCCGAATAGGTACGGGCGCAAATAGAGGGAGGTTCCGGGTAAAGACGGCACCCAATCTTGCTCAAGCCGCACGAATTCGGTGAGGATTTGCATAAAATCTGCCTCCGGAACCGTCGGCAGGCACATACGCTCACACGATACGTTCATGCGCTTGGCGTTTTCTTGGGGACGGAATAGTTGAATCCCGCCGTCTTTTGTCCGGTATGCCTTGAGCCCCTCGAACACCTCCGCACCGTAGTGCAGCACGGTGGACGCCGGGTGAATCAAAAAAGGCGCAAACGGCACGATACGGGGGTTGACCCACTTGCCCGACGTATATTCGGATACGAACATGTGGTCGGAAAAGAACTTGCCAAAGCCGAGTACTTCCGGATTGGGCTTTTCTTTGGGGGCGGATGTTTTTGTGATTGTTATGTTTAACATGGTGACTCCTTTTTCACTTAAAACTTAAAAATGAAAACTTAAAAATGTTGAATGATTATGGATAAGGAGACAAAAAACATCCTCCATTTTTCAGTTTTAAGTTTTAAGTTTTCATTGACTCTTCCCTATCCTAAACGCCTTCATATTCAGCTCAATCATGTCCGCGCGCTTGGCGGAAATGGCTTTTACGAGGGCGGCTTTGACGGTTTCTTCGTCCTCCGCCGCCAAAACCTTGCCCATCATGATGATGTTGGCTAGGCTTGCCATTCCGTTATCGGAGGCCAATTGCGTTGCCGGCACGTACACGGCGCAGACGTCGGCGCGGTTCACTTTGCGGCCGATCAGCGTGGAATCGACAAAAATGGTGCTGCCGGGCTTTGCCGCAGACTCGAACTTATCGAGCGAGGGCAAATTCAGCGCAACCAACACGTCGGAAGCGTTGACAATGGGCGAACCGACCGGATCGTCCGAAATAATTACCGAGCAATTCGCGGTTCCGCCGCGCATCTCCGGGCCGTAGGATGGCAGCCAACTGACCTGTTTGCCCTTGGTCAGCCCTAAATACGCTAAAAATTTACCGGCGAACAATACGCCTTGGCCGCCGAACCCGGCGAGTAGGTATTGGGTAGTCATGGTGATAATCTCCTTTTTCAATACGATAATCAATCCTTAGTGCACTATTGCACTATTGCACTTTACTGCGGTCTTTGTACACTCCCACCGGGTAATACGGCAACATTTTTTCCTCTAACCACTTTAGGGCGGCCGTCGGGGCGAGGCCCCAGTTGGTGGTGCAGGTGGAAAGCACCTCGATTAGAGAAAAGCCTTTGTTGTTTACTTGGTTTTCGAACGCCTTTTTAATCGCCTTTTTGGCGCTACGCACGAATTTAACGTTGTGGACGGAAACGCGCTCCAAATACTCCGGGCCGTCTAACGTTGCCAGCATTTCGCACACTTTTATCGGGTAACCGCAAAGCGAGGGGTTGCGGCCGTAGGGAGAGGTCTGCGTGACTTGGCCCGGGAGGCTGGTGGGCGCCATTTGGCCGCCCGTCATGCCGTAAATCGTGTTGTTGATAAAAATAATCGTGATATTTTCGCCCCGCGCCGCCGCGTGCACGGTTTCCGCCATGCCGATGGACGCCAAATCGCCGTCGCCCTGATAGGTAAAGACGATGTTGTTAGGGTCGGCGCGTTTAATGCCCGTGGCCACCGCCGGAGCCCGACCGTGCGCAGCTTGCGCCATATCAAAATTGTAGTACTCATAAATGAGCACCGCGCAGCCGACCGGCGCGACGCCGATTGTTTTGCCCTCGATACCGAGTTCGTCCACGGCTTCGGCTACAAGGCGATGCACGATGCCGTGCGTACAGCCCGGGCAATAGTGCAGGGGCACGTTTGAGAGGGATTTGGGTTTTTCAAAAACTGTTTTCATAGAATAATCTCCATTTTGAATGATAAATGATAAATTATAAATGATAAATGTCGGATGGGTTGACTTCCGGAACAAAAGAATTACGCTCTTTCACAAGCATACAACATCAATAATTTATCATTTATCATTTATCATTTATCATTTGTCTATCATTTATCATTTATCATTTATCATTTATCATTTATCATTAACTCTTCTATCTTCCCCACCACTTCCTCCGGCGACGGGATGACGCCGCCCGAACGGCAAACCAGGTGAATGGGCTTAGAAAATTCGGTGGCGAGCTTTACGTCCTCAATCATTTGGCCCATCGAGCACTCGACGCAAATAAACGCCTTAACCTTTTTTGCCGCGGCTTTTAATGCGGCATCGGGGAACGGCCATAGGGTGACCGGGCGGATTAGGCCTACCTTTATTCCCTTGGCGCGCGCCGCATTCACCGCGCTGCGCGCCACGCGCGAGGATATCCCGAAGCCGACCACGCAAATTTCTGCGTCGTCCATAAGATACTCTTCGCACATTACCTCGTTTTGCTCGGCCGCTTTATAGCGTTCATAGCGCGCGAGGATTTTTTGTTCCAGCTTTTCCGCCACCAGATGTAGCGAGTTTACAACATTCTTGGGGCGCGCGCATTTCGTCCCCGTCAACGCCCACGGTTTTTCAAAAACCTGCTGCTGCGGAAAATCGAGCGAAACGGGCTCCATCATCTGCCCGAGCGTTCCGTCGGAGAGAATCATCACCGGCGTTAAGTACCGGTCGGCGAGTTCAAACGCCTTGACCGTCAAGCTTGCCATTTCCTGCACCGACGCGGGCGCCAGCACGATGAGCTTATAGTCGCCGTGCCCGCCGCCCTTGACGGCCTGAAAATAGTCGGCCTGCGAAGGCTGAATGCCGCCTAAGCCCGGCCCGCCGCGCTGGATGTTGACGATAACGGCAGGCAAATCCGCGCCCGCCGCGTAAGAAATGCCCTCGGCCTTCAGCGAAATGCCGGGGCTTGACGAGCTGGTCATCACCCTCTTGCCCGCGCCTGCGACGCCGTACACCATATTGATGGCGGCCACCTCGCTTTCGGCCTGCAAAAATACGCCGCCGACTTTTGGCATGCGCTTAGACATATACGCGCCGATTTCGTTTTGCGGCGTGATGGGATAGCCGAAATAGTGCCGGCATCCCGCCGCGATGGCGGCCTCGGCAATGGCTTCGTTGCCTTTCATGAGTACTTTATCGCTCATTGAATATCTCTCCTTATAAACGTGACGGGCAGCACATTTACAATTTACGATTTAAAATTTACAAATTAGGGATAAGTGTTTTTCGGTTTAAAAGCAAAGTTCTTTTGTTCCGGGCACTCTTATCGGGCTGCCGCAAAAAATCCGTCAATAGTTTGTAAATTGTAAATCGTAAATCGTAAATCGTAAATTGGCCACGACCGTTTTTGGTAATTCGACTATTTTTGGACACTGATCACGCAATCAGGGCACATCGTCGCACAAAAAGCGCACGAAATACACAGCTCTTCGTCCAACACGACCGCCGGGTGGTGGCCTTTTGCGTTAATCGCGTGTTTTGCGATCCCGATAATTTTTTTCGGGCACGCCTCGATGCACAGGCCGCAGCCCTTGCATAAATCCGTTTGAATGATTACTTTTGACATGTGGTTATACCTCTCTAAAATCTTTCAACCTCTCCGCACCGGAGGTGCGGAATGTGGGTAACCCGGGGTTAAGCGTAGCGCAACCCCGGGTGAAGGAAAACGCCCTCTCTTGCGCACCGTAGGTGCGCGACCGGTGGTATGTTTTGTTGCTTACCGGATTTCGGGTCGCGCACCTACGGCGCGCAAGGCCGCCGTTCGACCGCGCCCCGGGTTACGCTACGCTCACCCGGGGTTACCCACATTATACGCCTTCGGCGCATTGTAAGGTTTGGCGCTACGAAGCACCGAAGGTATAATTCCTAGGGCATAAAAAAATCCCCACGCAAAACACGTAGGGACGAATTTTTTATCCGCGGTACCACCCAAATTGACGCATCGCTTTTACAGCGAAACATCCGACTCATTCGACCGATAACGGAGTCAACCCGGATTTGCTTACTGACCCTCTTGCAGACCGACGATGGCATCGGCCCCTACAAAAACTGTTCGGCAATCTGCTAAAAAAGGGAGAAATCCTAAGAACTTTGCACCGCCTTTCACCAAGCAGCGGCTCTCTTTGGCTAAAATAACAAAGGATTTATGGCTTTTGTCAAGCGCATTTGATATTGTGAATACAATATTACACTGAATTTTTAGATTTGTCAAGCGAAAACAAAAAGATTTTCTTAGGACTAGTCAATTAAATCTTCAAAAGAACAATTAAAAAAATCCATGAGCAAGCATATTTTCGTTAAAGTCGGTTCACTTTCGCCTCTTAGCCAAGCAGACACTGTTGTTTGATCAACTGAAACTTTCGATGCCAATACTGTTTGACTTATATTATTATCATTCATAAATGCTTTCAAGTTTTCGATGAACGCCCGTTGATAGTCTTTCATGTAACTTATTATAGGGAAAAGCACCTAAACCTGTTGACCTAGGGAAAATTCCCTGATATAATAAGCATAGAAAGATATGAGCGTTTTTATTGCTTAATTCTCCTTGCCCAAAAGATAGTCAATCGTAATATTCAAAGCCGTTGAAATCCTGACCAGCATTTCACAATCGGGCTCCCGGTGATTTTTTCCTATCGCCTCATAATTTTGATACGCTCGTAAAGGAATATCGAGCATTTGCGCCAATTTTTTCTGCGTTAGGCCGTTACATAACCTTTCTTCCTTTAGTCGAATTGAAACAATCTCCATAAACAGTTGCATTATAACTCAAATTGAGTCATAATGCTTTTATGCCGCTCAGTTTGAGCGATATAAAACCACCATGGAAGGAGAACTGCAAATGAACAAACAAATGTGTAAAGCAATCGCCAAAAAGCACAGCGTAAGCGTAGAAGAAATAAAAAAAGAAATGCAAGCGGCAATTGACGCCGCTTATGTTTTCCCCACGCCCGAGGCTATGCAAATACCGCGCAAAGGCGAAATTCCAACCATTGATGAATTTATCGAATATGTGGCGAAACAAGTGGTTGCGGAGCGCAATACGGACGATAAAAACGGAAACGATTTGTAAACAAACCGTTCCCGCTCAACCGCAATTGTTTTTTGTAATCTGACTTAGTAAAACCCTGGGGGCCGCACTTCCCGAGCGACCCGCTACGGATTTCCGCGCACTTTTCCTTTTTCATTTTTTTACCCGAATCTTCCCGTAATATAATCGTTTGTCCTCTTGTCTTTCGGGGCCGAGAAGACCGACGAGCAGACGCCTTCCTCGATGAGGTCGCCTTTCAGCATAAACGCAACGCGGTCGGAGACGCGCACCGCCTGCTGGGTGTTGTGCGGCGCGAGGATTACGGTAAGGCGGGATTTTAATTGCGTCAGGGCTTCCTCGATTTTTGCCGTAGAGATGGGGTCGAGCCCCGAACACGGGCGGTCTAATAATATTACCTCCGGGTCAAGCGCCAAAACCGTGGCGATGCACAGTCGCTGCTGCTGGCCGCCGGAAAGCGAGCCGGAGGGCAGCTTTAGCCGGTCGTTTACCTCGTCCCACAGCGCGGCCGTCGTCAACGCTTTTTCCACTATTTCTGAAAGCTTTTGCTTGTTTTTGATGCCGCTGCGGCGCGGGCCGTAAGAGACAAAATCGAAAATCGACAACGGAAGCGGCCGGGGGATGTCGAACACCATGCCCACTTTACGCCGCAGCTCCGTTACCACGCAGTCCGGAGCAAAAATATTTTCGCCGTTCAACAAAATCTCGCCCGTGTGGCGCGCCTCATGGTTTAGGTCGCACAGGCGGTTTATCGAGCGCAGCAACGTGGAAATCCCGCTGTTGGCAGGACCGATTACCGCCAAAATGGCGTTAGACTCGACCGTCAAGTTCAAATTCTTGATGACTTGCTTGTCGCCGTAGTAGAAGTTGAAATCTTTGATAACTATTTTAGGCATCATTGTGTGAGTCAATCTCCATTTGCAAAACATTGGCATTCGGTATCGTCGGGGTTCGGGGTTCGGGATTCGGAATTCGAAATTAGTTTTATGTATCAAGTTTTTTAATTAAGGCGTTTATCATTTGACCGATTCGGGCTACAAGACACAAGCAATCCTCAATATCAGTATCTGACAAATATCCTACATCTACACAAAGAAGACATTGAGTCTCCAGCTCGCAACTTGAGCTTCTTGATATGGCTAAAAACTGAATGTATTCTTTCGTTGAGTTTCTAGAATGCCCTTCTGCAATATTCGACGGTATAGATACCGCGGCACGACACATTTGGCTTGTTAATCCGTATTGTTCGTTGCGCGGCAACCTCTTTGTAAGCAAATATACTCTTTTTACAAGTTCTCTACTTACTTGCCAAACTTCAAGCTCCTTGTAGTTTTTTATCACTTCTGAATCTCCCTAAATTCGAATCCCGAATCCCGAACCCCGAACCCCGACTTACCCCGCCTTCAAAAGCCTCTTCTTGCCCTTTTTGGTCGCCCGCGCATCGCGCCCCACAAAGCGGTTAAGAAGCGCGTTGAAACCAACGTTGATAATTAAAATTAAAATGATTAAGAGCGCGGCGGTTCCGTACGCCTTTTCCATCGAAATCCCCTCGTCCGCAAGGATAAAGAAATGGCTCGCCATCGTTCGCATCCTTAGCGCGGAGCCCGCCGTCAAAATGACGGCGGCGGTCTCGGCAACGCAGCGGCCGATTCCCAAAATTACGCCGTTCACAATGCCCCGAAGCGCCGTCGGGAACACCGCGTACAAAACCGTTTGCCACTTAGACGCGCCCAAACTAAAACTCGTTTCACGATAGGAGTTCGGCACGGTTTTTATCGCCTCCTCAGACGTGCGGATGACGGTGGGCAATACCATAATCGCAAGCGTCAGCCCGCCGGACAGTGCGGAGAAGCCGAAAGCGGAAACAAATATGATGAAGCCGAACAACCCGTATACGATCGAGGGGATGCCCGCCAGCGACTCTACGGAAAAGCGGATGACGCGGGTCCAAATGTTCTCTTTTGTGTATTCCGCCAAATAAAACGCCGAACCTATGCCGAACGGTATTGATATAAGGAGCGCAAGCCCCGTAACCACAAACGTACTGACTATGGTGGCCGCAACGCCGCCCTCGCGCCCCATATCGCGCGGGTTTTGGGTGAGGAATTCCCAAGTAAGCTCGGGTACGCCCATAATCAAAAGATATACAATAATCGCTATCAAAACCGCTAACACTAATACTGCGGCCGCCCAAATGATAACTTTAGCTGCCCTTTGCGTCGCGCGCGGGCTGGCGCGACGGCCGGCCTTATCGCCGGACGAAATTAAGGGCTGGGGGCGCGGCGGGCCTTGCGGCGCGGATTGCAACTGTGACGCCGAAATCTGCGGGGCGCCCGATGGGCCGCCCCCTACAACGGCGGGGGCAAGGCCGCGCCCTACGGTTCCCGCATCCGCGTTTACATTTTGCGAAATCCCCGCGGTTTCCGTATCCGCATTTGTAGTTTGCGGATTGTAATTTGTGATTTGCGCTTCCGGAGGCACTCCTCCGGCAACCGCGACCGCTAAGCTCGGCTTCTTTTTCCTCTTTTTCGCCGCCCCTTTCAGCTTATCGCGGGTAATATATTGGGCAATGCTGTTAATGAGCATGATAATCACAAACAACACGACGCCCGTCGCAAAAAGCGCCTGCTGGTGCTTACCCTCGGCATACCCCATCTCAAGCCCGATATTGGTCGTCAAGGTACGCATCGGCGCCAAAATCGATTCGGGAAAAGCGGTTGCATTGCCGAGCACCATAATAACTGCCATCGTCTCGCCCACGGCGCGGCCGACGCCCAAAATAATGGAGGCGATGATGCCGGACTTTGCCGCCGGGATTTGGACGCGCCATATCGATTGCCATTGCGTCATCCCCAGTGCCAGCGCGCCCTCCTTATAGGGCTTCGGGAGCGACAGCAACGCGACCTCCGAAATGCTGATGACGGTGGGCAAAATCATAATCGCCAAAACGACGGAGCCCGCAAGCATACTAAGCCCCGGTCCGCCGATGAATTCACGGATAAAGGGGACGACAAAGATAAGGCCCACAAAGCCGTAGACCACCGACGGGATGCCGGCCAACAACTGAATCGCGGGGCGAAACGCGTTGCGGACTTTGTCCGGAGCGAATTCCGCCAAAAATATCGCGCAAGCCACCCCGATCGGGACGCCGATCACAATCGCGCCCAACGTGACGAACAGGGTGCCTACGATCATGGGCAATATGCCGAATCCCCCTTTGGTGGGCGACCACTTAGAGCCGAACAAAAAGTCCCACAGGCTGACCTCGCCAAAAAAGCCGGCTGCTTGCACGATAATAAATATGGTAATGAGCGCAAGCGCGGAAAGCGCGGAAAGCGCAAGCAAAAAGAAAATGCGCCCGCTCAATTTCTCCTTAAACTTTCGGAAGCCTCCGGCGGGTTTTGTCGTTTGACCCGTCTCCGCCTTTTCGATGCCCACCGATTTAAGGTCTTGGCGCAGGGAAGAAACAAGCATGGCGACAAACGCCGCGCCGATAAGGCCTATGATTACCCACATCCACCATAATTTCATCATTCGACGCCCGCCTCTTCTATGATAATCAGCCCTTCTTTTCTCAGTATGTCTCTACCCGTTTCGGAAAGCACATAGTCGACAAATTCTTTTGCAAGCCCCACCGGCTCTTTTAAACAAACAAACAAAAACGGCCTCGAGA
>WQYM01000002.1 GCA_009781235.1 Bacillota bacterium
TGCGAAACCAGCAGTGATAACGCATAGCCGATGCGCATCGCGGCGGCCGGGGTTTTGGCAGAGCCGAACAGCCGCGCCGTTTCGCGCGTTAAATCCTCGGCGCCGATGCTGCCGACGCATTTTAAAACATACAGAGCGGCCACGGCGTATTCCTCTTTACAGATGTCCTCGGGCTTGCGGCCGGCCTCGTTGGTGCGGAAATTTTTCATGTCGATGTCGGGCTTTGCGCGCCAGAAAAACTTGCGGCTTTGCGTCGTGTTCGAAACGGGGTTAAGGCGCTCTACCAGTTGGCCGACCAGATCGTTGAATTTTTGACCCATCCGCGAGACGCTCCACGCGGCGGCGATTTTGCGGTATAGGGCTTGATCGCTGATCGGCCCCTCGGTATCAATAATCTTTTTTACTTGCGCAGCGGCGAGCGCGGCGTTTGCATATGCGTACAGCTCATCGGGCTCGCGCGGGTTCCCTAGATCCGCGGCTTTATACGGGATTTGCGGCAGCGGAATATCGGGGTTAAAGGATATCTCCACGGTGTTTTTTTCGATTTCGGCGGCGATCACCTCTTTGGACTCCGCACCCACGCGCGCGACGCTGTCCCGGCCGCCCCGCGCGAAATGGATAAGCCGCCGCGCCTCAGCCGCGCGGTTTTGCCACCATTCCACGGCATAAACGCGCGTCAGATTCCAGCCCATGCGCCGATAGAAGCTCTCGCGCCCGTACTCGCGGTCGCGCGCGGCCCGGTTGTGGGGCATCCCGCCGTCATCGCAAATAATGCCCGCGATATAGCGGCCGCTTGCATCGCTCACCGCGACGTCGATTTTATTGGCGCTGCGGCCCGTATTTGCCGATACCTTAAAGCCGGCCGATTTCAGCGCGTCGGCGACGGAGGCGACAAAGGGCGAGCAAGGCGCGGAGGGGTGCCGCGTAAAATACGCGTCGGGATTTAACGCAAAGCTCATAAAGTCTTTAAGGCCCTTGACCCCTAAGGCGGACGTGCGCGAGGTGTCGATTTGCTCCGGGCGGACGGTGGAGAAAATCAGCACCCTTTTGCAGGCGCGGGTGATGGCGACGTTGAGCCTCCGCCACCCGCCGTCTTGGTTGATGGGCCCGAAGTTGACGGTCATGCGTCCGTCCTTATCCGTACCGTACGTGACCGAAAAAATAATTACGTCGCGCTCATCCCCCTGCACGCTTTCGATGTTTTTAATAAATACGGGGCTTTCGCCGCCCGTAAAGAACCGCTCCAACTGCGGCTCGGCGGAAAGCCTCTTATCGATTAAATCCTCGATTAAATTTTGCTGCGTGATGTTAAACGTGACGATGCCATAGCTTAAATTCCGCGTATCAGGGTCGCGTAAAAGCTTAAATAATTCTTCAACTACCGCCTCGGCCTCTTTTGGGTTGGTGCGCGTCTTGCCGCGGTCGTATACGCCCTCCACCTTTCTAAATTCCACGCGGCAATGCGTGTCGTCCGGCGAGAGGAACGTGATTAAGGAGTTTTCGTTATAGTTGACGTTAGAAAAAGCAATCAGGCTTTCATGCTCGCTGCGGTAGTGCCACAAGAGGCGGTGCTGCGGAATATTGAGCGCCAGCATTTCGTCTAAAACGCTGTCTTGGTCCATGAGCTCGAAATCGGTTTCGCCCTCGCCCTGGCCCGCATTAAAGAACGTCGTGGGCGGCAGCTGCTTAGGATCCCCCACCACCACCGTTGCGGCGCCGCGGGCGACGGCACCCACCGCCTCGCACGTTTTTAATTGCGACGCCTCGTCGAACACCACCATGTCAAAGCCAGGAAAATCGGACGGCAAATACTGCGCCGCCGAGAGCGGGCTCATCAGCATACAGGGCTTTACTTTCCGGATAAGCTCCGGGATACGCTCGAACAGGCTGCGGATCGAAATACCGCGTCCGCGGTTTTTCACGGCGCGCATCAAAATTCCGGGCTCGGAGCTGGCGGCGGAGGCGAATTGAAAGTTAGGGAGCCCCTCGGCCATTTTGAGGTAAATCTCTTTTTTGGTGATGTCGGTCACCAGCTCCGTAAAGGCGCGGAAGCGTTCGCGCTTGGTGGCGTAGGCCCCAGGCGAAAACGTTTTTAATACGGGGTCGGCCGAGACCGTGGCGACAAGCCAGCTTTGCCAAAAGCTCCGCCTAAACAGCGCCACGGCCTCGGAGCTTTGAACCTCGCCCGCGTGATACGCCTTAACCACCTCGGCGAGTTGCGGGAATTGTTCGCACTTTTTACGGTTTTCGTTGTAAATGCACGCGTCGCGCAAGCTAGGGAGCGACGAAGCAAAGCCCTCGGCCGCGCAAAAAATCTCGAACGCATGATTTTCGGAGCTTTGGAACGCCGTCCCGTAGCCCAATTTTGCCGAGAGCGCGCGCTCGGATTCGATAAACCTTTCCATGCCCGCAAAAATCTCCGCCGCATCCCCGGGCTTTTGTTTTATGAGGGCTTTTAGCTTGCCATACAGACGGTTTTTACGCATCGCGCGGTGGCGCTTTGCAAAAACCGTCGCCATAAAACGCAAAAAGCCGTTCTTTTTGGCGTAATAGAGCGCGGACTGCAGCGTGTCGTAAACGCCGTTTATGGTCTCGAACTTTGCAAAATCGGGGGCGCTTTTTTGCGGTTTTACAAGCTCCGCCAAACGATTGTAGCTTTGCATAAAGCCCTCGTAATTCCCGGTAATCTCATGGGAGCGCTTATCTACCGCCGCTTGCAGCTCAAAGCTGTAATCGGTCACGGACGTGTGCCAAAACGCCGAATTGACGGGCTCCCCCAGCACCGCGCCGAT
This sequence comes from Bacillota bacterium, assembly GCA_009781235.1. Lineage (GTDB taxonomy): Bacteria > Bacillota > Clostridia > Christensenellales > Pumilibacteraceae > WRAP01. Next base: position 2,793 of record WQYM01000002.1, read on the forward strand.
GTCGGCCAAGCTTTTTAGGGCGTCGGTGCCGGCCTCGAGCGCCGCGCCGCTCACATCGGTATGCGCAACGTCGATTGCATCCTCCGCCCCGCCCGCCTCAATCAGGGTATTGACCGCCTCGAACACGGAGCTCCCGACCGGCCGCTTTTCGTTCATCGCCGCCGCGAAGCTTTGAAGCTCTCCCTCGGCTGCGGCCAATTTGCCCGCCGTTTCCGCATAGTTTACGTCTTTGGCGTTTTGCGCAAGCTCTAATACCTTGTCGAACTGCTCGTAAAAATCCTTTTTCTTACCCTTGTTGCTGTGCAGCTCCAAGCAAAAATCCCACAGCCCGAGTTTTTCGAGCCGCCTTTTGACCACGCCTAAGGCCGCCGCTTTTTCGGCGACGAACAGTACCTTTTTGCCGTGCGCAAGGGCGTTGCCGATGATGTTGGTGATGGTTTGGCTCTTGCCGGTGCCGGGCGGGCCGAAAAGAACGAAGGTTTTGCCGCTTGACGCCTCGCGGGTGGCCTTAGTCTGCGACGAATCGGAATCCACCGGCAAATAAAGATGGGGGTTCCCGCTGGGCGCAAATGCGGGCTCGAACAATTTTTTATCCAACTTCCCCGCAATCAAAGAGCCCGTCAACGGGTGGGAACGCACCGCTTTTTCCCGGGAGTTTAAGTCATGCCAAAGCATAAAGCCCGAATAATTAAACGACCCGAAATTAGCGGCCTCGATAACCTCCCAGCCCTTTTGACTTAAAACCAGTTTGGCGAGGTGCGTCAATATCGCCGGAATATCGGGGCCGTTTTCACCGCTTGCCAGCGCCCTTAACCCGGAGGCGTCAATCCGGAAAGTTGAGCGCAGCATTTCGATTAAGCTTAGGTTGATTTGGGCGGGCTCTTCGGCTTGCTGCAACTGAAACTGCGCGCGCGCGGATTTTCGGCTCAGCTCGACCGGCACCAAAACAATCGGAGAGAACCGGTCAATGCCCGGCTTATCCTTATCCTGCCATTTTAAATACCCGAGCGCCAAAAACAAGGTGCGCGCGCCGGTTTCCTCTAAAGCTAGGCGCGCCGCGCGGAACATTTTAGTCAGGCGCTTGTTCATCTCTCCGCTTTCAAACACGCATCGGAGACGCCCGTCGGCAAGCTCCTCTTGGATAAACCTCTCAAAAATCGCGCCCTCATTTTTGAGTTTGGTGATATCGGAGATTTTTTTGAGTTCGCGCGGGTGCTCGGCCAACGAGAGCTGCCCCCCGCCTGCTAACGCGTTAAAGGTTTCGGCCAGTTCGTAGTTTAGGAGCGGGATTCCGGCGCGGTTTACCTTATAGTTGATTAAAGGATTGCGTAGCGTTATGTTAAGGAGGTCGCGCTTCCATTTTTCAAAGCGGTCCCCAAGCCCTTGCGCCTCCGGCTCGATTTCCTCCCCCCAGCGCAAGCTCTTAATCTCCTCTCTTTGCGCCTCGTAAATCTCGCGGTCCACGCGATAGCTCCCGTCCGAGCCATAGCGCACCGGCAGCGGCAAAATCCCGCCGCGCCGCGCCCGCTTAATATCTATGTACATCATAAAGCCGCGGCCGTCCTCGAGCCTTGCGGTTGCTGCGGCAACCGCGCCCGCGTATCCGGTTTTGCCGTCGGTGCTTAACGTGGATTCGAGCGCCGTCATTTTGGAGATGCCGTCCGCCATGAATTTTTTGACGGCGGAAAGGTCGTCGCCCACGCACTCGGGGAAGCAGCTATCTTCCAGCCAAAACCCGGGAAAGGCGTGGCCCGTGATTAAAAATATGACGGGGTTGATGCCCACGGCCTCGGCGCACGAGCAAAACAGCATGGCGGTATCGAGGCAAGTGCCTAACCCTAAATCGAGGATTATTTTGGGGAACCGCACCTTTTGGCCTTGGCGCTCAAAGCTCGCGGGCGGATTGGCGTAGACGAGATTTTTGGCTTTGATTACTGCGTATATCGCGGCCAATTGCTTGAACACGCGGTTGGGGTCACCCGACTGGTAGCCGTCAAAGCTTAGCCCCTCGGCCTTTAAAAGCTGACCCGCCTCGGAAATAATCACATTCACGGCGGGGTCTTTGGGGGTGGAAAACGCCGCCAAATATTCGGGCAGAATCTCAAAGCCCGGCCACTCGTCGTACGCCAAAACGTCGATGATAAAAATTTCTTTTTTGACAAACGCGCCCTCAACTTCGGCCTCGATGATAATTTCCGTTTTAACGCGCTCCTCTAGCGATGCCAAATAATCGTAATCGAGCACGATTTTGATATCTTGGAATTGGTGTTGCGCCCCGGCGCCCAAAGCGGCAATAGAAAAATACGTTTCCTTAAAAAAATGCGGGTTCGACCAGATTTTGAGCCGCACATCAAGCATCTCCGTATCGGAGTTGTTCTTAACCGTCATGCCCTTAACAACGTCAAACCGGTTTTGCTGCAGCACAAAGCACGCCCGTTTTGCGTGGTCGAGCTCAATCGTAATATCCGTTTTTACAAAAACTTTCTTTGCGGGAACCTCGGGAATTTCCGCGGGCATCGCTTCGCTTTCCATATCTGTCTCCTTCCTAACTTCTATTGTACCACACCCCCGCAAATCCCGCAAGAATTTTATGCCAGTTTTATCTCGTCTATGCAGCCGAGCGCGCCGCATTCCGCGCAAAGATAACCGATGTACAGCCAGCTTTTTGTTTTGTCCTCATGCAGGGCATGCCCTAATGTGAGGTACATGGCGTCATGCGCGCTTTCGTTAGCGCAACGACAAAAGGTAATTTCCGCATCGGTTTCATCCCAAAAATCGGCGCTGTCCTCGATGTACTCCATTTCTCCGCATGCTTTACAAATCATTCGGTATAGCTGTTCCTCGCGTTTTCCCTCAACCGTAAAAACGGCGCCGCCGCACTTTTTGCACTTTTGCTCCTGAAATACCTCCGCCCGATACCCCGGCAATTCGACGTCCTTTGAAAAATGGCCGCTTGAGCCGTTGCCCCCCATGCCGTAGCCCTTTCCCTGAAAGCACATCGCGACAAAGGCGACCAACGGGATGATTAAGCCGGATTGAAGGACAAAAAACGTTTTTAATTTATTAGACAGCCCGATATCAAAAAAAATCGCGATTGCGGCAAAAATGACCTCGAACAACACGACGAGAAACAACGTGATTTTGAGGGGAGACTTAAGCCAAGCCGCCTTGCCCGCCTTTTCTTCCCACGATACTTCCTCAGTTTTAACGGAATATTGCTCTAAATACGCCTTAATATCTCCGGGAGATCTGCCGTTCCAGCGCCAGCCGTCAAAGCTGAGCGTCCCGGAAGACGCGGTTTTGGTTTTAATCTTTTTAGGGACAAGAAAAAAAACGAGCGTCACAAGGCTGCCCGCCAAAATAAAAAAGCACAGAATGACGGCGGGAAGCAATTCGGCAATCGGTTTATCGGCCGGGTTCACCGCAAGTAAAACGACAATAATGGCAATCATGCCGGCCGCCAACAGAATTAACATTATAATCGCCGACCACGGTCTTTTCATTTATAATTCCAAATACGCGTCGTAGTTTGTATCCTTATCGAACACCTTGGTGTCCTCAATCTCGATGATGCGGTTTGCGACGGTAGACATGATTTCCTCGTCGTGCGTGATGAACAGCATGCCGCCCTTAAAATTGGTCATGCCCTTGTTGAGCGCGGTAATCGCCTCTAAATCGAGGTGGTTTGTAGGCTCGTCGAATACGAGGAAGTTGGCGTTTGAGAGCATCATGCGCGAAAACATGCAGCGCACCTTTTCGCCGCCCGACAGTACTTTTGCCTTTTTAAGCGCCTCTTGGCCGGAAAACAACATTCTTCCCAGCCACCCGCGCAGGTATTCCTCGTACTTTTCCTTGGAGTACTGGGCAATCCATTCCACCAAATTGAGATCCACGCCGTCAAAAAAATTGTCATAATTCTGCGGCAAGTACGCCGGGGTGATGGTTTGGCCCCACTTGACGTGCCCGGCGTCCGGCTTTTCGATGCCCATAATAATATCGAACAGCATCGAAACACGCGGGCTTTGCGAGGTTACAAAACAAATTTTGTCGTCTTTTTTTAACTTGAACGAAACGTTTTCAAAAAAGCCTTTTTTGGTCAATCCTTCGACCTCTAAAATCTCGTTGCCGATGTCGCGGTCATACTTAAAATCGATAAACGGGTAGCGGCGGTTGGAGGGCTTGATGTCCTCAAGCTTTAACTTTTCAAGCTCTTTTTTGCGGCTGGTGGCTTGCTTGGATTTAGAGGCGTTGGCGGAAAAGCGTTGGATAAACTCCTGCAACTCCTTGGCGCGCTGCTCGTTTTTCTTATTGAGCTCTTTTGCCTGACGCGCCAGTAGCTGGCTCGTCTCGTACCAAAAGTCGTAGTTGCCCACATAGATGTTGATTTTCTTAAAGTCCACGTCGCAGATGTGCGTGCAGACGCGGTTTAAAAAGTGCCGGTTGTGGCTAACGATGATGATAATCGTCTCCTCTAGGGAGAACAAATAATCCTCGAACCACTTGACGGATTTTGGGTCTAAGTTGTTGGTCGGCTCGTCTAAAACAAGGACGTCCGGGCTGCCGAAAAGGCACTGCGCCAGCAGCACCTTAACCTTAACCTTAACGTCTAAGTCCCCCATCTTCTCGTTAAAAAGAGCGGGATCTATTTTTAAAGAGTTTAACAGCGTTTCGGCGTTCGACTCCGCCTCGTAGCCGCCGGCTTCGGCAAATTCCGCCTCGAGCTCCCCCGCGCGCACGCCGTCCGCGTCGGTGAATTCTTCCTTTTGATATAATGCGTCCCGCTCGGCGGAAAGCTCCACCAGCCGCGCATGCCCAAGCATCACCGTCTGCAACACGGTGCTCTCGTCAAATAAATTTTGATTTTGCGCCAGCACCGAAACGCGGTCCTTTTTGTCAATATATACGTCGCCCTTGTTGGGCTCTAACTCGCCCGTCAAAATCTTGAGGAACGTGGACTTGCCCGCCCCGTTAGCGCCGATGACGCCGTAGCAGTTGCCTTTGGTAAACTTTAAACTCACGTTCTCAAAAAGAACGCGAGAGCCGAATTGCAGTGAAATGTTGTTGACGGATACCATATTACGTCTTTTATGATTTCCTTTTCTCCTTATTCACGAGGGACAGCGCCGTACATACGACCACCGCCACGCCGCATATCAACAATATCGGCAATAACGGCCCGGGAGCAACGCCCGCGTTTTTCCAAATCTTTCCGCCGCTGAATATCATTAGAAGTATCGGGAGAAAAACCATTCCGATTCCGTCGCCAAGGTTGTTCTTGCCAAGCTTTTTTCTTACAAGAAGTAAGATTATGGATACGAGCCCAGTCAGGGGAACCGCGACCGCCGCCACGTATGCAATGATAACAACCGCATAGATGCTCCAATCGACCCTCGCGCCGTCCGTTACCGTCGAAATAACGGTGATCGTTTTACCGACCTTATCAAACGGGGTCTTCGCGCCTAACATGCCGGCTCCGACCGGATCGCATAAAAACCATCCGCTTTTTATGCCCCTCACGCTCCACAGCGGAAACGCGGCCTCAAAAAAACTCAGCACACACGCCACCATCACAAACGCGATGGCCGCCATAGTGACAAGCAAAAGGATTTTTTTCATGGTCGGCCTCCTTTTGTAAACCCTACTCCGCCTTAAACGGCAAAAGCGCCATAAGGCGGGCGTTTTTGATGGCAACCGCCAGCTCGCGCTGGTGCGAGGCGCACGTGCCGGATTGGCGGCGCGGGACGATTTTGCCCTTTTCGGTAATATAGCGCTTCAGTTTCCCGAAGTCTTTATAGTCGATTACCGCGATTTTTTCCACGCAAAACGCGCAGACCTTACGCTTAGGGGGGCGCTTTTGAGGAGGGCGTTTTCCCTTATCCTCTCCGGCCTCTCCCGTCGCCGGGGCGGCGGGCCTTTCTTTTTTTTCTTTATCTTTTTCCATGATGTTTTTGAAAATCTCCTTAATTTTTCTTGTTTTTGTCAAGCAAGAGAGAAAATAGCCAAAGCAATAATCCGATCACGAACGCAAAAATTACCTCGCCGATCATTGCAATAAAAAACGCCTTATTGGCAGTCGGCCTAAGGTAAAAGCCGTCGGTCAAAATCCCTGTCGCGGCGATATTAAAGCAAATCATGATAAACGGCAGAGCTATTGCGAGTATTCTCAACCAGTGCTTTTTTATAATCTTCATGCTAGAAAGGCAGCCCGTCGTCGTCGATCGGCTTCAGCGCAGCTGCGGGCGCGGAAGCGGGCCGCCTTACCGGCGGCTCGCCGGCCCCCGGGAATTGCCCGGTGTTTTCGGTACGTTCACCCATGCCGGTACGCGTTAAAAATTCCACGTCGTCGGCCTCGATTTCGGTCACGTAATGCTTTTGGCCTTCCTTCTCGTAGGTGCGCGTGCGAATCGAGCCGCTGATTGCCACTTTCGAGCCCTTGGTAAGATACTTGCCGCAGTTGTCGCCCAAGCCACGCCATGCCACTATGTTAAAAAAGTCGGCCTCGCGCTCTCCGGCGGCGTTCACGAAATTGCGGTTGACCGCAATCCCGAATTTGCAAACCGTAATTCCCGTCCCGGTGGTCGTAACCTCCGGGTCGCGGGTCAGGTTGCCCACTAAAAAACTTTTGTTCATAATAATGTTCTCCTATTATTTTGTTTTACAAAATGACAGGGGTTCCAAATACAAAATATAAAATATAAATTTCGGCTTTTTTCTTTTCGCAAACTGGGATAACCCACAATCACATAAAACAACAATTTATATTTTATATTTTATATTTTATCCCTTTCCTACTTTCTCATTACTTTGTACCTGACAACATGATCTGCGATTTTCATGCGGCGCTCGAGCTCGGCCGGGAATTCCGGCTTGCCCGTAAACGTCATAAGCACATAAAAGCCCTCGGTTTTATAGTCGATGGGATAGGCGAATCTCCGGCTTCCCCACGGCGCGGTTTTTACCACGCTTTCGACCTCGCCGCCGTTTTCCGTGACGAGATTTGAAAATTTTTCAATCTCGGCCTCGCGAACGGCGTCTTCGAGCTTTGTTTCTAAGATGTACAGCACTTCGTATCGGTTCATTTAGTTTACCTCCTTTTGGACTTTTGGCCGCGTCTTTAACTAACCGGCCCGGCGACCCCACATGATAGTGCAATAGTACAGTAGTGCAGTAGTGCAGTAGTTAGCGGAGTAAGGATTTGCCCCGGATTTTTAAGGGCTAGAATAGTATAGCATTAAAAAACGGGGAAAGCAAGCGATTTAAGTAATTTTCTAACTTCTGTAATCGCCATTGATTTTTACGTAGTCATAGCTTAGGTCGCAACCCCACGCGGAAGCGGCAAACCCGCCTTGGTTAAGATGGACTTCGACAGTAATCTCATTGCATTTTAAAATCTCCAATGCCTTCTCTTCACTGAATTCAAAGCCGGCGCCGTTTTTACATACTAAAATTTTGCCCGCCGCGCTGACAAAGGCGATGGAAATTTTGGAGATGTCTAATGCCGCGCCCGCGTACCCGACCGCGCACAAAATGCGGCCCCAGTTGGCGTCGCAGCCGAACAGGGCGGTTTTGACCAGCGGCGAATTTATCACCGCGTCGGCGGCTTTTCTCGCAGCTTCAATATCCGGCGCACCACAAACGTTGCACTCGACAAGTTTGGTCGCTCCCTCGCCGTCTTTTGCCAGCATCTTGGCAAGGTGCATGCAGAGGGCGTTGAGAGCGAACTGGAATTTTTCGTACGAATTGGAAGATGCGGGCACCAAATTAGGAATGAGGAATGAGGAATTAGGAATGGCGGATGGATTGGGTTTGTTGTTCCCCGTAGGGGGCGACCTATTGGGCGCCCCGCCATCACAGGTATTTGCGGTTTGGTGCGGGGCATCCAATGGGCCGCCCCCTACGGGTTCTTTCGCATGGCCATCCGTATTTGTAATTTGTAATTTGTAATTTGTAGTTTCATCTGCTTCACTGTCCACTGTCCACTGTCCACTGTCCACTATTCTCACGCCGCTCATCCCGTTCGCCATAATGCTCAGCATATCGTTGGTGGAGGTGTCGCCGTCCACGCTGACGCGGTTAAAGCTGGCGTCCGCCGCCTCTTTTAACATTTTTGCCAACAACTCGGGCGCGATATCGGCGTCGGTCGTTAAAAACGCAAGCATCGTCGCCATGTTGGGGTTAATCATGCCGCTGCCCTTACAAATGCCGCCGATGGTTACGGGACGCCCGCCGACATCGAAGGTAACGGCCGCCTCTTTTTTAACGGTGTCGGTCGTCATGATGGCCTCCGCCGCTAAGCTGCCGCCCTCGGGGGAGAGCTCGGCGACCAATTGCGTGATTCCCTGTTCAATCGGCTCCAAATTTAGCGATTGGCCGATGACGCCGGTCGAAGCGACAATCACGTCGCAAGGCTCAATGCCCAGCGCGGCGGCCGTAATAGCGCACATACCCCGCGCTTTTTCCACCCCGTCTGAGACGGCGGTGTTGGCGATGCCGCTGTTGCAGATAAGGGCGCGTGCGCATCCGTCAGAGAGGTTTTCGCGCGTGACAAAAATGGGCGCCGCCTGCACCAAATTCGTGGTGTATATCGCAGCCGCGCTTGAAGGAGCTTGCGATACAATCAGCGCCAAGTCTTTTTTGGTTTTGCCCCTACGGATACCGCAGCGGATGCCCGAGGCCTTAAAGCCAAGCGGGGCGCACACGCCGCCGGGGACGAATTGAATGTGGAGTTCCATAGAAAATTCCTTTATAACGAGGGATAAATGCTTATCAACGAATAACGAATAACGAATAGTGAATAGCGAATAGCGAGGGATAAATGTTTTATGGTTCAAAAAATTCGTTCTCTTGTTCCACGCGCTCTCCTTTGCATGATTACAAACAAATCCTTCCGATGCTATTCGCTATTCGCTATTCGCTATTCGCTATTCGTTTTTAACATATTCCAGCACCGCCGCCCGCACCTCGCGCTTCTCTAAAACGCCGATGTGGCGTTTTTTGAGGCTGAAGAGCTCGCTAAGGGCGTCCGGAATCGGCAGCGCGGTGATTTCCTCCAAAAGCTTTAGGTTTTTTTGCTCCGAGGGGAGAGGATCCTCGCCGAGCGCGACAAGCACGTCTTTGACAAACTTATAGGGGCTGGCGGTGGAAAGGATGACGGTTTTAGTCCCGGAATCCTCAGGGTTTTCGGCCAAATATTCCGCGTACACCGCGAGTGCCACGGAGGTGTGGGGGTCGGCGATGTAGCCGTATTCGTCAAAGGCGTCGGATAGCGCGGTTCGGCAGGTTTCCTCGTCGGCGTACCCACCCCAAAATATCTTCCCGAGCTCAGAAAGCTCGTCCGGCGTAATGTCGTAACGGCCGCTCTTTTTGAGCGCGGCCATGCGCTCCGCCGTTAAAACATCGTCGCGGCCGGACAGCTCAAACACCAGCCGCTCTAAGTTGGAGCTGATGAGAATATCCATCGACGGGCTTGCCGTGCGGTAAAATTCGCGGTTGGCACAGTACTGCCCGCCGCGGATAAAGTCGGTTAAAACGTTATTGCGGTTAGAGGCGCAAATCAGCTTATTGACGGGCAAGCCCATTCTAAGCGCGTAATACCCCGCCAAAATGTTGCCAAAGTTACCCGTCGGCACGCAGAAATTGATTTTATCGCCCATCGCGATTTGTCCGCCGTTGAATAAATCCGCGTACGCCGAAAAATAATAGACGATTTGCGGTAGCAGACGGCCGAAATTAATCGAGTTTGCGGAGGAAAGCGCGACGCCGTAGGAAGCAAGCTCCGCCGCCACGTCCGCGTCGGCAAAAATCGCTTTAACGGCATTTTGCGCGTCGTCAAAGTTGCCCTTGATGCCAAATACCTTCACGTTCCCGCCCCGGGCAGTTTGCATTTGCAGCTTTTGGAGATCCGAAACGCCGTCCTCGGGGTACAGCACAATTACCCTGACCCCCGGCACGTCCTTAAAGCCCTCGAGCGCCGCCTTGCCCGTATCGCCGGATGTGGCCACGAGGATAAGGGTGTCTAGGGAGTAGTCGGGACTCGGGACTCGGGGCTCGGGACTCGTGTCCGAGGTATCAGGGCACAGGGCACAAGGCACAGATAACGGATGAAGCATATCGTCTTCACCTGTGCCTTGTGCCCTGATACCTGTGCCCTCGTTTCCTGACCCCTGACCCCTGACCCCTGACCCCTCGGTTTCGTCCCCATTCCCTGATCTCTGACCCTGCAGCACGGCTTTCGAGCCCGTCAACAAATACGGCATCAACGTGAGCGCGATGTCCTTAAACGCGTGCGTCGGCCCGTGCCATAATTCGAGCAGATACATGTTCCCGTCTACCTTAACCAGCGGCGCGGGGTCGCTGTCCTCGAAGAGAGCGTAGGCTTTTTCACAAAATATTGTCAGGGGGACGGTGGTGTTGACAACATTGTCAACACCACCGTCCCCCTGACAATATATTAATTCGGGCAAAAACTTTGCGCAAATAAACGCGGCGCGTCCGGCGTAATCCAGCGCGCAAAAATGCAAAAACTCCGCCTCGGCGATTTGCGGAAATTCGCCCGGCACAAATAATCCGCCCTCGGGCGAAATACCTTGCACAATCGCCTCGGAACCCGAGACGGCTTTATTTTTATTACGTGTGGAAATGTATTTCATGCTAATCCTTATCTTCGTGTCGCAGAAGGGCTTGTGGGCGCATTTTTTCGTCATTCCATCTTTTTTCTGCAGGCGGTGTCGGTATCCCGAATTTTTTAAACTCGTGCTCCGCTTTAATTATTTCGAAGCACAGATCTAAGAACTTATCCTTTTTTAACGAGGCGCCTGCCCAAAGAAACAAAGGCGCGACGAGGGTGAGGCAAAGAATTATGCCGATGGTATACATCCAAATTTGCGCGCCTCTATACGCCCTATACGCAACATTGGCTTCCGCTACCTTTGCCGCATACCCGCCGACCTTGCTTTGCGCGTTTTTGAGCTGTGCCCGCCTGTAAGATTCCAGCGCAGAAGTAATGAGCCGTTTTTCTTCCTCGCTTGCCACGGCCAATGCCTTAGCTGCGCATTCCTCGTGCTTTTTGGCGTAGAGATCGGAAAAGTTTTGGGTATGTACCTTGACAAGCCCGAACCAGCCCTTGTAATTGCGCGGCTCTAACGTCGCGGCTTTTTCAAACGCGGCTGCCGCTTTTACCCAATCCCCGAGCTGTATAAAGGTATCGCCGTCGCGGCAAAACTCGTCGGCGGATTTATTTTCGACGCCGAACACGTTTTTTGTAACATGCTCGGTAACAAAAGTATTATGGTGGGTGATAACCCGTTGCGTGACAAAGGCTGTGCCGCAATGACGGCAGATACCCGCTTCTTTTACGTCATCGACCTCAAGAGCCGCTCCGCACTCGGTGCATTTTGCCGCTACAAAAGCCATGAATGTTAGCTCCTTGCTTTCTTGTTTCTATTAGACAAGTCTCTTCGCAAACTCCACAATCCGCCCGATCCCCTTCTCTATCTGACTATCCGCAATCGCATAGCTTAGGCGGATGTACATCGGGGCGCCGAAGGATTCGCATGGGATGGTGACGACGTGGGCGTGGTCTACTAAAAGCTCGGAAAAATCGGCGGCGCTTTTTATGGTTTTGCCCGCATAAGACTTGCCGACCAAGTTCTCCATACCGACCATCACGTAAAACGCGCCTTGGGGGCGGACGAACGAGAGCGGCGCGGCGTCCGACAATAATTTCACGGCCAAATCGCGGCGGCGCGTAAACGTCGCCTTCAGTTCTTTAATAAACGCAACGCCCGCCGGATCGGAAAGGGCGGCGACCGAGGCGTACTGCGCAATCGAGTTGGCGTTCGACGTCGTGTGGCTTTGCATGTTGTCCATGGCTTCGGCCAAATCCTTACATGACGCGGTGTAGCCGACGCGCCAGCCGGTCATCGCGTAGGCCTTGGACAAGCCGTTGACCAAAATCGTATTTTTCTTTAAGCTTTCGGAATACGCGGCTATCGAATACATTTTAAGTCCGTCGTAGACAAGCTCCTCGTAAATTTCGTCGGCAATCACATAGATGCCGGCCTTTTCAATCACCGCCGCCAACGCCTTAAGCTCGGCCTCCGTATACACAGTGCCCGTCGGGTTTGACGGGTTGTTTAAGATAACCGCCTTGGTTTTGGCCGTTATCGCCTTTTTTAACTCGTCCGGCGTGATTTTAAAATCGTGCGCCGCCGAGGTTTCCATATACATAGGCACACCCCCGCAAAGCAAAACCAGCTCGGGGTATGTAAGCCAATAGGGCGCGGGGATCAGCACCTCGTCGCCGGGGTTGACAAGTGCCAAACAGGCGTTATACAGCGAATGCTTTGCGCCGTTCGACACAACAATCTGGTTCGGCTCGTATGAGAGCCCGTTATCCTTAAGCAATTTGGCGGCAATCGCCTTGCGCAAATCCAATGTGCCCGCCGACGGCGTGTACTTGGTAACGCCCTTATCGAGCGCCTCTTTCGCTTTTTCGATTACGTAAGCGGGCGTGTTAAAATCCGGCTCCCCCGCTGCAAAGCTCACCACATCTAAGCCCTCGGCCTTCATCTTGTTGCCTTTGGCGGTTATCGCAAGCGTTAAGCTCGGCGCCACGGCAGTCGCTCTGTTTGTAATTCTTTCCATCTAAAAACTTTCTTCCTCTCTTTGGGATAAGCGCATCCCATCCCAATATGAATGATAGCACAAAGCCTATAAAAAAGCAAATGCTTTTTTATGCCCTAGGAATTTTCGCCAAAAAAAGCTTGCCGGTTTTTGCAAAAATTCCGACGGAAACAAATTCGTACTATTCGGTTCGCAGCGCCACCACCGGGTCCTTCTTTGCGGCCGAGCGCGAGGGGAAGAAGCCGGAAAACAGCGATAATCCCACGCTGACCCCCACCATAATCGCCGCCATCCATATCGGGAACACGGCGATGGCGCCGATGGATGCGTTGAACGCGTGTACAAAGAGGTTGATAATAAACGACCCTAAATACGTGACGGCGATACCCAACACGCCGGAAACCAACCCTATCATAAAGGTTTCGGCGTTAAAAAGGTACGAAACGTCGCGTTTGCGGCCGCCCAAGGAGCGGATGACCCCGATTTCTTTGATGCGCTCCACCACCGAAACGTAGGTAATAATCGCAATCATTACGGTAGATACCACCAGCGCCAGCGACGTAAAGCACACGAGCGCGGTAGTAATGATGTCTATAAACGTTTTAATCATCGCGATAATCAGCGAGAGGAAATCCTGGTATGTGACCTCGGCGCGCGTGCCCGCCTCAAGCTTTACGGGAGTTCCGTCCGGCCGGGTAAATTCAACGGCCTCGTCCTTATTATTCCACGCTTTTAAATGCTCTAAAACGCGTTCTTTTGTCTTAAAATCCACGGGATAAATTTCGATATAATTGGCGATAGTTTCGTTAAAAACAAGCTGGTCGTCCTCCCACACGACCCGCCGGCCCGTAAGGTCGCGCAATGACAGGGTTTTTGCGCTGAGCGCGGCGATAATACCCTCCAGCATTTCCGACCCGCTGCCGCCCCCCATATTGCTCACCATGCCGCCGAATAAGCCCGCGATGCCCGCCAACGCATTCCCCGAGCCCACCGTAGCGTAGGCCTTGGCCGGTTTCGGTTCGCCGTCTACGTAAGGATAGACAAAATCGTAGTCAAAAACGACGCCCGTCATAATCGTGGTGCTGCTTGCCGCCGAGAACTTTCCGATATTGGACGAAATGCTCCCGGATTTTGTGAGCTCCTCCACGATGGCGGAGGGGTGCGCTTTTTCGAGTTTGAAAATCTCGTCCCGCAACGCCTCGGTGTAGAAGAAGCCCGTTTCTAAGCTTCCGTATTGAAAGTCGTCATTAGGCTCTAAGATGCCGACGATGCGCAGCGGAATCCCGAGCGCTTTTTTAGCTTCTGGGATATACTTAGAGAAAGCGACGTGGCGAAAGGAGGAGATGTCGATGGTGTCGGCGTCTATCATTGTGCCCGCGCCGACGCCCGGTATCTCCAGCATGTGCTTTGAGGGTTCGAACGCGGCGGTGTTGGGGTAGTAGGTGAACGTCTTGCCCAGCACCCCGGTAAACTCATCGAATTCAAATTGAAATTTATCCATTTGGGGTACATACAAGTCCTTTGCGCCGTTTGGCATATCGACGGTTGCCTTAAACACCATATTCATGAATTCGTTCTGCGTAAAGTACCCCAGCTGCGCCAGCAAAAGATCCGAAAGCCCCAGCATCCCTGTCCTGTTTTTTTGCACCACCAGCATGATGTCGCCCGGCTCCGTGGCGTACTTGCCGCCCGGCAGCAGGTCGTATTGCTTTAAAATGTAGTCGTCGTTGGCGGAGATTTGGCGGAACACGTCGTCCAACGTCCCGATATAGGGGGCGTAGTCGCTGTAGTCGCTGGACGCAAGCACGGAGGCGTACGTTTCCTTAATGGCGGCAAGTGACATATTGGACGGTTCGTCGGCGTCGCCCCGATCCAACACTTCCCCGTTGATCGACGGCTTGTGCACGGCGGGGGTAAAATCGGTGTAAATATTGTTGGATAGGTTTAACCCGTAATCCAAAAACACTGCGGCGCAATCTTCCTTGGGCATTGACAAAACGTAGTCGATGTAGTCCTGCGTAATTTCGTTGGACTGCATGAGGTTACTCATGTTTTCGCTGCGCTTAACCAGACTTGCCATGGTTGAGCTGACGTTAACTTTGCCGTTTTCCCATTTGACCCGGTCTATCCCGTCGCCGCCCTGTTGCATCATCGCCGAAATATTCAGCGCTGTTTCGCTGACCGTAATCGGGTTGCCCGACAGCATGTCGTTTTGCATGTTGTCGATGTAGCTTTGCACGCCGTAGGAAACGGACAAGACGAGCGAGACGCCGATGATGCCGATGCTCCCGGCAAAGCTGGTCATAAAGGTGCGCCGTTTTTTGGTGAGCAGGTTATGGAGCGACAATTTGAATGCCGTCCAAAACGACATTTTGGCTTTTTCTTTGCCCTTATTACGCTTCGCTTTAGAGTGAGGAATTAGGAGTGGGGAGTGAGGAACGTCGGTTTTTTCGCCGCTTTCCTTTCCCATCCCTCGTTCCCCACTCCTCACTCCTAATTCCTCACTTCCGTCAAACGGGTTCGTGTCGTCCGTCAGCTCCCCGTCCAGAAGCCGTATAATCCTTGTGGAGTACTTTTCGGCAAGCTCCGGGTTGTGCGTGACCATGATGACCAGCCGGTCGCGGGAGATCTCCTGGATTAAATCCATAATCTGCACGCTGGTCGTCGTGTCTAAGGCGCCGGTAGGCTCGTCGGCTAACAGGATTTCGGGATCGTTGACCAAAGCCCGCGCAATGGCGACGCGCTGGCTCTGTCCGCCCGAAAGCTGGTTGGGGCGCTTATAATACTGGTCGGACAGCCCCACCTTGTCTAAAGCCGCCTTGGCCTTTGCGACGCGCTCGGCTTTGGGCAACCCCGCAATGGTCAGCGCGAGCTCGACGTTGCTTAGCACCGTTTGGTGCGGAATCAAATTGTAGGTTTGAAAAATAAACCCGATGCGGTGGTTGCGGTAGACGTCCCAGTCGCGGTCCCGGAAAGACTTGGTCGAGCGGCCGTTGATGACCAAATCCCCAGACGTATAGCTGTCCAGCCCGCCAATCAAGTTTAATAGCGTCGTTTTTCCGCAGCCCGACGGGCCTAATACGGAAACGAATTCGCTTTCGCGAAACGAAATGGAAATGCCCTTGAGCGCGTGGACGGTCATATCGCCCATACGGTAATCTTTTTTGATATTTTTAAGTTCTAACATGTGATTGGCTCCCTTAGTTGCGTGTCCACCGTATATATTATCACACAATTGTTAAAAAAGCATTAAAACGACAACCGTTTTAACTATATTTTTATGTAAAAGGTAAAAAAATTTACTTAAAAAAATTACAAAAATGTATATAAAAGCACTTGCAATATGTAAAAGGAAATGCTATACTGGCCTCATAGAAAATGCGCGTTACCATTTTTACGTGCGGTTTCGGAGGTCTAAAAGTTAATGGGGGTTCGGGGCAAGTGCATACTTTAGCGGGTATGCGGTTTGTTGTTTCCGGGCGGTTATAACCAAATTGTTTTTTCGACGCGCGCCGCCGAAGAGGTTTTTTTGTTGACTTTTTTCGATCTCCTTACATAAGGCTATTTTTCCGCGCAATAAAACGCCCCGAAAGGCATTTCTTTGGAAGCCCGGCTCTGCTTGTCGGCGGCTGTGGCCGGGCGCTCCCAAAAAAGAATGACGGAAGGAAGCGTTTTTACCCGCGGAAGGTAGAATAAAAAACAAAAAAGGAGAACAAAAACACATGAAAAAGAAGGCTTTATTAGCGCTTCTGTCGATGCTGCTCGTCGCGCTTGCCGTCCCCACGGCGATGTTCGCGTTTGCGGAAGAAGGGCGGAATCTAAAAATCGGTATCACCGGAAACGGCGTTACCGACGAGATTACTGTTTTCGTCGGAAGCACGGTCGATTTTGAGGTTATCGCTTCAACTTCGGCATACGGAAACACCGCTGCGGTGTTAACCCTTGACGGCACGGCTCAAGACATTACCTTCAACAACAATGTCAAGAGTGTCGCGAGAGATTTCTCGATTCTCTACGACGAGATAGGCGAATATATAGTAGCCGTTTCGGTGACCGTAGGAAAAGAAGGCACGGGAAACTATGATGCTGCCGACAGTATCATAATTGTTAACGTGATAGAAATTCCCGAAGTTCCCGACGTGTTGGTCAGCGCCGAGCCGTTCGCGGCCGTTACCAAAGAGAAGGGCAACAAAAACACGCTGACGGTTACCGTCCTTGAGACGTACGAAAGCGGCAAAACGGAGAACCTTGTCGGGGTCTTCACGATTGACAACAACGCAATCGGCATCTACAATGTGGGCAGATATAATGTGTACGTAGACACCAAGGGCAACGTGCAAATCCGCGCCTGCTACATCGTAGAGTAACAAATCTCAAATCTATTGTGCTTTTCGGAGCCCTCGCCTACGGATCCATTGCGTTTTTCGCCGGCACGCAAAGGAGCCATAAGCGTGTGCGCCCGGAAAGTACAAAGGCACTTCTTGACGCTCCGCGCTTGCGGAGCATGCGGGACGGCGCACAAATGTCGATTCCGTTAATGGGCTGAGTCAGCAGCCTCGTTTGGGTTGTATTACTGCAACGCTTCTTAGCAGCCTCCGAAGATTTCGGGGGCTGCTTTTGCTAAAATGCAAAAACACTTGCCTTTTTTTTGCCGATGGCGTATACTGGCGCTATGTTAAACGAAAGAACCGGAATCAGCCGCAGCCGTTTGTTGGGGGCGCCGAAGAAAAAGCGCGCGTGGGAAATCGACTTTTTGCGCGGGCTCTGCATTTTCCTCGTCGTGATGGACCACTCGTTTCTCGATTTTTGGAGCATCGTGCCCGAAGCGCTTAATTGGGACAGCCACGGCCACTGGTTTTTTGAAAGCATGGAAGACATTACGTACGGGTATTGGTTTTCGTCCATCCGAATGGATTTGGTGCGCCCGCTCGTCGTTTTTACGTTTTTGTTTTTAAGCGGAATCTCCGGCGCGTTCAGCCGCTCCAACCGCGACCGCTTTTTTAAGCTGGCGGCCGCCGCTTCCGTTGTTACGCTGGTCACGTATTTTGTGAGCATGTTTATGGGGGCTACCGACGGCCGGAGCCTTATCATCGCGTTCGGCATCCTGCACATCATGGCGCTGAACGTGCTGGTCTACATGCTGGTAAAAAAGATTTTCCCGCATCATGCGTTTTATTTGGTATTGGGCGCGGCGCTGTTGTTTTGTGGCTTGGCAATCCCCGGGGGCAGCCAAATGGAGCTGGTTCCGCTCACCTTATCGCAGCTTTGGCCGTGGGTGCTTATTTGCGTACTGTTTATACTTTACCCGGTGCGCAAAATGGTGCAAAAAAACTTAGCAAAAAATAAACCGGAGCCCGGCACCGCACTGGCGATAAAATCGGTAACGGCGGCGGGATTGAGCGCGATTGTGCTTATTTTTGTGCTCGGGTTTGCGTTTTTGTTCCCCGAAGCCGCGCTCGCAAAACCCGTCGGCGCGAATGAGCTGGGGCAGTTTTTAAAAATCATCATCGGCACCGGGCGCTACGGCTCGGACTACTACGGGCTGCTCCCCTACACCGGCGTGTTTTTAATCGGCGCATCGGTCGGCGAGGTGTTTTACAAAGATAAAAAATCAAAAATCCCCGTGTTGTCCGAAAAGCGGATGGGCGCCGTTGGCCTTGCCGTTGCCGGCGCTCTGCTCGGCTTTACGGCCGGCGCAATCATCAGTATTTTTGAAGGCGCCCCCGCGTTCCCGTGGCTGAGCCTGAGCTTTGGCGGCGCGGCTGGGCTTGCGCTGTACGGGGCGGGCGTACTAAAGGAAAAAAACAAGGACGTTTTAGGCCTTTTAGTCGCCGCATTCGTGTCGGCCGCGCTGTGCGGCGCCGCGCACGGGATTGCTTTTAAGCCCTCGGGGTGGGCGCTGATGTTTGCCGCCGATGTATTCTTTGCGTTTTTCGGCATCGGCTTGATTTCGATGCGCGGAAAAAAGAGGTTCGGCGCGGCGGCGCTCGCCGTGCCCCTCATCCACTTTTGCTTGGCGATTTTCAGCCTGCCGATCCGGGGCTTTATCATCGGAGCCGGGGTCGGCGTGCTGCTGCTTGGGATTTGTTTGCTCCCCTCGCGCCGGGCCCGGGTGTACGGGATTGCGGCTTTGGTTGCATCTGTGGCTTCGCTATTCCTTATGATACTCGGGCTTTGGATTGTGGATATGCGCGCCAGGATTCTTGTGAGTTTGATATGGGGCGCAGGCCTCGGCCTATTGAGCTTGGCGACAGGGTTTGTAGTGCGGGAACTAAAAAAGAAGCGCGAATTTAGGGATTCGGGAGTCAGATCCGTAGGGGCGGATGGTAATCCGCCCGCATCCGTAGGGGCGGATGGTAATCCGCCCGCATCCGTAGGGGCGGATGGCAATCCATCCGGCAAAAACCGCCCGTTCTTTTGGCACAGCGCAATCTCCTTCGTCGGCCGCAATGCCATTTGGGTATACCTGATTCATCAGGTGGTGGTACTGGTGGTTGTGTTGCTGTCGGCGATGGCCGCGGGATATCGGTTTTTCTAATACGCCACTCACCAACGAGGTACACTCTATGCCGCTCTCTTGGGATGAAATTCAAGCAAACGCCGTCGCGTTCTCCAAACGCTGGAAGGACGCGCGCCGCGAACACGCCGAAAAACAACCCTTTTTGCTGGGATTTTTTAGCGTATTCGGCATTATCGACCCCCTCGCGCAGGGCGGCTCGTTTGAATACGAGGTGCGCAAAAGCGGCGCGTCCGTCAATTGGATTGACTATTTTTGGCCAAAGCAAATCGCAATTGAGATGAAAACGCGCGGCAAAAGCTTGGGCGACGCGTACACGCAGCTAAAGGGCTATATGGACAGGCTGCCGCCCGAAGACATTCCCGACTTATGGATGGTCAGCGACTTTGATTCCTTTCAGGTGTGGCGGCATTCCACCAAAGAAAAACTCGCCTTTAAACTCAAAGATTTGCGCAAGTTCATCAAGCGCTTTGCCTCTATCGCGGGCTACGACACCGAGCGCGTTCGCGAAGACCAAATCGAAGTCAACGTCAAAGCCGCCGAGAAAATGGCAAAATTGCACGACGCGCTAAAGGGCAGCGGCTACGACGGCCACGATTTGGAAGTGTACTTGGTGCGTTTGCTCTTTTGCCTGTTTGCGGGCGACACCGGCATTTTCCCCAAGGGCAATTTTTATTATTACATCCATGATTCGCGCGAGGACGGCTCCGACCTTTCGCACCGCATTTCCGACCTGTTTGAAGTCTTAAATATGCCGCCCGAAACCCGCGCCAAAAAAACGCTGCTCTCGGATGAGCTGAAAGCCTTTCGCTACATTAACGGCGGGCTGTTCGAGAAAATCCTGCCCAAAGCCGACTTCGACGCAAAAATGCGCAAAACTCTCTTAGAGTGCCGCGAATTTGACTGGAGCCGCATCAGCCCCGCCATTTTCGGCGCGATGTTCCAAGGCGTGATGGACGCGACCAAACGCCGCGAGATGGGCGCGCACTACACCAGCGAGGAAAATATTCTAAAGCTGATTAACCCGCTTTTTTTAGATGAGCTGTGGCGCGAGTTCGAGCGCGTAAAAACCGACCCCGCTGCCCTCTCACGCTTTCACGACAAGATTGCGCGCCTAAAATTCCTCGACCCTGCGTGCGGCTGCGGAAACTTTTTGATTATCACCTACCGCGAGCTGCGCCTGTTGGAGCTTGAAATTCTGCGTTTTAAGACCGACAACCGCCAGCTTATTTTCGACATTTCGTCCCTGCTAAAAGTCAGTGTGGAGCAATTTTACGGCATCGAGTACGAGGACTTCCCCTGCCAAATCGCGCAAGTGGGCATGTGGCTTGTCGACCACCAGCTCAACCTGCGCGCCTCGGAGCAATTCGGCACATATTATGCACGGTTGCCCCTCACCCAGAGCGCCACCATCGTGCACGGCAACGCCCTGCGGATTGATTGGGAGAGCGTGGTGCCGAAAGAAGAATTAAGTTACATACTGGGCAACCCGCCGTTTGTGGGGTACTCCAACCAAAACGACGAGCAAAAGGCGGATATGCTGTCGGTGTATGTGGATGCGAGCAGCAAACCGTTCAAGAACGCGGGCAAGATTGATTACGTCGCGGCGTGGTATTACAAGGCGGCTAAGTATTTGCAGGGCACGCCCATCCGCGCGGCGTTTGTATCCACCAATTCCATCACGCAGGGCGAGCAGGTTGCCGCCGTGTGGAAGCCGCTTTTTGACCTCTTTGGCATTCGCATCGATTTTGGTTACCGCACCTTTAAGTGGAGCAACGAAGCCAAAGGCAAGGCGGCGGTGCATTGCGTGATTGTCGGGTTTTCGTGGGATGCCGCTTCCGGACATTCCACACCGCAAATTGCCGTGGACATTTCCTCCGGGTATCAAACACCAAAATTCGTAGGGGACGCCGCCCCCGGGCGTCCCGCACCTTATGAAAATCCGCACCCCGAAAGCGGCGCGGGACGCCCGAGGGCGGCGTCCCCTACGAATCATTATGCAGCCGGCGCGGGTTTCCACAACGAAAAAATCATCTACGACGGGGCGGAAAAAATAAGGGCGAAAAATATCAATCCCTACCTTGTGGACGCGCCAAATATTTTTATCGAGAGCCGAACCCAGCCTGTTTCTAATGTGCCAAAAATGATTTCCGGAAACAGACCGACAGACGATGGACATTTAATTATTGAAAATGAGGATTTGGAAGCGTTTATTAATGCGGATCCGTTAGCTGAAAAGCATATAAAGCGCTTCATGATGGGGTATGAATTTATTAACAACGTAAAACGGTATTGTTTATGGCTTATCGGCGTTTCGCCTGCTGAATTAAGAAAAATGCCGGAAGTGATGAAACGTGTTGCTGCCTGCAAAGAAGCGCGCCTAAACTCGCCGGATGAAGGTAGACATCGGCTAGCCGATACTCCCATGCTATTTAGAGAACAAATTGCACCCGAATATTATCTTGCTATTCCCAAGGTATCGTCTGAAAGAAGGCGTTATATCCCGATAGGCTACATGGACAAGAATACGATAGCGGGGGATAAACTTTTTATAGTTGCAGATGCCACCCTTTTTCACTTTGGGATTTTAACATCTAATATGCATATGGCGTGGATGAGAGCCGTTTGCGGGCGTTTAAAAAGTGATTACAGTTATTCAATAAATATTGTCTACAACAACTTCCCGTGGCCGGACGTAACAGACGAGCAAAAATCCCTAATCTCGACCCTCGCACAAGCCGTCCTCGACGCCCGCGCTCAATTCCCCGACTCCAGCCTCGCCGACCTCTACGACCCCCTCGCCATGCCCCCGGTTCTCCTTAAAGCCCACCAATCCCTCGACCGCGCCGTGATGAAACTCTACAACTTCCCCACCAAAGACTTCACCGAACCCCAATGTGTCGCCGCTTTGATGGAAAAGTATCAAAAACTTATAGGAGAAAAATAAATATGGCCATTACAGGTTTTATAGTTGGCTTAATTTCACTTTTAGTAACAACGATTGCGTTGGTTGTCAGTATAAATATTTACAACGCAACGGGCGATTATCGTGGAATAAAGCGACATAGATTAAAAAGCGCACTTAGAGTTTACTTGCGCAGAACAGACCATTCAAGCAAAAAAAAGAGATTTGCAAATGAAAGAGGCTTCCTTCGTGCTTGGCACATCTTTCGTGCTTGGTCTTTGAGTTATTACCTTTTACTTTTTCCGTTTAGGATAAACTCGTTTATTGACAAGCAGCAGAAAAAAGAGTTAAAAAGACGTGAAAAAAACAAGTGGCATTCTTCACGCTTGGCTGATTATGGATTCGCCGGAGTTATTTCTTTTGCGAGAAATGACGAAAATGATGATTATGAGAATTTTTTGTATAAGGCCGTTAGTAAATATTTAGAAAAAGATAATTATGCGGCTTTGACTCTCTTTATTAAATTCAATATTTCTGCCGAGAGTAGTAAGGTTGGAAAAGAAATCATAAAGCTCATTATAGAAAGATTTTGGGGTATTCAAGAAAATCAAAACCAATTAGCGGGGATTTTGCTTTACTTACATTGGTATCGAATAGTTGTTCTCAAAGAAGAGTTTCCCCATCCTCATGAATCGAACATTTTTTCCGTATATGAAAATTACAATAAAAAAGAATTCTATGAATATTTCAAAAAAGAATACGGTGAGAATATGATAAAAGCCTATTATGTAAAAAATAACTTTGGTGGTTCTGCATATTTGGGTGACACTAGAGACGATAAGGTAATCAACTTTTTAATGCTTGTAAAGTACATGTATTTTTATTCTAACATTGGTGTTGGAAGTGAAATGAGGGACTATATTAACGCAATGATGCAAGGGGAAGATGATATGCAATCAATTATTGAGTATACGGAAAAAGTCTATAAAGAGCAACTAGAGTTAGTTGGCGGAAACAACGAAATGACACCGTTCATAATAAACTATATTAAACCTTATAAAAATTAGATTGTGAATAAAACCCATCCACGCCGGAAGGCGTGTAACGTGGACAACCCCGGGTGAGCGAAGCGTAACCCGGGGAACAGAATGACACCCCACCTCCCCCCTCCGCCCTCTGTCCCCCTTCAACCCCCATCCCCGCGCCCCGCTCTCCCCGCCAGGCCGGGTCAGAGCACCAACCACGGACACACGCCACCCGTAGGGGCGACGGCGTGCCTCGCCCAAAAATGCCTGTCATCCGCACGTGTTAGGTATGCCGTGTGCGGCAGCATTCCCGTGTGTCATTGGGCGAGGCACGCCGTCGCCCCTACGGGTGGTTGGCGGCAAACAAAATGCGTATACCCGGTAAAACAGATGCCGACAACTCATTCAATATCACGGAGGATTCCCTCAAAATGGTAAAAAAGAAAAACAATCTAACCGCAACAACATCCAAAACAGCCGATGCGCTCCAAAAGAAAGACAATCTAATCGCCAAAACAGCCGACGCACCCCAATCGACAGGCGCGGAGCGCGAGCTGTTTGACGGTATTCGCACGGTTTTAGACGGCGCAAGGGCAAAAGCGTACGCCGCCGTCAATTTTGCTATGGTCGAGGCGTATTGGAACATCGGCCGGCTCATCGTCGAAAAACAGGGCGGAGCGGAGCGTTCCGCATACGGCGACGGATTGATTGTCGGATTGGCAAAACTTCTGACGATAGAATTCGGCAAAGGCTTTACGCCGACAAACCTAAAGTATATGCGGCAGTTTTTTATCGCGTTCCAAAACGGTCACGCACTGCGTGACCAATTAAGTTGGACGCATTACCGCTTAATCATGCGCGTTGAAAAGCCGTACGCCCGCGAATACTACCTAGAGGAATGCGCGGCGGGGAATTGGAGCACGCGGCAGCTAGAGCGGCAGATCAACAGCTTTTGCTACGAGCGCATGTTGGCTAGCAAAGACAAGGAATCGGTTAAAAACGAAATCATCAAAAAAGAAGTCGGCATAAAGCTGTCGGACGTGATAAAAGACCCGTATGTGTTGGAGTTTTTGGGGCTGCCGCATAATACGGATTTATTGGAAACCAAACTCGAACAAACCTTAATTGACCACCTGCAAAAGTTCCTTTTGGAGCTTGGGCGCGGTTTTACGTTCGAGGCACGGCAAAAGCGCATCAGCTTTGATGGGCGGCATTTTTATATCGACCTTGTTTTATACAATTACAAAACGCGGTGCTTTGTTTTAATCGACTTAAAGACGGGCGACTTGACGCATCAAGACATCGGCCAAATGCAAATGTACGTAAACTACTACACGCGGGAACTGATGAACGAGGGCGACAACCCGCCCATAGGCATCATACTTTGCGCCGATAAAAGCGAGGGCATCGTCAAGTATACGTTTCCGGACGGCGGCAACCCGCAGATTTTTGCCTCCAAATACATGCTGTACCTGCCGACGGAGGAGGAACTAAGGCGCGAGATACAAGCGGAAACGGAATTGCTGATGCGAGAAAAGATGTTGGCGGACAACAAAGGGTAGGGAAAGAATCATTTGACAGCTACACCTTTTTTCGGCTAAAATGCGAAAGCAAGGCAAATTAGCCGCAAATAATGGCAATCATTAACTTTAGCGAAAAACGACATGAAAAACGAGAGCGAACCGAAATTTTTGCACCAAGCGGCCGGGTTTGACCGGATGACGCTGTACGAGGCGCTTTGTTATGGGGCGGCAATTAACCGCCGGGCCCCGGCGTTTTTGTATAAGGGCAAAAGGCTCAATTTTGCCGATTTTATGCAGATGGTCGAGCGGACGGCGGACGCGTTGCTTCGCGCGGGAGTTAAGGCGGGCGACGTGATTTCCACCGCGCTCCCAAACCTCCCAAAGCACGCGGCCGTTTTGTATGCGGCCAACAAAATCGGCGCGGTTGCGTACCTTAACCACGCGCTGGAGCCGGCGGAACCGCTGGAAAAATACTTGCGGGCGGCGGAGTCGAAAATTTTATTTGCGCTGGATTCCAGCGTCGTGATGTATGCGCCCTTTTGTAAGGCGAACGGAATCCGCCTCATTTCCTGCTGCCCCGCTGACGAGCTTGGATTTTTTATCCGCGCGCTTTACAGGAGGCGCGAAGGGCTTACGCGCGAAAAACGGGGATTGGCTGAGGATTTTAACGCGTTTATTAAGTCGATGACTGCATCGATCCCTACGGGAAACATCGCAACCGGCCCATCCGCCATTCCTAACTCCTCCTTCCTAATTCCTAATTCTTTCTCCCCTCCCCCGTCCCCTTTCAGTACGGCGGTTTTACTCAACAGCGGCGGCACGATGGGGAAAGCAAAGACCATCGAGCTCTCGAGCTTTGCTATCAACGCGCTCTCGAGCGACGGGCCGCGGCTTATTGAAACCGACCGGCTCTCGTCCCGCTACATGATGTCTCCCCTGCCGATTTTTCACAGCTTCGGGCTCACAATGGGGCTGCACGCGATGGCGATGCACGGCGGCTGCAACGTTTTCATGCCCAAGTTTTCGCGCCGCGACACGCTACGTTACCTTAAAAAGGGGCAAATCAACTATATGGTGGGCGTGCCCGCCGTGTACGAGGCGCTGAACACGTGCGCGGATTTTTCCGGCGCGCGATTGCGGGGGGTCGATATTGCGTTTGTCGGGGGCGACGTTTTTCGGCCGGCGACCAAAGCGGAATTTGACCGGCGCATGAGCAAGGCGGGGAGCCGCGGACGGCTGATGCAGGGGTACGGGCTCAGTGAGACCATGTCGGTCGCCTGCGTCAACATACACGAAGAGAATCGTGACGGCTCGGTCGGCAGGCCCATTCGCGGCGTCAGGATTTGCGTAGGGGCGGATGGTAATCCGTCCGTATCCGTAGGGTGCGGCTGTCCTTCTATCGCGTCGCAAGCCGTCTTGCAGAAATACGATAGCGGTTCGTTATCGCCCAGCAAACACGATAGGCTGGCGCTATCAACAGATGATAAAGATATACAATTGCTATCGAACCAACCTTCTTCAATAAAAAATCTTCCCCCTTCTGCGCGCTGCGGCGAATTGCTTATCACCGGCACCACCTTAATGAACGGGTATTTCCGCGACGCTGCGGCCACGGAGGCGGTTTTTATCACCGATGCGGACGGCATACGTTGGCTAAAAACGGGCGACTACGGCGCGGTGGATGCGGATGGCTACGTCTACTTTTTGGAACGGCTTAAGCGCATCGTTAAGGTATCGGGGGAAAGCGTGTTTCCCGAAGAAATCGAATCGGCGGTTGCCGCCGTCCGGGGCGTAGCGGCCGTGGCGGCGTTCGGCATACCGGACGAACGGATGGGCAGCTGCATGGCATTGGCCGTCGAGGTGACGGCCGGCATAGACCGCGAGCGCTTGCGCGCCCAAGTTTCCGACGCGCTCATGCGATCGGTGCAGGAAAAAGCGCGCCCGAAGGCCATAGAGTTTTTTGACGAGCTGCCGCGCACGAAGATGATGAAAATAGACATCGCGGCGCTGACCGAAAAGTTGTCAAAACACAACCGTAACGCTTGCCCCGGCCGCGCTGCCCCGCGATCGATCGATAAGAAGAATCGCAGGAAACGCTAGATGTTTCACAAAATGCAAAGTGTTTCACGCAGTTCCACATGAAACATAGTTGTCCACAGCCATCCACATTCTTTCCACACCGTTTTTCGACCTTTTCCACAACAAACCCCGGGTTTTCGACAGATTTTTCACTTGTTTCACGTGAAACGGCTTCGGGAATCAGCCAATTTCTGAACGCGCGTCGGGAATTCTGATTTCATTGCAACAAAAAAGGCTTCGGTTTTCCACCGAAGCCTTTGCAATATTCCCCTTGTCGCAATTACGGCGTGCGCTTTTCCAGCGCTTCAACCAATTCAACAATGCGGTCCAGGTCGTCGCCGGTATAATAGTCCACGTAAATCCTGCCGCGCGTATCGTTGCCCAGGCACGACACCTTGGTCGCAAAAACCCGCTGCATACGCGCGATTAAGTCTTTTAATTCAAGGCTTTGCGCGGGCTTTGGCTTTTGCGCGGCTTTTGGCGCCAAAAACTCCTTAACCTTTTTTTCCAAGTCGCGCACGGACATTTTGTTGTCCGCGCCCTGCATGGCAAGCGATAGTTGCGACTCCGCGTCCGGAATCACAACCAAGCAGCGCGCATGTCCGGCAGACAACCTGCCTCCGGCGACCAAATCGATGACCGGCGCCGAGAGGGATAAAAGGCGCAAAGTGTTGGCAACGGCCGGCCTGCTCTTTCCGATGCGGTCGGCGACTTCCTCCTGCGTATAGCGGTACTCATACATCAATTGCTTGATTGCATTCGCTGTTTCAATCGGATTTAAATCCTCGCGCTGCAGGTTTTCAATCAGAGAAATCTCGCGTACCTGTTGCGGAGAATAAGCGCGTATAATCGTCGGGATAGTTTTTAACCCCGCGCGCTTTGCCGCTCTCCAGCGGCGCTCGCCCGCAATAATCATGTAGCGCGACCCGTTTCTAACCACAATAATAGGGGAGATGACTCCGTGCACACGCACGCTGTTGACCAGTTCGTTCATCGCGGTCTCGTCAAAAACCTTGCGCGGCTGATTGATGTTCGGGTCGATGGCTTCTATCGGTAATTCCGATTCAATCCCGACCGGTTCGCCGGGCTTTGCGACGGCAGCGGCAAACTGAGCCTCGCGGGAGGTGGCGTTTTCATATTCCTCTTCGGCACTGCTCAGTAGTGAGCTAAGTCCGCGTCCTAATCCTCGTTTAACCATAATAAAGTCAATCTCCTTAGTCTGTTAGTGCTTAGTATACAAAGTATTTTGGAATCCGTCAAGGAATTTACAGGCAAAAACGCCGAAAAACCAGCAAAGTTTTTTGTCATAGTGACGACGGCGGGCCGTCCAAAAACGAAACTAAACGAGAATAAATCGCATATTCTCTATCGCAATAAAAGTTGTCCAAAAAACCCGGAAAACCTTCGCCCGGGATACAAATGGTTGTATTTTAACAACTGTTGTATCTTCCCGTGTTTCTGCGCAAAAAAAACGGGGGTATCCCCCCGTTTTTTTAGTCCGGCTCGAAAAAAGCCGCTCCACAATTCCCAAATAGAATTTTTGGCAAACATAGCCGGACATTTTCCTTGACAAACGCATTAAACTCTATTATACTGCTACCATCGAGGTGTAGCGCAGCCCGGTAGCGCACTTGGTTAGGGACCAAGGGGCCGCGTGTTCAAATCACGTCACCTCGACCAAAAAAGGATGTCATACGGCATCCTTTTTGTTTTGGTAAGCGTTCAGCCGTTCGGCTTCGGCGTGATTGAGTTCGGCGGTAACATGGCTGTAAATGTTGGCGGTGGTATCGATTTCGGCGTGTCCGAGCCATATTTGGACTACTTTTAGCGGCATTCCCGCTTCTAGGCACGTTGTAGCGAACGTGTGCCGTAGGTCATGGAGCTTGTGAGCGGGGCAGAATTTTTTGAATGTTCGGGTTGCCCATCGGGGGCAACATCGGAAGTAATAACCATCGGAATCGGGCTTAATTTTAGCCAAGAGGCTTGCTAGATTTGCGAATAATGGGATAATACGGTCACTGCGTTCCGTTTTAGTGCCGCGTAAGTGTAAGCGGGCGTTTTTGAAGTCAATATCACGGGCATTTAGGGTTAGGGCTTCGCCGCGTCTTGCTCCCGAGTGGAGCAGAAAGAGGAATAGCGGTTCGAGTTTATGGCCGCGTATGGCGGCGAGGAATGCGGCGAGCTCGGAGCGGTTGAGATTAGAGCCTTTCTCCCGCACATGGGCGGGGATTTTAACGGCGGTCATGGGATTGTCGGGTATAAGCTTTAAGCCGTGGGCATCGCGGAAAGAGCCTTTAAGGACGTTATAGACCGCTTCGCGGGTGCGGCTTTGAGCGATGACCGTTAGGAATTTTTGGAGCTGTAAGCCCGTGATAAGGTTTAGAGCCACATCGGGCAGATTTGGTTTGATATGGACGCGGATGGCGACATCCAGCGTATAGAGAGTAGCAGGTTTGACGGAGGGGGCTTTGTAAGCCTTTAGCCATTCGTCCAGCCAAGCATGCAGCGTGTAGGGGCAAGCAACAGGGGCGGGAGCGCAGCCCGTCCGTATGTAATCGAGTACCTCGCCCATGATGGCGCGAAGTTCCGCTATTTCGTTTTGTAACTTTACAAGTTCGGTCATTTTTGAAATGAAACAGTGGGCGCGATATTCATTGAACCATAACGGCGTAGCCCGCTGAAGCAAGGGCATTCAGTTCATTTTTAAAAGATGTCGGAATCATCGTAGAGTTTTACCGCCTGTATGTCGGCGGTGGTCATTTGCCGCACTTGCGGCTTTGACGGTGTAGGTTTCGGGGCTTCGGGCTTAGGGAGTTCCTTAGCTTCGATTTTTTTTGGGGGAGCGTTAGGAGTGCCGTAAGTTTCGGCAATCATGAGGCTGTAGGCCTCTTTAGCGTTGCGGACGGAATAGACGCGCTTCGGCGCGATTTTGAAAAATTCCGTCCATGTCATTCGACCGTGTACGAGTTCCTCGATGTCGTGTAGGAGTTTTGCGGCCTCGTCCAGTTCTTCATTGTCAGCTTCAAGACTTTCAATAGTACTCGTGCGTTCGGAATCGTCATAGCGATATTTGCCGTCCTTTCGGGCGGTGGGGGTGTTATGGACGAGGTAATCATACGCGCCCTGCGGCGAGTATACGGGCTTAGGAAATACTATGCCTTTATCGTCGGAGTTGAATTGTTTGAACCATGAGCCGCGATGGTTTGTGACCAGCTGGACAAGGAAGTGATAATGCGGCTTTTTGGGTTCGCCATCAGGCAGCACGTCTTTGTCGTGCAATATCCAAGCGAACGCAGCCGTAACCGTGGCCGCCCGCGATTTCGATGGGGATAGGGAGCCAGATGCCGCCCGTAAAGTGAACATGAATTCGCGCCGGGCTCCGATAAATTATGCGGTTCCGATGGTTCGCCACAATGGCGCGGCTGTATAGGTAGCCGTCCCGCGCAAAGTAGCGGGTAACCAGCGTGTAAAAGCCGGGGGAGGGGATTGCGGCGGAATGTTCGCTTTCGGCGCAGGCGAGGTTAAGTCCGGGGCTTGAGCCGTTGTTGTTGGCGCATACGCGGATTTCGCCGTTCAATTTTCGGACGTGCGTAAAACTTTCGGAAAGGTAAGCCCCCGCCGTATTATCAATCGAGCTCGACCAGGTGAAGAATTCGCCCTCTGAAAAGTCGTCCGGGTCCAAAAAAACTTTGACGCCGGTATAAAAGCCGCCGCGCGGCCAAACGGCTTTTCGCCCGTTAAACCACGTGTGCGCGGTGCCGGACACGGTGATCGTGCCGTCGGCGTTGTCTGCGATGTGCGTTCCGCCGAGAAAAAATCCGTCGTTACCGTCGGTAAAGCGGTGCCGCCAGGTAGGAGCGGGGAACGGCGGGCATGGCCGACAGCGGAAGCGGTGGCAAGGGCAGCAAAAAAGACTTAAAAAGGGGCGGCAAAAAGTACAACAGAACATCGTAGTTACGTTCTCCTTTTATATGTACCCCTCGTTAATCATATTATGCATAAAATGTCCGTTACTCCACTGATTTCAGCGATTCCACCATGTCGATTCCCTTGATTTTTCCGCTGATTAAAAGTGCGACGAGAACGGAAAACACCGCCGTCAGCCCGAACGAAAAGACGTAGGAGAGGGGTTTTATGATATGAGCGATTAAAACCACCTTGAGTTCGATGGTCGTCACCACAAAGCCGAACAGCCCCAGCCCCAAAAAAATCCCGGCAATTATGCCCAGCAGGGTAAGGATAAGGGTCTCGCGAAAAACATACATGTTGGTTTCGCGCGCATAAAACCCCAGCACCTTTAAGGTGGCGATTTCGCGTTTCCGCTCGACGATATTGATGTTCGTCAGATTATACAGCACGACGACGGCTAAAAGCGCCGCCGAGACAATCAGCACGTACACGATACTGTCCAACGATTTAAAGGAATTAGAGAACCGCTTTACGGTGTCCGCGTTGAATGCGACGGATGGAACGGCTCCGGAGGCAAACAGCTTTTCGGATAACGCCCGCCGTTGTTCCTCGCTTGCGCCGTTCATTTTTAACAATACCTGATTATATTCCGGCGCGGCTCCGAAAGCCGCCACATAGGCGGAGCTTCCGACGTATACGTATTCCAGCACGTAGTTTTCGGTGACGCCCGTAACGGTCAGCGGGTACGCGGCCGCGGCGTCCTCTAAAAAATTCACCCGGATTTCGCTTCCGACGCGCAACGAGAGTTCCCGCGCCAGCTTTTCGGTCACCACCACGCTATTTGAGCCGAACGCGATGGGCTTTTTGCTTTTCCGCTCCTGCAGCACGATAAAATCGCGTAATGCGCCGTCCGTTTTTGGAGCCACTAAAAACGCGTCGTAGGGCTCGCCCTTTTCGTTTTCGACGTTCAGCGCTTTTTTTAAGACGAAGGCGTAATCCGTAATGCGCGAAGCATCGTCCAGCGTTGCTTGCAGTCCGCCCGTCACCGTTCCGCCGACGGCCGCCGTCGCATCGTACCGGAACACCTGTTCGAATTGGTTCATCAGCACCGCGTTAATCGAATCCTTTAAGCCAAACCCGATCAGCAGCAGCGCCATGCAGCCCGCAACGCCTATCACCGTCATAAAAAACCGCTTCTTGTTCAAAAAGGTGTTGCGCGCGGTGATCTTGTACGAAAAAGGGAGCCGCCTCCAAAAGGGCTTAATGCGCTCCAAAAATACGCGCCTTCCCACCTGCGGGCTTTTTGGCTGTAAGAGCAGCGCCGGGCGTTCCCGCAGCGTCCGCGCGCAGGCGTAAACGGTGGCGGACAGGGTGAAAAACAGCATGAGCGCGGCCGTCAGCGTCAGGATGCCGGGATAAAAACCGACCGACAGCGCCGGGAAATTAAAAACGATGCCGTACGCGCCCCAAATCACGCGGGTAAACAGCTCAAAGCCGATGCCGATACCGATTAAAGCTCCCGCAATTGTGGCTAAAAAAGCGTACAGGATATATTTAAGCGCGATTTTAACGCTGCCGTAACCGAGCGAGCGGTACGCGCCGATCGAGAGGCGCTCCTCGTCAATCATGCGGGTCATCGTGGTCAGCGAGACCAGCGCGGCCACCAGAAAAAAGATAAGCGGGAAGACCGTGGCGACCGATTTCATATTATTGGCGGCGTCAGTGAATTCGACGTGGCTCTCGAGAGCGTCCCTGTCTAAAACGACATATGCGGGGAATGCCGTCCGGATTTCTTCAAGCGCCGCAGCCACCGTATTTTTGTACGCCTTAGAAAATTGATTTGCCGAGCCGGCGCCCTTTACACGGACAAAAAGCTCGGTATACAGGGGAGCGGGGAACACGGAAGCGCGCACAAACACGACGCAGTCGACCTGCCCGCTCCCGATGCCCGCCGCCCCCAGCATATACGACATGTACTGCGGCGTCTTGACAAAGCCAACCACGGTAAAGGCGGTTTCGGCAAACAACGCTTTATTCAAGCGCGGTTCTTTTACGAGGACGGAATCGCCGGGGTGTATTTTATTCGGGATCAGCGAGCCGGTGATGACGACGCATTCGTTGCTCCCTTGCGGCATCCGCCCCTCGACTAATTCCAGCCGGTTGAGATAATTTTTATCGCCGGCATCCGCCTCGTCCGGAAAGGTTTGCACCCGGGCGACATAGTCTTTATCGGCCGCCGCGCAAATCGCCTCGGTGCTCACCGACGCCATCACGCTTTCCACGCAGTCAAGCGCTGCCACAGCGTCGGCGTCGGCGCGCGTAAACGGGCCGGCGGGCGAGAGGATGCGCAAATCCATAAAGTTTTGTTGCCCGTAATACGCCGAAACCGAATTTTTCATGTTGGGCGAAACCGCCCCGAGCCCGGCATACACCCCGGCGCCCAGCATCGCCATAAAAAAAACGGAAATAAACCGGCTGAAAGACTTTATAAACGTGCGCCGGATATCCTTTATGTAGGCGCGACCCCTCACCATTCGACCTCACCCGCGTCCAAAGGGCGGGCGTTTATGGTGACGCCCACGATACGGCCGCTGTCTATTTTGATGACGCGGCCCGCCACCTTAGAGATTTCCTGGTTGTGCGTGATGATAACGACCGTACGCCCGTTTTGCTTGCTTTCGGCTTGCAGGAGCGCCAAGACGGTTTTGCCGGTCTTGTAATCGAGCGCGCCCGTGGGCTCGTCGCAAAGCAGGAGCTTGGGGTTCTTGGCGACGGCGCGGGCGATGGCGACGCGCTGCTGCTCCCCGCCGGAAAGCTGCGCGGGGAAATTATGCATACGGTCCGCAAGGCCCACCTCTTGTAGCACCGTTTTTGCGTCTAAGGGGGTTTTACAAATTTGCGCGGCAAGCTCGACGTTTTCCAACGCCGTTAAATTTTGAATCAGGTTGTAAAACTGAAAAACAAAACCGATGTCCAGGCGGCGGTAACGGGTCAAGTCGCGCCTTGAGTATCCGGAAATTTCCGCGCCGTCCAAAAAAATGCGGCCGCCGCTGGCTTTGTCCATCCCGCCCAAAAGATTTAACAGGGTGGTTTTGCCCGCGCCGCTTTGACCCATAATGACGGCAAGCTCGCCTTTTTCAATTTCAAAGCTCGCCCCATTTACCGCCCGGCATTCCACGCTGCCGGTTTTATATATTTTGGATACGTCTTTAAATTCTACAAAAGCCATGTATACTCGTCCCTTTTCTGTTATCTGTTATCTTTTATCTTTTATCTGTTATCTTTTTTTCTGTTATCTTTTATCTTTTATCTGTTATCTTCTACGCCGCCCGGTATTTTTTGACGGCAAAAATGTTTAAAACAAACAGCGCCGCCGCAAAGCCGCAAAGAATCAGGATTTGCGGCCACACCTGCAGCATACTGTACCCGTACACCAGCACGTTTTTCAGCCCCGTGCAGCCGTAATAAAGCGGCATAAGATAGGAAATAAAATTAAGGTGATAGGGGAGCGTTTCCACCGGAATCAGGCCGGAAAAAAATATTTGGGGGATAATCACGAGGGGCACAAACTGCATCACCTGAAATTCGCTTTTGGACACCGCCGACACCAATACGCCGAACATCACCGCGACGACGGCCAACAGCAGCATAATCAGCATTGCCGTCCACCACTCCCCGATAAACGGCATTTGCAACACAAACTTTGCAAACAATATCATCAGCACGCTTTGAATCACCGCAAACACGCCGAACCCCAGCGCGTACCCGCCGACCACGGACGGGGTTTTGACGGGCGTCAGCATCAGCCGCTCCACCGTATCGGAAGTGCGTTCCCGCACAAACGACATGCCGGACAATAAAAAAATCATAAAGAACGACAATATGCCGAGCAGCAAAAAGCCCAAGCTGTCAAACAGGCTCTCGCCTTGTTTGCCGTAAACGAACTCGACATTCATTTGCCCTTGCGGGTTGATGCTTGCGGCCGCCGATTTTACCGCGTCGGTGACGGCCGACATTTTAACGCTGTCCATCTCTTTAAACAGGATATGCATACCGTCGGCATCGATGCTGAGCACGGCGTCGGCTTTTCCGCTCTTTAGATACGCTTCGGCGGTTTCCGACCCCTCCTTTTGAATCACGCGAATCGCTTTTTGATTTTGTAAGGCCTCGACAAAAGGCGCGGGCAGGCTTTCGGTGGCTACGACGGGGACATACGCGCTTTTTCCCAGCAGCAGGAACAAAAGAGACAGCAGTAGGAGCGGGACGATTAAAATCATCGCAAGCGAGCGTTTGTCCCGCAGGATTTGCTTTATGATTCTTTTTGCCATGTTTAACATGCTTTCCCCTCCTTCGCCATAAAAAACAGCTCCTCGATGTTGCCGCCCGGCGTATTTTTCAGCAGGTTTTCGGTGGTATCGTTTGCGACCAACGACCCGCCGTAAATAAGGGCGGTCCGGTCGCATTTGGCGGCTTCGTCCATCACGTGGGTGGAAACGATAATGCAAGCGCCGCCGGCCGCCAAGCTTTTGAATTGCCGCCAAATGGTTTGCCGCAAAATGGGGTCGATGCCGACGGTGGGCTCGTCGAGCAGCAAAAAGTCCGGCCGGTGCATGAGCGCCGCCGCCAAGGAAAGCCGCTTTTTCATGCCTCCCGAATACTTGGAAACCAAAACGTCCTTATCCGAGAGCAGGCCGAGCATTTCAAGCGTCTCAAAAGCCCGCGCTTTTAGCTCTTTACCTTTCATCCTATACAGGCCGCCGAAAAACAACAGGTTGTCTAAGCCCGTTAAATCCGCGTACAAGGCGTCGCCTTGCGGCATAAAGCCCATCCGCTCAAAAAGTTTTAGGGACGGAACCTTAATCCCGTCTACGGTAATCTCGCCCGCGTCGGCTCTCAGCGCGCCGGTAATGAGGCGGATCAGCGTGGTTTTTCCGGCACCCGACGGACCCAGCAGGCACGCGATCTCGCCGGAATGAACGCCTAATGTGACGTTATCGATGACTTTTTTCTTGCCGAAGCTCTTTGAAACGGCGTTGAGGAGAATCATAATTTTAGTATAATCCGTTCGCGAAAAAAACGCAAGCAAATATTTCCCAAAAAGTGTAAAAATCAAAAATTTGTGAAAAACGTTTGACAAAACGTATAATCGGTGGTAAAATGTGCGGTAATGGAGCTAAAGGCGTGTCTTTTCATTCTATGGTTGAACTTTCCCCCCTTCCGGTCCAAATATTTAAAGGAGGTTTCGACCTAGAATGGCAGACAAAACATTGGTATGTAAGGACTGCGGTAAGGAATTCACCTATACCGAAGGCGAGCAAGCTTTTTATTTAGAAAAAGGCTTCACAAACGAGCCCGCCCGTTGCCCGGATTGCCGCAAAGCCAAAAAAGCCCAGCGCCGCGAAAGCAAAGGTTATTAAAAGACAAAAAAGCCTGTCGCCACGACGGGCTTTTTATCATTATTTTGTTGACATTTATCAAATACGGTAGTACAATACTATCATTCATCTTACATATCAAAAGCACTCTTCCAAAACATACCAAAAGCATTCTTCCAAAACAACAAATCTAAGGAGTGAAATTAATCATGGGAAAGAATCGTAACCGCTTTGCCGTCGCCTTTTTGGCAATGGCGCTGACCCTTGCCCTCCTATTTTCCGCCGCCTGCGACGCAGGCGCCGGCAAAAAGACGGACTTCTCCAAGTACGCGGGCACGTATTATGCCTACAACGCCGGAGGCGTTAAACAGGAGCATACGTTCTACCAGCTAAAAAACGACGGCAAGTGGACCCGCGTTGAAGCCGGAAACCCGGTAAAATCGGGCTCTTATTCCGTATCGGGCGGAAAAATCACGCTGACGCCCTCGTCCGGCGCGGCAGAAACGGGCTCGGTGACCTCCGGCGGCATCCTTTCGCTTACCGTAAACGGCGCTTCGGTGGTGTACTACGCGGACAAATCGACCTCTAAGCCGACGCCCGATAATCCCGTAATACCGGATCCGAATAATCCGGATCCAAACAATCCCGACAAGCCGGGCGACCCGGTTAAGCCGCCGTCCGACCCCGCGCTAAAGGAGGAACCGGGCGACTTTAACTGGACGCTTTCCGCCGTGGAAGCCTCGGGCGCGAGCCCGATCACCCAGCAGCTCAAAATTGTGCTCGAATCGGCGGCAGAGCTTGACCCGGACGGCATTACCGTAGGCGGCGCGGCGGACGCAAGGTTTACGATTGATATGCTGACCGGCGAAATCGCCGCAAGCTCGGGGATGGTCACCGAAAGCCCCGCCACCTATTTAATCCCGATTACCGCAAATTACACCGGCGACGCGTTTGTAAGAGTTAATAAAGGCGACGAAAAAGGCGGGGTCAAAAAGGTCGCGGTGACCGGCAAATTCACGTTGCCGGAAAAAACGCAGCCGCTTAACCACAAGGGCAAGCCTGAAGCGTACACGGGAAAAGTGTTTATCGACGATAAATATCCCGAGCAATTGCCCGACGCAAACCGTTCGGCAAGCCGAGGGGGCTTGCTTGCCCCGATCGGAATCCCCGCGCCGGATCAGGTAAACGGGCAAAAAATTCCCGGCAAGGTCGTTTGCGGCTATTATGATGTCGGGGGCGTGGGCGTCACGTTCCAAGACGGCGGACGCAACGAGGGAACGGACGTGCTCCAGGCGAGTCAGGGCTACCGGGGCACGTATTTCGGGGATTTCCGGGGCGGCAACCCGTCGGTCGATACCAGCTTTTTAAAAAGCCAATGGCGCAACGGGCAGATGAACCGCGCGAGCGCCGACATCGTGGACTTCCACCGTTATAACAGCTATTTTATTCCGGACGAATGGGAAAACACCCCCTATGTCGGCTGGACGGGCTCGGGCGAGTGGTTTAAGATGACCGTGGATATCGAACAAACAGCGATTTACGAAATACGCCTCTTGCACTCCTGCCAGCCGGCGTCGGCAAACTTTACGCTGGATTTTGACGTCGAACGCACCTCCGTTACGGTAGCAAATCCCGTCGATCCGGACACCCGGCTCGCCGTTACGCTCTCTAGCACCAGCAAGGGCAGCCAAGACGCAACCGGCTGGCGGCAAGGCTACCACCACTGGAATTATTGCGTGGTCGGCTATATGTACCTAACCGAGGGGCAGTCCGTGATGACAATGCGCCTCGGCACCGGCGGCCCGAATTACAGCTTTTTTGACTTTAAGGCGGTAGGGTAAGGAGAGTATTGTACTCAATCAGTTTAGAAATAGAAACTATTTCTAAATGTGCCGCTCACGCGGCACACGCGGTTTTTACAAAAACCGCGCTGATTACCGTTTATTCGGCATCCGAAAGGCCTTAAGGCCTTTTGCCGCACTATGTGCGGCTCTTGAATTAGTTTCTAATTCAAGACTGATGCGCTATATAGCAACCCCATAAATGAAAAAGAGAGAAGGAAAATTAAGTAAGAAGGCTAAAAGAAGGATAGGCTGTTTGGTGCCGCTGGGAACGGTAGTTTTGGCGGGCGTTTTGGTAATGGCTTTTATGCTGGCGTGGAACGCCGGCATGGGTTTACCGAGCGGGTATAAGAAAGATTATTTGTGGCCGTTAACTTCCGATAATAAGGAGCGCGCCTATTTTATCGGGAATCAATTTAAAGATGAAAACCTAAATCAGTCTAACAATCACGTTATTTTTATGTACAACGGCGAAAGATATTATTTAGAAGACAGTAGTGGATACTTCGCTTATATTAACTCAACGATGTCCGTATATAAAACGGCCAACGAAGAATTGTTAGGTACTTTTGTGAGAAAAGAACCGCCCAAAGATTATGAATACTATCAAAGCTATAACTACATTTTTTTTGACGGGCACTACCTTTATTATTCATCCGAAGAACGTATTTACAGGGATACTTTTCATTTCCCCTGGCAAACGGGCGGTCCGTTTACTATTGGCGCTTATTATAAGCATGAATTCTACCGTTTTGATTTGGATACGGGAATAAACGAAAAAATTAAGACAAGCGTATTTTTAGAAAAAATACGCATTTACGACGGTTCTATTAAACTCAATAAAAAATAGTAGCACATAGGAGATAAAAAAATGTTAAAAGCAAACAGAGTAAGTAAGCCTTGACAGCGCATCAGACCTATGCTATAATCTTTACAGCGACGCCGTGCAGTTCGTCCAAGCCCGGGCAGTTTAAGATTGATAGGGATTGCGCCCCGTGCGCACCTTGTGTTCCGTGTAGCCCCTGCTGCTAAAATTACGCGGCGGTTAAAAATAATATCAATCGGTTAAGGAGATTTCATCATGAAAAAACACAAACTTGTCTTGTCCCTGCTGTTGGCGGCGGCACTGATATGCGCACCGATTCTGTTTGCGTCGTGCGACGGCGCAAAGACGGATTACGCAAAGTATGCGGGCAAATATTATGCCTACGCCGACACGACGAAATCCGGCGACACCTACTACGAGTTAAAAGCAAACGGCAAGTGGACCGCTTTCGCCGCGGGCGAAAGCGCGGGGTCGGGCACGTTTACCGTAAAGAGCGGAACCATTACGCTTACCCCTGCGTCGGGTACGGCGATTACCGGCACCGTCAACACCAAAGGCGTGTTGAATCTTAACGCAGGCGGCGCCCAAGTGGCATATTATACGGATGCCTCGCCCTCTAAGCCGACGCCGGGCGAAACGACAAATCCGGGTGGGACAACGAATCCGGGCGTACCGGGCGTAACCGAGGAGCCCGGCGACTTTAACTGGACGCTTTCCGCCGTCGTAGGCCAAGAAAGCGCCGCGGTTACAACGCAGTTAAAAATCGTGCTCGAATCGGCGACGGAGCTCGGCCCCGACGGAATCACCGTATACGGCGCGGCGGACGCGGGCTTTAAAATTGACCTCTTAACCGGAAAAATTGCCGCGGACTCGGGTATGGTAACAGAGAGCGCAACCGCGTATTTAGTTCCGATTACCGCCAATTACACAGGCAACGCGATGGTTAAGCTTGTAGCGGGCGGGGTGAACGGCGGCATAAAAAAAGTCGCGGTAACCGGCAAATTCACGTTGCCAGACAAGCAATCAAAGCCGCTCAACTATAAGGCTAAGCCCGCAGGCTATACGGGCACGCCGTTCGTTGACGACACCTATCCCGACACCGCGCATCTGGTGCCCTACGCAATCGACGAGGCAACGGGAGAAAAATCGGCAGACCCGGACGTAAATCTCGCCGCGGCACGAAATTTTGCCAATAACTATATGCCGGGGCCGCGCCCCGTAAATCCGCTCGGGCAATCGATTCCCGGCGCCGTAAAGCCCGCCTTTTACGACGAGGGAGGAATGAATGTCGGATTTAGCCAGGCGGGCAGGGGAACCAATCCCGCCGGAAACGCGAATCACGGCGATATGTCGCTGTACCGGGCTAAATTCCGCAGCGGCAGCCAACGACCGGTGACCAGCTTTATCAAAGGGTTTTATTATACAAGCAAGCAAAACGACGGCGAAAAATACGGGCTTTTGGCGAGGGACAACAACGATATCGTCGATATGCACGCGTACGGCATGGTGTTTATTCCCGAAGCATGGATGAACACGCTGTATTGCGGGTGGACGGCGGCAAATCAATGGTGGCGCATGACCGTCAACGTCGAAACCACCGGAATTTACGAGGTAAGGTTTTTCTATTCGATGCAGGACGGCAAGCCGCTTCAATTCTCCTTGGACTTTGACCCCGAGCAAAACGTCGCCGAGGACGTCGCCGCCGACGCCAAAGTGGATTGCGAGGTTCCCTCCACCAACAAACCCGACCCGACGGGCTGGCGTCAGGCGCATCACTGGAATTATACCGTCGTCGCATACATGTACCTAGAAAAAGGGCAAAGCGTTTTAACGACGCGCATTGTAAACGGCGGCCCCAACGTCTGCCGCTTTGATTTTAATTTAATCGGTTAAGGAGATTTCATCATGAAAAAACACAAACTTGTCTTGTCCCTACTGTTGGCGGCCTTACTGGTGTGTATGCCGCTGATGCTCGCCTCGTGCGGGGCTCCCAAAAATACGGAGATCACGTGGAGCGTCATCCAAGAGGGCGGCACGGCGGATACCGTTACCACCACGGCCGTTAAAATCACGTTCTCGGGCGCGGTGGAAAATTTAGCCGCGGCGGACGTTACGGTAAGCGGCGCGGCGGTAAAATCGGGCGCGGCCTTTACCAAAAGCGCCGATTCCAAAGTCTGGACGGTTCCCGTTACCGTAACGGCTGCGGGCGGCGCGACGGTGACGGTAAACAAAGCGGGCGTAAAGAGCGCGTCAAAAACCGTCGCCGTGCACTTTAAAGAGGAAGTCGCCGCGCCGGGCGCGATTACCTGGGAAGCCGCGCAGTCCGGCGGAATCGAGGGCACGCGCTCCACCGGGGCGATTCAGCTAACGTTTTCAAGCCCCGTAGAAGATTTGACCGCCCAAGAAGTCTCCGTCGGCGGCG
This sequence comes from Bacillota bacterium, assembly GCA_009781235.1. Lineage (GTDB taxonomy): Bacteria > Bacillota > Clostridia > Christensenellales > Pumilibacteraceae > WRAP01. The sequence goes on from WQYM01000002.1 coordinate 43,839, forward strand.
TTGCAACGCTGAAAGCAAACGCCGCGCCGGGCGCCGACTCGGCGGACAAAACGGTTTGGCTGATTCCCGTCACCGTTTCGGCTGCGGGCAACGCGACGGTGGCAATCAATAAAACCGGTGTCCACGCAACGACAAAAACCGTGGCGGTGATTTATAAGGCGCCGGCGGTTGTCGGAGACGGCGAATACGCAAACGCAAACGGTTTCCCCGAGGGCTATACGGGCACGCCGTTTACCGACCCGAATTTTCCCACAACGGTAAAGTGGCCGCTGCCCGACCAAGCGGACGGGCAAAAAATCCCGGGCAAAGTGATGCTGACGTATTTTGACAACGGCGGCCAAAA
>WQYM01000003.1 GCA_009781235.1 Bacillota bacterium
AACAACAATTCAAAAGAGGTAGACTGGCAATTCACTACGAAAGACGCAAGAGTTAAGCTAAAGAGACTTTATCCCATTGTCATTGTCAATTAGTCAAGCAAAAGATTTAACGTATCACTAGCCGCGTTTTTAGTGAATAGTGAATAGCGAATAGTGAATAGTTTCGGATAAGTGCGAGCGTGTTTATGGGCAAATTTCTTTTATGCCTTGGGAATAAAAGAACATTTCTATGATACTCCATCACACCTATCCCTAACTATTCGCTATTCGCTATTACTTTTGAACTGATAAAGTCTTGAATTACAATACGCTCTAACCGCTAACTCCCAATCCTCGGCTTCCGAACGCTGGACATTCCCTGCACTCTATGCTACAATACCCAATGTAGGAATAACTCTTTGGAAGCGTTCATCTTTAACGACCTATTAGAGCGGGTTGCCAAATCCGATCAAGCCGCGTTCACCACGATTTACAATGCGTATTGTAAAAGGGTTAAGTGGGTTGCTTTTTCCGTGGTAGGGGATTTAAATTATGCCGAGGACGTTGTTAGCGAGGTGTTTTTAAAGCTGTGGGACGGACAGAATAAATACGTAAAAAATCCGAACGCATGGATTTATGAAATTACCCGCAACGCCGCGCTTGACCTTTACCGTAAGCACATAAAAAAAGGGAAAAACGCCGTGTCGCTGGAAGCGCTTTGTGAAAGCGGCGCAACGCCTGCTGCGGAGGATTCGTTCTCTTTAACGGAATTTCAATCCATGATAGCCTCGTTTGATAAAACCGACCAAGAAATCCTTACCAAAAAGCTGGCGTTTTCCTACACCTTTCCGGAAATTGCGGCGGAAGTCAGGCTCTCCGTCGGCGCGGTATTCAAGCGCTACCAAAAGTGCTTGGAAAAATTAAAAAATATTTTTGAATCTCGGTGAAAATTTTCAACGCTTTTTACGTCTATAGGGGTGTAGGGACAAAAACTATGATAAATCAAGACGAACTTAACCAAATCGAGCAAAGGGCGCAAAGCTTAATCGACGGGATTGAATGCACTCCCGCCGACAAAAAATTCGAGGAATTGCGCTTTAAGGTTTCTGCGCGCGCAGAAAATGCGGATGCCGTTTCGCGCGCCATAAAGCCGGCCGTCTCACAAGCGCGCCGGAGCCGTTTTATCGCGGCGTTCTCGGTGGGCGGGTTTATGGCGGCCGCCGCGTCCGTATTCCTTATTATATTATTTGCGGTTATTTTGCCGGGTATGGTTAATCCGGACGGCGACAGGTTTCCTCCGAGCGGAAACGAAAAAGCGTATTACACCGACGCGGATTTAACTCCTTCGGAGGTCGAAATTTCCACGGTGCGGCAATCCTATAGCGTGTTGGTGATTCCCGGAATCGACGCGGCGCGGATGCAGGAATTAGAGCAAGCGTACAATGCCAGGGCGGACCAATCGCAAGACTTGTGCGATTCTATGCCCGCAACATCTTTGCCCGGCATGGCGCCGGCTCCCGATTATGACGCGGCGAATCCCGGCGAGAGCAGCAATGCGGTGCCCCCGCCCGGAGATGGAACCGCTTCGTCCGGTGAGAGCGCGGAAACGTCTCCCGAGGTTAAGCCTCCGGACATTGAGCCGCTTGAAAAATTCTTTTTCTTGCGCGAGTCCGCCATGTTTTGCCCGGCGGAACGTGCAGGGCAGCCCGTTTATGTAAAGCTTGTGTACGGCATTGTCGGAAGCGATACCGAGGTGCTTGAAATCCGCATCGTTTTTGCGGACAACTACACGTTTGACGGCCAAAAAAATTACGACGGTTTAGACGGAGAACATATGGATGCCGCCGACCGGTTTGTTTGCGCGTACCGTCTTGATGCCGACGGCGACGGCGCTAATGTGCTCTACGCCCGCTTTAGTTACGGCGGCGCCGTGTACTATATTTCCTATACCGCCGCTTCGCCCGACCTTGCGGCAGTGCTGGCTTTGATGGAATAGAAAAAACTTCATTTTTTTGCAGGAGGTAAACCCGACATGAAAACATTTTATTTGACTCCGGTAAACATGGCGATGCTGAACAAAAACGCGTCCGTCAGGCTTTACCGCAACGCGAACGAATACTTGATACGTCAAGACGAGAGTGAGCGGGCGTATTTCCACCGCTTAAAAAAGACGGGCGTTACCGGCTCGCGCCGGTGTGTGATTAAATTACGGAAGGTTGTCGGGGGGACGGTGGTATCGACAACCTGAAAAACGTGGCAACATGAGTCAATTTTCAGCCGATTGATTCTTTCTTGGTTGTCGATACCACCGTCCCCCTGACAACCGAGATTTTTGACGAATCTTATTCGCCGACGAAATGAGGGTCGCGGGCAAGCGCAGCTTGCCCATGACCGAATGAGGAGGTGAGCAAAGGGTTTAACACCCTTTATTACGAGGAAAAAGCTTTATGAAAAAAATTGTTTTGTTACTATGTGCGGTTATCGCGGCCGCATCCATGTTTTCGGGCTGCGTGCTCGGCTTTTCGCCGGACGGAGACGGCGGCGGAAAGACCAAAAACCCGTCCGGGCAAACAACCGACGGCGGCAATAATCCCTCCGGACAAACGGAAGGAGAAAGCCTTTCGGCCGTTGAGTCTTTCCTTGCACCGCTAAGTTGGTACGACGAGGCGGCCATCCGCGCGGAGATTAAGCCCGAATATATCGATTCGGTGCTTGTCGCCATTAATGCTTCTACCGTAGCATGCGGTGCGGGCGCGTCGGATTGGCGAAGCTATGACGTATTTAAGCCGTTTGAGTTTAAGGCGGTTCTCGTTACGCAAAGGACGAAAGAGAGCCTGCAGCTTCTTGTTATGCTGCATAACGACACGGCTGAATACCGACAAAGCGCGATTGAAAAGCTTCTTTCCGACGAGCGGGTGCTAAGCGCGGGGCCTTTTTCCGGCACGCCGTTTGAGACCCGTAGCACGCTGGCATTTTCGCCGCAAAGGCATGAGCTTCAGAACGGGGAAGGGAGTCGGACAACGCTGGAGCTCACGGGCGATTTCTTCTATTACCTGCCGCCGTTCGATACCGAAACGGTTTATGTGACGCTAAAAAATTATGACGCCGGCAAAATATATTCGCCCGCCGATTTTCCCTCTCTTAAAATCGAACAGGTCAAGCACGCGGGGAATTCGTTCTCGCTGACGCTGGCAAAAGGCGGTTATAATTCGCCCGCTATGGCGCTTGCCAATCCCGGATATTTTAATGTGATTAAAGCGGTTCACGCGCTTGCGCTTGACCCGCAAATTGAATATGTTACGCCGATATATGTAGATTACGACCGCGCTCCGCCCGTATGGAAAATTTCCGACCCCGAGATTGCGGAATTTGAGTTGAAGGCTATTCTTACGGAGGCGGAGCGGGAAACGGTCAGCGGCGCGGGCTGGGACGGCTATGCCCCGGCGTACTATCTGGCGGGCAACGGGTACTCGCAGGCCACGATTCTAGGCAAAAAGCCCGGCAAGGTTACCGTGTCATACATTCCTTGGCGGGGGAGCGCGGAATTTGAAGCGGAGTGGGCGATTACGTGCACGATAGATGTGACGGGCGGCGACTTATATGACGAGCTGCCGTTCGATACGAATTTTACTCCCTATTCCATGTATTTATCCTGTAACCCGGGCTATGCCAAAACCCCGGAACAATGGCTGGTAGATTTAGCGGATGGCTCCGTCGCAAGCGTCACGGAGGGCGCGATGACGTATGTAATAGGCTCTTACGTTTACGCCTACATGGCCGTTTTTAGCGGTGCGTCCTTTACCGTGTGGTCGGGTATTTGGAACGACTATATGCCGGGCGGGGGCTGGCCCGTCACGGCGGACGGGCAGCGCGCCTCGATTTTCCCGATTAAGCTGTGCGGCGTCCCCGAAAATTTGACCGACATTGCGGTGTCGGCGGTGGTAATTACGGGAGCCGGAACCGCCCAAGTCCCGTTTAGTCAAAGCTACCGCTCGGCGGCGGAAATTGACTTCCGCCCCGCCGTGCCTTTCCGCTTTGACGGCGACTATGCGATGTATGTATTGGTAAAGGCAGGCTCGCAACTCCAAATCTTCCGCTTCACCGGCACGGTTTTTTCAACGTACTAACACGAATGGCAAATGAGTGACAAATGGGGACGGGTCTATTTGACAATTTGTCAAATAGACCCGTCCCCATTTGTCAGGTTTATTACTTAATCTTCATTGCGGTGGCTTTGTACTTTTGCTTGGCTTCGGAGAGTTTCGGGGCCGGGGCGGGGTCGGTGGGGTAGAGGTTGCGCTGCGACATGTATAAAAACGAGTCGAATTGGTCGGCGGCAAGCTCGGTCAGGTGCGTGTTGCACAGGTGCCGGATTTTCTCGTTAGAGCCCTCGCACAGCGCGGTTCCGTACATTTTGATGATGCCCTTTTGCGTCGATAAAACGTCCGAAACGATTGCCACGTCGTCTAAAGCGACATGGTCTTTGGCGAATTCGCTCTTTTTAGACGCGGGAACGGTTTTTGCAGGCGGTACGGGTTTTGCGGGCGGCTGCGCCTGCATGTTTTGGCGCACCCCCGGTCTTGATGTGTTCATAGTCGGCATAATGATGCCCTCCTTTTTTTGTTAACGAATAATGAATAACGAATAATGAATAACGGCGGATGGATTTGGGTAAGTAGTTTGCAATGATTCCGCTCGGAACAAAAGAAATTACTTTTGAATATTTTATCACTTATCCCTCGTTATTCGTTATTCGTTGGTAAAAAGCCGCCTTGCGGCTTTTTACTGGGCACTGTTTAGATACCCAAGCAGCTTTTCGAACCGGATGCGATGGTTGTTGGCATAGCACCCGAGCTTCTCTTTCAGCACGGGGTCGCTCACCATCGTGGCGTAGTTTACGCACTTTTTATAAGCAAGGCTTTCGCTCTCCATGAGCTCTGAAAGCTCCGTTAAGTCCTTGCTTGTGATTCTTTGCGGCATTGTTGATTCCTCCTAAAAATTTAAAAGATTTCTCCGGCGGTCAAGCACATCCATTCGCGTCCGTGTTTTAAGAACTGCAGCCGTGTTTTGGGAATTACCGCATAGGACTTAAAGTCCGCTTACCCAAAGTGCCGGCGCTAATTCTGAGAAAACCCCGCGACCATTATTGCTGTTTTCCGCCGGAGTAATCGTATTATGAACGATTGATTTTTTTTTAAACATGTGCTACAATTATTTTTATGGCGCTCATTTCCTCTATTTTGCCGCAAAAAAGAAACCCCGATCGTGTAAACCTTTATTTGGACGGTGAGTTTTTTTGCGGGCTCGACGCGTTCACCGCCGGAAAATTCCGTTTGAAAGAGGGCGTGATGTGCGGAGCGGAGGAATTAGCGCAAATCGTATTCGAGGACGAGTGCGCGTCGGCGTTTGAAAAAGCGATGCGGCAGGTGAATGTGCGAATGCGCTCCGAGCATGAAATCCGCGCCTATTTAAAGGATAAGCAATACGCCGGGTACGTCATTGACGCGGCAATCGAAAAGCTGATAAACTACCGCTATATTGACGACGCGGAATTTTGCCGGCTTTACGCGGACGTGCACCGAAAGCGGTGGGGGAGCGTAAAAATCAAATACGCGCTCAAAAATTTGGGCATCGAATCCGAAACGATTGACGAAATTTTGTCGGACATGCCCGACCAAGTCGAAGAAGCGTTTCTGTTGGCGGAAAAATATTGTCGGGGCAAGGAATTCGATTCCCGCAAGGTATATGCGCATCTCATGCAAAAGGGATTTGATTCGGATACGATAAAGAGCGCGATAGAAAGGCTGAAAGATGAAAACGAATAACGAGCAATGAAATGATTAAGTGCTACCCATAGGGGTTGATGCCCTCATCGACCCGTCAGGACAAAGTGCGGTTAATAAGACGCGGGTCGATGAGGGCATCGGCCCCTACGAATATTTAGGCCGCGTGTAATTAAATCGTTACGAAAAATGAAACGTCGGATAGGATTGGACTTAGAGCATACTTAGAAAGCACTTGGAACAAAAGAAAGAATATTTTGAACTTCCCAACACTTATCCATCGCTATTCGCTATTCGTTATTCGCTATTCGTTATTCGTTATAACAAGGAGTACATATAGAGTATGTTCAGTTACCTAAAAGGCATCATCACCGAGCTTTGCGAATCCACCGTAACCTTAGAGGCCGGCGGAATCGGTTACGAGCTATCGGCATCCACGCAAACGCTGGCCTCTTACCGTATCGGCGACGAGGTCAAACTCTACACCTATATGGCTGTGCGTGAGGACGGCGTAAACCTTTTCGGCTTTGGCGCCAAAACGGAAAAAGCCATGTTTTTGCGCCTTACCGACATTTCCGGCGTCGGCCCGAAGGTGGCGATGGCGGTGCTTTCGGGATTGAGTGTAAAGAGCCTCTCCGAAGCCGTTGCCCTCGGTGACACCGCTACTTTGTCACGCATAAGGGGCATCGGCAAAAAAACCGCCGAGCGCATCGTGCTGGAGCTGCGTGATAAAATTGCGGAGGAATTCGGCGGCGCGATTGCCGTAGGGGGCGACCCATTGGGCGCCCCGCCGCGTGTCGGCACGGCGGCCTCCGAAGCGATTCTCGCCCTCATCTCCCTCGGATTCTCTAAAGCGGAAGCATCCGCATCCGTTGCCAGGGTGGCGGGAGCCGAGGGGATGGGCGTGGAACAGATTATCTTGCTGGCGCTGAAAAATTAGTGATAAGTGATGAGTGATAAGTGATAAGTTTCGGATATTCTTTTGTCTGAAGTCATTGTTCGTCCACAGACAAAATAAATCAATAACTTATCACTCATCACTCATCACTTATCACTTCTCAAAGGAGTTCTATGGACGAAGAACGCATCATCGATACAAGACAAGCCCTCTCCGACCGCGATTCGGAAGGGTCTTTGCGCCCAAAAACGCTTAGCGAGTACGTGGGACAAGAGCACATTAAGTCAAACCTTAATGTCTACCTGTCTGCGGCCAAAATGCGCGGCGAGGCGCTTGACCACGTGCTGCTGTACGGCCCGCCGGGGCTTGGCAAAACTACGCTCTCATACATCATCGCAAACGAACTCGGCGTGTCGGTCAAGTTCACTAGTGGCCCCGCGATTGAACGCGCCGCGGATTTGGTGGCGATTCTGACCAACCTCTCGGAAAACGACGTGCTGTTTATCGACGAAATCCATCGCTTAAACCGCACGGTAGAGGAAATTTTATATCCCGCGCTCGAAGATTACCACGTGGATATCGTCATCGGCAAGGGCCCTAGCGCGCGTAGTATGCGTCTCACACTGCCTCCCTTTACCTTAATCGGGGCGACGACGCGGGCGGGGATGCTCACGGGGCCGCTGCGCGACCGCTTCGGCATCATCCAGCGCTTAGAACTTTACTCGCCCGAAGAGCTTGCGATTATCGTAAAACGCAGCGCAAAAATCCTCAATATTAAAATCGACCCCTCCGCAGCCGCTCTAGTTGCCGCAAGGAGCCGCGGAACGCCCCGCATAGCCAATCGGCTGCTGAAGCGTGTGCGCGATTTTGCGATTGTCGAGCGGCGCGAGACGATTGACGTTAAGCTTGCCGACTACGCCCTCGGGCTGATGGAAGTAGATGCCTTAGGCCTTGACGCCATCGACCGAAAAATCCTTTTAACGATTGTCGAGAAATACAACGGCGGCCCCGTGGGCGTCGAAACGCTGGCGTCATCCGCCAACGAAGACAGCGTAACGATTGAGGACGCCATAGAGCCGTTCCTCCTGCAACTCGGCTTTTTGGCTCGTTCCCCGCGCGGCCGCGTCGCTACCTTGGCCGCGTATAAGCATTTGGGGATTAAGCCCTGCACGGGTTCGGCGGCGTACCAAATATCGATGGACGACGTTAACGAATAACGAAAAACGAAAAACGTCGGACGGAGCTGGTAAACCGCAAAGCATAGATATCTCACAAACCCAATCGTAGGGGTCGATGCCCTCATCGACCCGCGCCGTATGAAAAACTATGAAAAAAGAAATCATAAAACTTCATAGCGTCGGAATGAAAATCCTCATGTGGATTATGTGCGTATTTTGTATCGGCGTTTCCGTTTTAGTGGTGGTGTCAAAAAACCCGAATCCGGAAATGATTTTTAACGAAGCGTTGGAATTTGGCATCTTATTTGCCGTTCCTATTATTGCGGCGCTCGCGTGCTTATATTTTGCGGTGTTTTGTGGGAAGATTGTGGTTGATTTTGATAAAAAAGAATTTTCTTTTTATAAATTTATCGGCTTTGAAGAAAAGATACCCTTTCGCATCGTAACAAAAATTATTCTTGACAGTTGGAATTACCGCGGGGAAGCGCAGCCGGTTTTATATTTTTGCACAGAAGCAAAGGAAATAAAGTGTGCCGGGTACAGGACGTTGCTTGCCCATGTAGTCGATCTGGAACAAAAAAGTAAGCTCATTGTAAAAAGGCTGTATGAAATTATTGCAATGTGCAGCGAAAACGCGAATCAAACGAATACATAATGCAAACCAAAGATTTTTTTTATGAATTGCCCGAGCGGCTGATTGCGCAAACACCGGCAATCCCCCGCGACGCATCCCGACTGCTTGTGTACGACCGCAAATCCGAAAAGATTGCCGATCGTCATTTTTACGACCTGCCATCCTACCTTAAACCCGGCGACGTGCTGGTCATCAACACCACCAAGGTTTTGCCCGCCCGTATTTTTGGATATAGGAATCCAACCGTAGGGGGCGACCCATTGGGTGTCCCGTATCATATAAATGGTGTTCGTTCTAGCGGGGCGCCCAATACTTCGCTTCGCTTCGTGGCGTTCGCTTCGGCTTCGCCTTGCTCGGCTGAGGGGTCGCCCCCTACGGGAATAATTGTGAATCAATCTGCTCACCAACCACCAACCACCAACCACCAATCACCAATCCCGCAAGGAGCAAAGGTCGAATTCTTGCTCCATAAGCGCAAGTCTTACACGGAATGGGAAACGCTTGCCTGTCCTGCAAAACGCGTTAAAATCGGCGATATTTTTACCTTTTCCGACGAACTTTCCGCCGAGATTACCGGATGCGGCGACGAGGGAATCCGCATATTGAATTTTAAATTCGACGGCGTTTTTGAAAATATCCTCCAAAATATTGGTGAAATGCCGCTGCCGCACTACATCCGCACAAAGCCCGCCGACCCTTCGCGCTACCAAACTGTCTATGCACGAGAAACAGGTTCTTCCGCCGCGCCCACGGCGGGGTTGCACTTTGCGCCGGAATTGCTAGAAAAACTTAAATCCATGGGCGTCGAAATTGCCGAAATCCTGCTGCACGTGGGACTGGGCACCTTCCGTCCCGTAAAAACCGAAAACATCGAAAGTCATAAAATGCATTCGGAGTTTTTCTCTATCGACGAAAAAGCCGCCTGCACCGTCAACGCCGCTAAAAGGGAAGGGCGGCGCGTCATTGCCGTCGGCACCACCTCGGTGCGCGTGTTGGAGAGCGCGGCGGACGAGTGCGGGTTCATTCAGCCATTCTCCGGCGAAACGGACATCTTTATCTACCCGCCCTATAAATTTCGCGCCGTGGACGCTATGATAACCAACTTCCACCTGCCCGAATCCACATTGCTTATGCTTGTCGCCGCGTTTTTAGGGCGCGAACAAGCCCTATCCCTCTACCGCTACGCCGTCGAACAAGAATACCGGTTTTTCAGTTTCGGCGACGCCTGCCTTTTCGTTTAGTGCAGTAGTGCAATAGTGCAATAGTGCAGTAGTGAGGGATTTAGAATCGCAAAAGCTAGAACAAAAGCCGGATTTAGAGATAGAAATCCAGCAATAACTACGGCACTACTGCACTATTGCACTATTGCACTTGGAAAGGACATATGAAAGGTTTTTCTTACAAACTACTCCACACCTGCCGCCAGTCCGGCGCGCGCGCCGGCGAGCTAACAACGCCGCATGGAGTTATCCAAACCCCCGTGTTTATGCCCGTCGGCACGAATGCGACGGTAAAAAGCCTCGCACCGTTTGAATTAGAGCAAGCGGGCGCGCAAATCGTGCTCTCAAACACCTACCACCTCTACATGCGCCCCGGCGCGGAAATCGTCGAGCGCGCGGGGGGCTTGCACGCCTTTATGAATTGGAACCGCCCCATCCTCACCGACAGCGGCGGCTTCCAAGTTTTCTCACTCAAAGGCCTCAATAAAATCACCGACGAGGGCGTAACGTTTGCCTCGCACCTCGACGGCAGCCGCCATACCTTTACGCCGGAGTCCGCCACGCAAATCCAACAATCTCTTGGCGCCGATATCATTATGGCGTTCGACGAGTGCACGGACGCGGGAGTTTCGGAGGAATATGCCGAGAAGGCCCTCTATCGCACCGTCGAGTGGCTGGCACGCTGCAAAACCGCCGCTAAAGGCAACAAAAAGCAAATGCTGTTTCCGATTGTGCAGGGCAATGTTTTCCCGCGCCTCCGGCTTCTATCGCTTGAAAAATCGCTCGCTTTCGCCGAATGCGGCATCGCCATCGGCGGGCTTTCCGTCGGCGAGCCCAAAAAAATCATGTACGAGATGTTGGACGTCCTTGCCCCCGCGCTCCCAAAAAAAATGCCGCGCTATTTGATGGGCGTCGGCAGCCCGGACTGCTTGGTGGAAGGGGTTTTGCGCGGGATGGACATGTTCGACTGCGTGCTCCCGACCCGCACGGCGCGCACCGGCACGGTGTTCACGTCGCAAGGAAAGGTGGTTGTGCGCAACGCAAATTTCAAAGACGATTTTATGCCGCTTGACCCCGCGTGCGATTGCTATGCGTGCAAGGGCTTTTCCAAGGCGTATTTGCGCCATCTCGTTAACGCAAGTGAAATCCTCGCGCCGCGCCTCTTAAGCCTCCACAACGTCACCTACCTCATCTCTCTTATGCGCCGCATCCGCGAAGCGATATTAGAGGATCGTTATTTAGACTTTGTTACAGAATTTAGGGCGGGATTGGAGTATTAGGAATTAGGGAATAGAACAATTCAAGATTGTCGGGGCGTATGAGGCGACCTATTTACAATTTACAATTTACGATTTACAAATTTCGGATGGATTTTTGAGTATGTTACGGACAAAACACCCGGAACAAAAGAACAAACAGTGAAACCTACAGGCACATATCCCTAATTTGTAAATTGTAAATCGTAAATCGTAAATAAGTTTCGTGTTGGACAGTGTTGAATTACAATAGGCTCTAACCCCTAACCCCTAACTTTTTGCTTGACTTTTCTCCGGTGTTTACGGTACAATCCTTATGTGAAACAATCCAAGGCAAACGTATCGGTGCGCGACAGAATTTTAGTGTCGCTCGGGGGGCTCGTAAGCGCCCCCCTGTGCGCGTATGCCGTTTTGTTTTCCGGCGTTTTTTACAACGTCAACGACGCCGCCGTGTGGTTTGCCGTTGTATTGTCGCTCGCTGCGTGCGTCGCCTGCTGGCCGTTTTTGTATTACCTTTTTCGGGGCTCTATGTCCGTGGCGGGCGGAAGGTACCACATCCCCCTGGCCGTCACGACGGTTGCCGGCGCATTGTCTACCGCGCTGGTGTTCTCCTGTCCTGCCGCACCCGAGGCGCTTGCGGGAATTCTTTTTTGCATCGCGTTGCCGGTTTCCGCCGTGTCTATGCAGGTTTTTTTGTTTCTCTACGGCAGTATCCGCAGCAAAATAGAAGGGGAGGATGAAAGACGGCCAAGACAATTCAGGGCAATCGCGGAGCTTGCCGGAGTTGCCGCGTTAATTGTTTGCATTGCTTTGTCCGCGCATTTAATCAAGGCGGAGGCGGATTTTATCGCCGCCTGCGGGCAGCTCGCGGCCGTTTTGTTTTTAGCGGCGGGATTTTGTGTGTACTTTGGCTCCGTTTCGTTTTTACCGCGCTATATCCGGCTGATTCCGCCGCTGAAACGCACGGCTTTCCAAAAATTCAAGGGCTTTTACGCGCCGGTATTTGCCAAAGCACACGCACTGTCGCGCGTCGCGCATTGCTTTTTTTACGCTGCCGCTTTCATGGTTTTATTAAGCGCGCTGATGTTCCCGCCGGTTGGTGTCGTGCTGTTTTTGGGCGCTGCGGCTCTTTGTTACGCTGCAGTCGCGTATTTTATCGAAAAACTCGTCTCCGTCCGCACCGTGTTCCGCCTTTCCGTAGCCGTCGGCGCATCAATTCCGGTTTGCGCGTTTTTGGCGGCGCTTGCGGCGGGGTTAGGTAATGCGCCCTTCTTTCCGTACGCCCTGTTTGTTTTATCGGGCGTAATTTTGGGCTGCGGCGGGGGAATCGCGCGCGCGGTTCAAAATTACCGGATGCAGGAAATTGAGCTTGGCACGTCCGCATCCGAGGGTATTGTCCGGATTTTTTTTATGCTTTTATCCTTCGTTGCGTTCGCGGCCGCGGCATTGACTGTAAGGCTTTCGGCGGTTTTCGGCGGTGCAATCCAACAAGCAACCGCCGTTTTCGGAGGCTTTGAGTTCATTGTGTTTCCGACGGTGTTTGTCTTGTCTATCGGGGTCTGTGTGACGGCCGTGTTGCAAAAGCGCCGTGGCAGTATCGCTCTAGGCGGGATATCGGTTTGGGACACGGATCAAATCATGCGCGATATCGAGGAAATACATCCGGGGCAGCAAGCGGAAAAGAATCCGTACGGGGTGGATAGGTCGGTATTTGAGGAAGAATGGGATTAGAGAAATAATAAATATAAAATATAAAATATAAAATATAAAATATAAAATATAAAATATAAATTTATGATTCAATTCAACGAAGTTAAAACAGAAAACGGGATTCGCGTGTTTTTGGTTGCCGAGGACGGCCTTGAGCTCGGTATGGGAACGCTGACGCAAAAGGGGCGTCGGGTCGAAATCGCCGTCGCTGCGGCAAAAAACGATTCCGCCCAAGACTTATTGCTGCGCGGCCTTGTGAACGTTTTGTCGGGTATGCCCGGCGTTGCCGGCGTTTTATCCAAAGAAACCGTAGATATTTTGGGCGGAGCGGCGTATCTTATGCAATTCGGCTTTACAAAAGCCCCCGGATCGGAGTATACTGTGGAGGCGGGTGAGATACGGCTAGAGGGTAAATGTAAAAAGTAACAAGTAAAAAGTTCGGATGAAATAATTCCGTGGTATGAAAGGACAAAGCACATGAAAACAGACATCGAAATCGCCAGCGAGGCAAAATTATTGCCGATTAGTCAGGTTGCGGAATCCATCGGGATTCCCGCGTCGGAGCTATTTTGCTACGGAAACTATATGGCGAAGATCAGGGGTCAGGGATCAGGGATCAGGGGTCAGGAGTTAGAGGATGATAAAACTCAATCCCGAACCCCGAACCCCGAACTCCGAACCCCGAGCCCCAAGCTCATCCTCGTCAGTGCCGTCAACCCCACCTCCGCCGGGGAGGGAAAAACCACTATTTCGATAGGCCTTGCCGACGCGCTGAAAAAAACGGGACGCAAAACCGCTTTGGCGTTGCGCGAGCCCTCCTTAGGGCCCGTGTTCGGCGTAAAGGGCGGCGCGGCTGGCGGGGGATACGCGCAAATCGCGCCGATGGACGACATTAACCTGCATTTTACGGGCGATTTGCATGCAATCACTTCTGCCAACAACCTTCTTGCGGCGATGATTGACAACCACATTTACTGGGGCAACAGCTTGCGCATCCGCACGGTGGAATGGCGCCGCTGCATGGACCTCAACGACCGCGCTTTGCGCAACACCGTGGCGGGCCTCGGGGGTTTTTTTGCGCGAGAGGACGGCTTTGACATCACGGCGGCAAGCGAGGTGATGGCGGCGCTGTGCTTATCGGGTGATGCGGACGACTTGTTAGCCCGGTTGGGCAGAATCGTCATCGGCTATAATTTTGACGGCGAGCCCGTCACGGCTAAGGATTTAAAAGCCGACGGGGCGATGGCCGTTTTGTTAAAGGACGCGATTAAGCCGAACCTCGTGCAAACCTTAGAGGGCACGCCCGCGTTTGTGCACGGCGGCCCCTTTGCCAACATCGCGCACGGCTGCAACAGCGTCATTGCCACCCGCGCCGCCCTCTCTTTTGCCGATTACGTGGTGACGGAGGCGGGGTTCGGCGCGGATTTGGGCGCGGAAAAATTTATCGACATCAAGTGCCGCGCGGCGGGATTGAAGCCGGACGCGGCCGTTTTGGTCGCCACGTTGCGCGCGCTGAAAAGCCTCGGGGGCAAGAAGGGTAATTTATCCGAGCCCGATGCCGCCGCCTTAGCGCGGGGAATTCCCAACCTCCTAAAGCACATCGAAAACATGCGCGGCGTGTTCGGCCTGCCTTGCGTCGTCGCGATTAATAAGTTCGCGGGCGATTCCAAAGAAGAAATCGCGCTGGTTAAAGCCGCCGTGTTAAATGCCGGCGCGGCTTGCGAGACGGCGGAATCGTTTGCAAAGGGGGGCGCGGGCGGCATCGAGCTCGCAGAGGCTGTGGTAAAAGCCGCCGCTAAAAATCCCGATTTTAAATTCGCCTATCCGCTTGATATCCCGCTAAAAGACAAAATCGAGGCGGTCGCAAAAAAAGTCTACGGCGCGGACGGGGTGGGTTTTTCCGCCAAAGCGCTAAAATCCGTCGAGGCGTTTAACCGCCCCGAATACGCTTTTTTTCCCGTCTGTATTGCCAAAACGCAGTATTCGCTCTCCGATAACCCCGAGCTTTTGTCCCGCCCCTTCGGCTTTACGCTCACGGTACGCGATATACGCTTGAGGGCGGGAGCGGGCTTTTTTGTGGCGCTGGCCGGCGAAATCCTACTGATGCCGGGACTGTCACGTGCACCCAATGCGGAGGGGATGGAGATAAAGGACGGAGTAATTAAGGGGTTGTTTTAATGATTGCTCTAAGCACAACGAAAAAGCAGAGCCGTTAAGCCCTGCTAAGTCGTCCGGTAACAAAGTTTGTATATCAGACATAGTGGTGCGGATGACAGGAGTTGAACCTGCACGTCGGGGACACCGGCTCCTAAGGCCGGCGCGTCTGCCAATTCCGCCACATCCGCGTGGATTAGTAAATAACGAAAAACGAAAAACGAATAACGAAAAACGAGGGATAAGTGTTTTGAGGGTTCAAGATATTCTTTCTTTTGTTCCGGGCGTTTTAATTATTACTATTCTGCCAACCATTCCGATCCGACGTTTTTCGCTTTTCGCTATTCGCTATTCGCGTCAATAGATCCGCCAGCGCCCGCCCCCGGTGGCTGACGGCGTTTTTTTCGTCCGCGCACGCTTGGCCGAAGGATTTGCCCAGCTCGTCGGAGAAAAAAATCGGGTCGTAGCCAAAGCCGTTTGTACCGTCGGGCTCGGTCAGGATGCGCCCGGCAGTTTCGCCGTTGCCGACCAAGAATTTGTCTCTACCGAAATACAGCACGATGCACGCGACAAACTTGGCGGAACGGTTTGCAACTCCTTCCAAATTCTTTAGCAGCAGCGCGTTGCAGTCGGCGGCCGTCGCCCCGGCTCCCCCGTACCGCGCCGAATATACGCCGGGCGCGCCGTCCAAAGCCTCGACGCACAACCCGGAATCGTCCGCCAGCACTGGGACGCCGAGCCTCCCGTAAACGGCTTTGGCCTTTAGCAGCGCGTTGTCAAAAAAGGTTGCGCCGGTTTCCTCGATTTCGTCCGAAAATGTGGTTTGCGAGAGCGGAATAACCTCAAAGACTTCGCCGAGTATTCGGCGGAACTCCTTAATTTTGCCCGCGTTGGTGCTTGCGACGATAAGCCGGGGCGGGGGAGAAGGGCTCATGGGGGTATTGTAGCAGAGATGGCGGGAGCTTGTCAAGTGACAGAGAGATAAAAGATAAAAGATAACAGAAAAAAGCGGGTAAAACAAAAAAAGGGACGGCTTGCGCCGTCCCTGTAGCGAACGCCGGTTCGGCGGAAACTGCGTGCTACTTTGGCATTATATGCGATTATTCTGGGCTTGTCAAGCGTTTAGCGCAATTATTTCTTTTTCCGTATCAGCCCCGCGATGATGCCGGATAATAACCCCGAAACCGAGCCGAGCGCGATATCGTTTAAAAGGTTTAACCCAAAGCTGAATTTTGCGCTGTTTAAAAGCGAAAAAATCAAAAACGCCAACAGGATATACACGATTCCGACCGCCAATCCCCGCAGCCAGCCGTTTTTGGGCAGCTTTAAACACAACAGGCACGCCGTTAGGATGCTGACGCCTTTGATGACTTGATTGATAATCGGGATGGTGTCCGAGGGGATATTGGCCGTCTTAATCAGGAACGCCAGGATGAGTATCGCGGCGAGCGATATGATGACCGCGACGATCACCGCCTTGAGGATTTCAAAAAAGTAATGCCTCGCGGTCGGGTTTGCTATTTGTTCTCTTTTCATAAAACTGATTCTCCGCTAAAAAGATTTTTAAAACCCTGCCGGTTTTTTTTCCGGGCACGGCTCCTTTCATATTCCTATGCGGACAAGTAGAGGTTTAGAACCCCGCTTTTTTTCTGAACGCACCCCTGCGGATCGGAAATTTTTTGGCGCGTACGGACAAGCTATAATAAATGAAATGTGCGTTAGCACAAAAAAACGGAAATTTCTGTCCGAAATAAAATAAACATATTCTAAAAATAATAAAAAAGGGAGCTAAACAGTTGACAGGGGCACGGGAAACGTGTTTTAATAATAAATGCTACAAAGATGGTCTTTTAAGCCATCTTTGTGGTGCGTGTTTGCCGCCCGGTAACATAATTACGGGATAAGTTGCGCAAAGTAAGGGATAAGCCGTTTTGGAGAATTAGGATAAGTCGGCATCGGACAGCATAAGTTGGATCAGGCATTCGTATCGGCGGCAACACAAAGGTTTGTTACTGTTCTCAAAGCTAAAAGGGAGAACAAAACGCATGGGAGCGCTCCTTATCGGGAGGCGCGCGCCTAGGCGGGGCTTGTGTGTGCAACGCACCGGATGTCGTCCAAAGATTTAGGACGAAGGAGAAGGTTTATGAAAAGTATAGGGATGTTCCGTCGTTTAAGCGGAAAGAACGGGCTGATCCGTCGGATCGGCTTTTTTGCGGTTGCCCCGCACCGCGCCTATGGAACCGACGTACTTGAGTAACCGGCCATTCATGCAATAACCTGTAGCAGAGTAAGAAAAAACACAAAAAACCGACAATGTCACGCTCCCCGGCGGCCATCGTCCGACGGAGACAATTGGAGAAAAATCATGAAAAGAATGATTAAAAGCAAGACGGCTATGGCGCTGCTCCTAACGGCGGCTCTCGTAATGTTAACCCTGACGGCGTTATTTTTGCCGTTTCAAGCAAACACCGCGCGCGCGGTGAACCGCAGTTTGGAAAGCGCTCCGACGGAGAAGGACATCGTGCTGTCCTCAACCCCCGACATGCTTTCCGAGTTGGATCTTGCCCCGGGCGAATGGGCGACCGGAACCGTTTATATGATGCCTGTTCCCAATTCAGGAGAAGATCCCGGTATCGGCCTCCAATATTTTGTGGGGGGCGAAAATATCCCCGCGGCAGCCATTTCTACGGGTGCATACCGCCAATGGAAAACCTTTGACGAGGGTCCCGGCGCCGAGCCCGTGGAACTTACATACAGCGGCACGCTGTTTATTTCCTTACGGTATTTTAAGGCCGGCGGGTCGGACTTTTTGCCGTATGAGTTTTCGGAATGGTCCGCGCCGATTTCTCTCAACATCGACGCAGAAAACCTTTATGTCGATTGGGAGCTTGCCGGTTCGACCATCGTTTTTTCGCCGACGGAGAGCGACTCGTTCCCCGTCGCCTACTCATATTCGGTCGACGGGGGGGAGTTTAAGCCCGCGCCCGCGCCCAGCACAACAGGCACCCATGCGGGCAAAATCGTCATCAACGCGGGCTTTGCCGTTTATCCTACCTTTCGAACCGTGAACATCCGTGCGCTTAATACGGTGACGGGCAGGTTCGAGGACACGGACGATTACGACCCGATTACATACCAAGACGCCGACACCAGCGCGACGTTTACCGTTTTGCGTTCGGAAGTGTGGAATGAGGCGACAACTTGGCCGGACGGCAAGCCCCACAAGCCTTCGCTGGTAGGAAACCTTCCGGTTAACGGGATCCCCAATAATAACAATGCTGCCAACAGCGGGACCCCCACGATTTTTACCCACAACGGTTGGGTAAACGGCGACGTCAGATTCACGCTTACCCCATCGGGAAGCGGGACGGGCACGTTTTGGTACCGGATCGGTACCTCCGGCGCGTGGCGCGAAATTAACGAATACGACGGCCCGTTCACCCACGTCGTAGACGACACCACCGTTCTAGGCACGGGGCTTGGCGATAATTACTACTTTCAATACGTAGAAGATGGTTTAAACCCCCGCCAAATGGGCTCCTATAACGTAAAAATCTGTAAAGACCCGGCGCCTACGTTCACGATGAATAACAACAACGGTGTCACCTTGCCGAACATTGTTTCCGGCGGCACGACATACTCTCTCGCCGGATATATTTTCCTTTTTAACATCACCTCTATTCCCCGCAGCGGTATTAAGGGCATTGCGTTTGCGACAAACGGCAGTCAGCAATTCGGTCAAATTACGAACGGAAACGCTCTAAAGGCGGCGCTGCCGACCGCCGCAAACTTTACGGTTTTAGTCGGAAATTTCAGAGGCCAAGGGAGTACTCCACTCCAAATGCGTTTTTGTGTCTTGGATAATCGGGACACAAGGACCATGGCCACGCCGGGCGCAAGCGGAACGATAACGGCAACCCCCAATGTGGCCGGTTTTACCAATGCCTCTACAAGGGCGGCGTTCGAATCCCTGCCGCAGCAAGCGGGTTTTGGCATCGTTGGCAGCAATAACGCCGGGGGAGCGGTGATTACGCCTACGGTTGCCGGCGTTACGACTCCCTTTTTGGCCAGCGGATGGCCCGGCTCGTATATTTCAAACTCAAACGCGACAACCGGCTTGGGCTTTCGCTCCGGCTCGTACGATATTACGTTAACCTCCACCATCGGAACGATGAATAACGCAACCCTGCAGTATTCAACCGACGGCGCGAACTGGGTGACCAGGAACACCACCGATTGGCCGACCAACGCCAATGTTTTCCGCCCGCCCGGCAACGGCGTCTATTACTTTAGAGCCGGCATAAGTCAAGGAGGAGACGTCAGCGTATACGGCGGGCCCATCATTATTAACAATATCGACACGCAGGAGCCGCGCGTAACGGGCCTGCGTATACAAAACGCTGCGGGCGCATGGAATGCTTATGACGACGAATGGGTTATGCCCGGCACCGAACTAACCCTTGTGCGGAGCGCCGGCCCCAGCGGCGTCGGCGAGACGCGGGTAAAAGGGCCCGACGGGTCGGAGCTTAGCATCTATAACCAGTATTTCGAGGCGACGCAAAACGGCCCGCACACCTTTACCGCGCGCAGCGGCGCGGGCGTTTGGGCGACGGGCGGCAACATCTATACCCGTACGATCAACGTAGACGACGCCAAGTTTATCTCTAAGCCTTCCGTTACCGACGTGGGCGGCGACTTTAAGATACTGGCGCAAGCGTATTCCGATTCGGCCGGCTCTAAGGCTACCGCCGTACCCCTCAACTATTATTATTCCGTCGACGACGGCGCCAACTGGACGTTGATTGAGCAAGCCGTTCTCCCGGGTACCGATTGCGTGTTTAACGTGAATCGGAGCTTTAGCGCGGATTACGTCTTTAAGGCCGAGTCGGTGCTGGGGTTGGCATCCTCCGCGCAGTCGGATACGTACCCCTACGCTAAGCCGAACGAGAATGGGGACATGTCGGTCGCCCAGATCATGGGGTCGTTCGCGGATTTTTCGTTTACGGCGTCCGGCTTTGGGGATCTGGCGGATGATACCTCTAAGACATGGATCGTTTCGCCCGATCCGCCCGTAACGCCCCAAAACATGGTTGCCCAGTTTGTCGTATCGAGCGATTATTACTATGATTTGGGAGGCAACGCCCCGGGAGCTTACAAGGTATATTATCAAGTCAAGACGGGAAGCGGAAGTTGGAGTGCGGAGTACCCGATGTTGCCTGACGCAGATGAAATGAGTTGGTATTGCTGGATTCAGGCGACCAACGTTATCGTAGAAGTGTGTTTTATTTTGGTATATGACGAAACCGATTACATTAACGGCGGCAAAACTGACGGGATTGGGTGTGTGATGGGTTACGACACGGTCGAACAAGATCAAACCGTCGCCACCATCGAGGGTCGGTTTTTCGGCTCCGGTACGGGCAGTTTGGGGATGAACGACCAAACTTGGTACTCCGCGGGCAGCATCGAACTAACCCGTACAAATGAGGACGGCGGCTCCGGCACCGCATACCAGTACCGATTGCCCGGGGGAGCCTGGCAAAACGTTACCGGGGGCTTAGAGAGGAACATTTTGTACATCGGCGGCGAAAGCGGCGCCATATCAAGCTACGGCGGGGATATCGAGTTCCGCGCGACCCGCGCGTTGGGCTGGGATGTCGGCGCCACGGGCAACACCTATCCTAACGCCATTTGGAGCGATATCATCCGCGTACTGTGCCGCGTAGACGACACTGCTACGGCGTGGTACAACCAAACCCAACTCTCGCCGCATTATGAAAACTGGGCGGGCGGCGACTTAACCGTCACGCACTGGATTGAGGGCCCCAAGCAATTAACCCTTCAATTTACGCACGGCGGCAGCGGATTTGAAGAAATTTACTATTTGGTCGAGGGCAACCCGAACCCGCAATACATCGTATCCGGCGGCAATGTGGTGGCGGCCCCGTCGTTATTTACCCCGACCGACACCTCGGGCTTATCCCCGACCGCACAAAATAACAACTTGTTCGGTACGTTCTACGTGCCCCAAAACGGCAAGTACACTTTCTATGTGGGAAACCGCGTGGGCAAGCTCTTTGTCACCGAGACCCCGGCAGATATCAGGTTCATCGACAAAACGGTGCCGTCGTTTATCCTGTCGTCCAACTGGATGCTACAGCCTAACTCGCCGCAAGGCTACCAAAACACCGACGTGTTCTTTACGCTGATTCCGAACGCCATGGGCACGAGTAACGGCTTCCCGCCCGCCGGCGCCAATTATCAGTACCGAATCACCAACAGCTCCGACGGCACCACCTCCGGCATTTACGATACGGGCGGCTGGGTAACGCTGACTAGCGCCGAGTGGATTAACGACTCTTCGTATCAAATACGCATATTAGAGGACATCGCGAACAACGCGAAATACTTTGAGGGGACTTTAGAGTTTAGGGCCGTTTCGCTTACGGACGTAGTCGCGCCGAACGGCGGGGGCACCCTCATCCAATTTGTCAATGACAACAACGGGTTCAAATACCCGGTCTTCATCAAGATAGATGACGCCGCCATCAGCTTTACCGCCGAGGCGACCGTGATGGTGCCGACCCCGGATCCCGTTCCGATAAAGCTTTCGAGCGACGCCGCTATGCCCGTATATTATTTTGGCGGGCACCACGGGTTTGCCGACGCCGCGAGCGGATTTCTTTGGATGAACGAAACCGAAATCCCCGAGGAGTATTATGAGCCCGGTTCGGCCAAAGAGTTTGCAACGGAGTGGGGCACCTTTTGGTTTGTGCCGCTCGCGTATTTCCTTACCGAAAACCCCGAATTTGTCGATAGCTCTACCGGGTACTTTGCGGCCGGGGTCAACAACAGCTATTACTACTTTGTGGTAGCCGAAAAAGACGACCCCGGGCTGTTTGCGGCGCGGCGCGTCTCTATCAACAACTACCAGCCCGCCGAGCCCGAGCTGACCGTTACGAGCGACTATATTACAAACATTGTTAAGCTGCCGGGCGACAAAACGTATCCCACGGGTTGGAACTCCGGAGACGTTAAGTTCACGTTAGTTGCGAACAACGACTCATGGTATTACTATACAACTGATCCGGAGATGGCGCTTTTGTCCGGCACAAGCGGTTGGACTAAATGGGCGGAAGCAGGGGGCGAATTTACCGCGCCTATGACCGGCGACACGGACAACACATACCCATATTACACGTATTACTTTAAGGCGGTTTCGTTAAAGGGCGACGGCGTCGATTCCTTGGTAACCATGGTCACCTTTAAGATTGACTCGACCCCGCCGACGCTTACGGTGGAGTGCGACATCAAGGGTGCGCCCGGTTATTACCAAAGCGGCAGCCTTGCGATAAACGCGGCGGTCGGCGTCAGCGGCGGCACGCTGGAGTTTGACAACGACGGCACGTGGGAATGGGTTGCGGATTTGGACGAGGGCGGCGATACCTTCGCCGATGTCCTCCCCATCACGGCCAACGGCACCTATCGCTACCGGCTGACCAACGGCGCGGGGGTTGTGACGAACGCTACCGTCACGATTACCAACATCGACCGGCTGCCGGTCGGCTTTACGCTGGACCGCTCCCTCGACGGGGAGCAGTACGACGGGTCGCTGGCGGGCTGGCTGAGCGGAGATTTTTCGTTCACCATTGTGCCCAACGACGCGCCGGGCAGCGCCAATTACCCCAAGTCCGGCATTACGTATTATTATGCGTATGACGACGCCGTCGGTTCGGAAACCTGGATCCCGATTTACTTCGTGGATTTCAGCGGAAAAGTATACTATATTTCGAAGGCCGTTCTAAACTCTAACCAAGCCGACGACATGACGTGGTACAACGTGTATTACGTTGACGGCGGAAAAGTATACTGGTTGCCCGAAAACGGCCCCGCCGAAGAAGTGGCCGACCCGGCTGCGGATACCGAGTGGCAGGCTTTCTTAGACGCGTTTTTGGGCGAAATCGACAAAGATACCGGTTTGCCCGTTCCGCTCACCTTAAAGGCAAAAGACGACGACCACCCCTACCGTTTCCGCGCGGAATCGGGCTCCCAAGGGGTTACGCCCATCGCGGCGACCGGCGCGCGCGTTAGGGTAAGAATCGACAACACCGCGCCGACGTTCACGGTTGATTTCGTAACGGGTACGGCGTCCATGACCGGCTACGACACTTGGGCGAGCGACGATGTAAAATTTACGTTTGACAATACAAATTCGGATTTGATTAACGCGACGAATCTGGTACGTTATGAGTGGAAGAACGGCGCGTCGGGCGCTTGGTCGAGCGGCAACGTAGACGGCGACGTCTTTACCGCGCAGGCGAACGGCGTGTATTATTTCCGCGCGGTTACCGCTGCGGGTGTATACTCGGAAGAACCCGATTTAGGCCCGTATTATGTTAGGATTGACCGTAGTACGCCATATATTTCGGTGGTGCAAAGTCCTACCGCTTGGACGAACGGGGACGTTACGTTCACGCTAACCGGCGGCGCGACCTCCGGTGTTAAGGAGTTTCAGGTTCGCAAGTGGAACGGAACCGCTTGGGGCGATTGGACGGAAATTACCGACGCAGATTTTGGCGTCGGCGCGTTTAACTCAACCGCCGGCACCGGCAGCTTTACGGTGGAAGCGTCGGGAGTGGCCGAGGGTGACTTCGAGATTAGTCATTACCAGTTCCGGGTGTACAGCAACGCGAAATCCTACAGCGTTTGGGACGACGAAGCCGAACCCGACCCCGAAACTCCCAAGGGCGATTTCTATACCGCAAAGATAGATAAGGTAAAATTAGTGATTGCCGTTACTTCCGTCCCCGAGGCGCATGATTATACGGGCGGCGAGTATTATGTGTCCGACACCGACTATGTGGAGTTTACGCTCGGCCTTAAAGCGGGGGAATCCGTTCCCCCTTCGGGTGTGTACGGCTATCAGTATGTGAGGGATCCGGTGGGGTCGGATTCCGGTAAATGGAATTGGATTAATGTCGGCGATGCATCCAGCGCCGAAATCCTGGCCGGGCAATCCGGCAAGTACTATTTCCGCGTGATGTCTAACGCGGGTAAGCCCTCGGATTATCAAATTTGGAACGTCACAATCAACAGGGATATCGTTATATTCATAACGGCGATAGGCACGGCGCCCGCTTCTCAGCCGGTCGGCAACGTAACGTACGGCTCTTTGCCTTCAAATGGTAGCGCCACAGCCACCCCCGGCTATACGTTTATGGGCTGGTCGTACACCAACACCTCCGGCATATGGACGACGGCGGATGAGACTTTAACGGAAAGCAGTCCCTTAGCCACTTCCGGCACGCACACCTTGACTGCTTTGTGGCGGATGAACCAGGTTTCGGTGACGGCGGATAACGAGACGCATACGTCGGTTGCGGAGAATAACGTGACGCATACGTATGACCGTACAGCCGTTCCGATTACGGCGACCCCGAGTTTTGTGACCAGTGATCCGGATTCGCCCAATTATGTGTACCAGTGGGAAAAGGGCACGGTCGACTCCACCCCGAGCGCATGGGCAGAGGCTACAAACCGCGACAGACGTTTTGGTGAGAATCAGAGCTTTACGAATGTTTCGGACAGCGGATTATGGAAGCTGACGCTGACGGTTACGGGCGCTTTGGGCATAACGTCGGAAGCGGTTACGTATGTCCGCGTAACGATTGCGCCGCGAGAGATGGATCTCATACTGGACGAGGAATACGACGAGGATCTAACCGACGCGGGTAAGGCGAACTTTGACCTGGGCACGGTCGCCTGGGACGGCACGGTAAAGGCTCCTTTAATTTATATTCAATGCGGCGGTTATACGCTTGTCGAGGACGTAGACTACAAAATAACGAAAAAGCCAGCGACAGACGTCAGGAACGCGGGCAAGTATGGGTACGAGTTTACCTTTAGGGACAATTACGACGGGTTCGTGGTCGGCGTGTTTACAATCGAGATGCGCGTGCAGGTTTCGTTTGCCAACCTCAAACCCAGTCTTTCGCCTGTTGCTGCGGATATTTCTACCGTTATCGACGTGTTAACTGACGACAGTGGCGACGTGAATCGTTATTACGTCATGTTAAGGGGAGACGGCACGTACCAAAACCTGCCCGGCAAGACGGACATGGAAGCTGGTGTTAAGGGCTACACCTTTAAGGGCTGGTCGTTCGGCGGGGACACGACGAACCTTATTACAAACGGTCTGGATCATAAAACGCCGTTCAGCCATACGTTGTATGCCGTGTGGGAGTTAAAGGCCCCCGCCGTAACGATTGCGGGCGACGGCTACGCTACCGGCAAGCTTGAGTTCACCTACGACCGTCAGGCGCATATCATCACTGCCTCTGCTACCTTAGACGGAATGAGTGAGGGCATGTATACCTATACGTGGTACAAGGTTGGGGCACCGGATACGTTGCTTGGCTTCGGCGCGGAGCAATCGTTCACTAACGTTTCTCAAAACGGCGCGTATTACGTAATCGTGACGGTAGCCGATAACGTGGTGGCGCCGGCTTCCTCGGAAAAAATAAACTTTACCGTCAATATCCTGCAAAAGAGTCTCGGCACCCCCTTTGGAGACGGAGAAGACTTTGAAAACGGCGAGGGTATCACGGTTGAAATCGCGCCCGGCATATATACCGGTTTCGCGGTAGAGCCTACCGTTATCGTACGGCATAACGGCGTCGCGCTGCTGACGACGGAGTACTACTTTTCTCCGTCGAATGCGACCACATCCGAGGATCATCTGATAATTATCTATCCGTCAAGTTCCAACTCCAACTATACGGGCAACGCGTACGGTACGTTCACGATTGTGGACAACTCCAGCATCATTCTGTATACGCCCATCAGCACGGTTTTCAAGGGTAGCGTTCAGGCTGTCGCGGGCATGTATCCGGAGCTCCCCGATCCCGAGCCTTATCCCGGCTATCAATTCCTGCGCTGGGAATATAACGGAAAAACCGCCAAAGAGGGCGAAGATCTTCTCGCGCCCGGCAGCCACATGCTGACGGCGATATGGGAGATTAACCAAATTGTCGTCACCAACCTTGCCGCGCTTGAAGTAGACACCGTGTATACGCGCGCGCCGCACTCCCGCACGGTGGCGTACGGATTTACGCCGTCCGCGCCGGCGGCAGGCGTTGCCTATACCTACGACTGGGTGAAAGGCACGGACACGGGTGGGTCTTGGATTCCGGACGAAGACGCTATGACAAAATCGGGCTCGTTCGTATCCTTTACTAACGTAAACGAAAGCGGCGTATGGAAGCTGACGGTTACCGCCACCGGCGCGGGCTACTCCACCATGGCGGTAGAGTACGTGAGCGTTTCTATCACCGAAAAGTCCTTGGCGACAACGGATACCGCCTCTCCCGGCCCCGTGACCATCGTTATTCCGGCGCGGGACATCGGCCCGACCTATTCGCTCACGGATATTAAGGATTCTATGACCGTCAGCTTCAACGGCGCGCCGCTCGTAGAGGGCACAGACTACACGCTGTACGAAATAACGGGCGGGCTGTACAACGTGGCGAGGTCGTATACCTTTAGGTTTACGGCTGTGGCGGGTAGCAATTACAAGGATTTCCGTGACGTTGACTTTGTGATATCCAGCAACGCGACGGTTACCTTTGTGACGCTGGTCGGCACGGCGCCCGCGCCGATTTTATTGACCGGCAACGGCTATTACTATGCGTCGGGCGTGGGCACCGCGCCGCCCGCCATCACCGCCACGGGCTACGATTTTGATTGCTGGGAGTATAACGGCACGCCGATCGCTTCCGACGGCGAGCTGCCCAAAGTTTCCGGGGCGTATGTGGGCAGCCACGTACTTACGGCAAAATGGAAGCTTAAGGATCCCTCCGTCACGGTAGACGGTATCGACGAGGCGTATAATTGGAGCCCGCACACGACGGAAGCGTTCGCGAACGTGGACGGCATGACCGAAAACGATAATATGATATTCACCTACGAGTGGAGCAAGGGCGGCGACGTAAGGGCGAGCAAACTCCTCAACGTAACCAACGTTTCCGACAGCGGCGATTGGACGCTGACGGTAACCGCGCGCGATCCGTTCTACGGCCTGGAATCCTCAAAAACCTTTACCGATGTCGTGAACGTTAAAATTACTCCCGTAGATTTAGTCGATGTGACGATTCTTTTGCCGTCCAGCCCCTACAACGGCACGGCGGTACTCGCGCCCTCGTACTGGATTACGTACATGGGCAGGCCGCTGACGATAGGCACGGATTATTCGCTGGACGAGGTAGACAGGCCGGGTGGGGGATATTTAAATACGGGGTCATACGACTTTGTATTCAGCGGAATTGCCGGCGGCAACTTTGTCGGCGAAAAGACGGTTGTTTTTGAGATTTTCAACAACATCACCATTTATTACTACTCCGAGTTACCCGGGCTGCGTAATCCCGGCACAAGCTACGGCGACGACGCGGAGTGGTTTATGCCTGCGGCCGGCGACAAATACCCGGTGTTGCCGTCCAAGGAGTTTATGGAGGGTCTGGCAACAGATGCGGGCTATAACGGAGGCTACGAATTTGTTGGTTGGCGAACCAGCTTGGGCGCTTCGGTAGCAGCGGGCGGCGCCATTACCTCTACGGCGGGCATCTCCGTCGCGTTGACCGCAGTGTGGAAGCTTCTCGCACCCACCGTTGATCTGAACGCGGGCAAAAACGCCGCCGAGGACAACCGGTACGAAATCGGCGGCGAATACGAAATCGGCCGGTGGTACGATGTTACGGCGGAGGGAGCGCATCCCGACGCGATGTCGTTTACCTATGTGTGGGCAGCGGACGGCGGACAGATCGGCAGCAACTTCGAATCCTCCGGCGCGTATATGCGGGTTAGCAATATAGCGGGCAGCGGCTGGTATAAGGTGACGGTAACGGCTCACGGACAACTGGGCTTATCCGCTTCGGTAACCGAAAGGGTGTACGTAACCATTACGCCGCGCTCGGCAAGCGCTCTTACGATAACCGTTCCCTCCGTATACTTTGACGACACACCAAAATTGCCCGATATCCGCATTTACGACGAAGCCTACCGACTCGTATACGGAACGGATTACACGACCGACCGGGGCGATACGTGGCGTGCGACCAACGCGGGCACCTACCCGATCGAAATTACTTTTATCAACAATTACTCCAACAACGGCGTGGTCTACAAGCCCGACTTTGTGATAGTAGGCGCAACCGTAACGCTTGTCGGGCTGCCGCAGAATTCGGCGTACCAATTCACGACGGAATTCGGTGTGCTGACGCAGACTCCGGACGGCAAGTACCAAAACCTGCCCGATGCCGATACGATGAACGCATTGGAGGGAGCTGCCGGCTACACGTTTGTCCGGTGGGAATACGTTGGTTATGAGGCGACGGTACCCGTAGCAAACACCGAGACGTTGCCGTACTTTGGTAACCATCAGGTGCGCGCGGTATGGAACCTAAAAACTCCGTACGCCAACGCGCCGATTGTCAATGTGGTGGACCGCGGGTACAACCACACGCAGACCACCACCTTGTCGGTGCCCTATACCCACGATGCGGTCGGCATCCTCTATACGTACTCGTGGGGTTACAATGCGGCCGAGGCCAACAATTATGTGGCGATCCCCGGCGCGGTGGGTGCAACATACGGCGTAAAAGACGTATCGCAGTCGGGCTTCTACCGGCTCACCGTTACCGCGTGGGACGGCGGCGCCGTCGGGTTAGGGCGCTCGGCGTCGGCGAATTTCTATATCAAGGTAAATATCGATGCTAAGCAGATGACGGCATCCAACATCAGCGTTACGCACGTTAATTACAATGGGAACTCGCAGCCCCCTTATTTTACCGTTACGGATGATGTAAGCGGTAATATCTATACACTTACGCAGAGCGACTTTGACATTACCTACATTTATCCCGACTACGTTACCAATGGCATATTCAATTATGCCGGAGAATACAAGCTCGTATTTGTATTCAAGAACAATTACACCCAAGCCGGAGCGAACGTTACCGTATCGTATTTCATCCGTCCGACGGTGCTCACGTTTGTCGAAGCCAGCCTCAAGGGTGTCACCAACCCCGGCAACTATGACGCAACGTACGACGGGAAATACCCCACACTGCCCAACTTGGGTACAAAGAGCGGAGACGATTACTACATCGCCGGATACCGGTTTATCGGTTGGTCCACTACGCCGGACGGTAAAAATATCGTCGAAGCGGGCAACGGGTTATCGCAGGTTACAACGCATGGGCTTTATGCCGTATGGGAGCTCTTGCCGCCTACCTTTGCGGCCGTTACGGCGGAGACACAATACATCCGTACCTACGATTTCACCGACGAGACGGTGCTGTCCGTTACGACGGCGCACGAGCTTACAAGCGGACTAACCTACTATTACAAATGGGAGCGCAGCGCGCCGGACTCGGGTGCGCGCTCATTGCTCGAGAGTACAGGCAATTCGCATTCGGTCAAAGACGTTAAAGATTCCGGATGGTATTATGTGACGGTTTATGTAAGGGACGCCGAAGGCTTAATTTCGGAGGAATTAACGCACATATTTAAGGTCGCAATCAGCCAGAAGCTAATGGCAGCGGGTAACGTGACGATAGGCGAGCCTATGTTTACCGGCGTGGAGTATTCGGCCGCCACGATAGGCTCCTTTGTCACGGTTACGGACAGGGTAAACGGGGAGGTGTATACGCTGCTTTTAAACACAGACTACACGATTGACCACCTTGAGAACACTTACTTTGCAGCTGACGAGTATACAATCAGACTCAACTTTACCGGCAACTACTCGGGCAGCTTCGTCGTATCGTTCAACATCAAGCCCATAGCAATCACTTTATACACCGACAGGGGAGAATTGCTTACCGGCAGCGTATACTCGTACGACGGGCTTTATCCGGCGCTTCCCACGATAGCGGACATCCCGGGCTTTAGGTTTATCGGCTGGAAGTATAACAATGTGCCTGTTGCAGAAGGGAGCGGGCTTTCGATTTACGGCGTCCACCAACTGGTCGCGGTATGGCAGTTGACGGATCCCGTCGTTGGCGGGACGGCCAAGGTAGAGCGCGGATACAACCGCCTGGTCAGCACTACGCTCACCCCGACGGTGACGCACGCATACGTGGGCGTGGGAACGGTAACGTATTCCTATGCGTGGTACTTCAGCAGCACCGACGCGGACGGCTACGGCCTGATAATCGGAGAGAGTGCCTCGTTCACCGGCATTGTCAACGTGTCGCAGTCGGGGTGGTACAAGGTAGTGGTAACGGCCCACATGGCAGGCGAAAACTCTTCAAACGGCGTAGCGTACGAATTCCAAGTAATCATTCACCCTAAGGAGATTACGGAAGGCGACTTTGACATTCAGTCCAAGGGTTATTCGGGCGAGGGGCAGCAGCCTAATATCCAGATCCTTGACGGAACGTACACGCTATCGTTGGGCACCGACTATTTGATGAGCCCGCCGAACGTAACGGAATACACCCTTATGGGCGATTATCCGATTGAGTTTACGTTCATCAACAACTACGTGGGAGACGTTACCAAAATATTTATGATACGTACGGCGCGCGTGACCTTTGAAAATGTGAAGGGCATGTTGCCGGACGACTATTTTGTAGAAGTGACCGAGGACGGGTATTATCAAAACCTGCCCGTGCTCGAAGGCGTAACGGGCTACACGTTTGTAGGTTGGCAATACCAATTCCCGGCGTCCGACGCGACTGCCATCGTGGATAACGGCGAGCGGATTCGCTCGTTCGACCACCATGTGCTTACGGCGGTGTGGAAGCTGGGCGGAGAATTCGGCTCCGGCATCGGCAGCGCGATGATTAGCGGCGTGCCGGAGGGGCTTGAACTGGAACGCGGCTACCAGTACGGCATCGTAAATTCGCTGATGTTTTTAAAGAACCCGCTACTCACCGATCCCTCCTATACCTTTACCTATCAATACGCGCGGTGGAACGGTTCGATGTGGGAGGATATCGAGGGCGCGGTTACCAACGGTTATTCGGTAACCGACGTAGCCGATTCCGGCTTATACAGGCTTTCTGTTACGGTCGACGACGGCGAGCGGGTCATCGAATTGTCGTATGTGTTCGACGTTAAGATTACCCCGCAAGTATTGAGCATAAAGAACATCGAGGTAATGGTGGGCGGCGACGCCTTGCAGATGACGTATGTCGGCTCCGGCCACCTGTATTACCCGGTCATCGTTGTCAGAGACAACTTCGGGCGTGTGCTTGTAAAAGAGACCGAATTCACGTATGAGGGCGTTGAGGCTGACGGTATGGGAACCTACCCCATTAATGTGACGATTCTTAGCGATAACTACGTTGCAGACCCGAAATGCCCGTGCTACGTCGACGAAAAAACCATTCAAGCCGAGCTTCTGATAAGCGACGAAGTCATCATCGTATTCTTAGGCTATAAAGACGCCGTGCTTGAGAAGCCGTATTTGAGTATCACAATGGAGGACGGCAAATACTACTACCCCGAGCTTCCCACTCCGGGCAACGGCATGGACATGACCCTTGTCCCCTCAAGTTACGAATTCCAATACTGGTCGACGACGCCGGACGGGGCGAACCGCATAGATGGCGGCGAGGAGATTGTGCCCCCGGTAAGCGGCGTGCTGTACGCGATATGGGTCTTTAATCCGGGCGGCTTAACCGACCCGGACGACGGCATTGGCAGCGTGTTCATTACGGGCGTGGCGGAAGGGTTCACCTTAGATCGCGGATACCGGTTGGGCGTAACGAATGCGCTCACGTTTGAAAGGAACCCCGGTTTCTCGATTACGGCGCAGTTCTCTTACGCTTGGGCAAAATGGGACGACGGTGAATATAAACCGATTGCCGGAGCATCCTCAAATACGCTTTCGGTCACGAACGCGCGGGATTCCGGCCTATACAGGCTTTATGTTACGGTGTCCGACGACGATATGGCTCCGGTCGTTGTCGAATACGACTTTACGGTTACGATTATCCCGCAGCTGCTGACGGCAGACGACATATTTGTGCCGATGCGCAACGACATCGTCCTCCCGCCGACCGTCTTTGTTACGGACCGTTACAAGGTCTTGCTTAGCGAGGGCGCGGATTATACAATGGTCGTCAACGGCGGCTTAGAGATTAAGACGTCCGGCACGTACCCGGTGGAAATTACGTTCACCGACGGCGGCAATTACTATGTCACGACGGAAGGCAACTACTATGTTGTTGTGGACTACGTAATCAATGCGGATATTATCTACTTTGTCTCTTACATGACCGCAACGATTTCCGAAAAGTTCATCAACATTACCGGCATGACGGTTTACCCCGAACTGCCTATGTTAACCGAACTCCCGTTCGGCTACACCTTCCTCGGTTGGTCGACGACCGGCGATGCGACGGATGTGGTGGAAGCGGGCGGAACAATCGGATTAGTCCGTACCTTAATCGGCGTCTGGAAGTTTAACGACAACGGCCCCGACGGAGACCCGCCCGGCATTGGCGAATACCCGACCGGCTCCGGCGAGTACCCGGGCCTTGGCATCGCGCAGATCGATTCTTCGGGCATCCGCACCTTAGACCGCGATTACAGCTTCGGCGTAACCAACGTGTTAAGGTTTGACCGGAACCCGATGTTTAGCTCGGCCTCGGCGGAGTTTAGCTACGAGTTCACCAAGGGTGGAGCGACCGTCGGAACTTCGAATACGCTTTCGGTTACGAACGTCAAGGATTCCGGCACGTATGTGCTTACGGTGACGGTAACGGACGGCGATATGGAGCCTTTCGTGGTGACCTATGAGTTTGAAATTTCCATCCTCCCGCAGGAATTGACGGCGGCGCAAAACATTTCGGTGCCGGGGCAGACCACCGGATACCCCGACCCGAACTACCCGGTCGTTACGGTTGCCGATAACGGCGGGCGCGAACTTTCGCAGGGAACCGAATATACGTTTGTCTCATACGGCGGCAGCGTTATCCCGGGCGCAGGCGATTATCCCGTGGTAATAACGCTTGATTCCGACGGCAACTATATCGTAATCGGGCCCGGCACGGTTTCTCAATACGAAATTGCCGTTACCTTTACGGTAAGCAGCGAGGCGTTTTTAAGCTTTACAGGCTACAAGACGGCAATCCTAATGATCGCGGCTCCGATCGAAATAACCGGGTTTACGCAATACCCCGAGCTTCCCACGCCGGATAACAACGGCTTGGTCAACATTCCGTTCGGCTACGTGTTCCTCGGCTGGTCGACAGACGGCACGAAAGCCGGCATTGTGATCGGCGGCACGGCGATTGCCGACCCGGCCGTCAGCCATACGCTTACGGCGGTTTGGGAGTTTAAAAATGAAGAGGGCGACGAAGAAGGCCTTGGCGAATACCCGGCCGGTTCCGGCGAATACCCGGGTCTCGGTGTCGCGCTTATCGCGGGCGCAAAGAGCGACGACGGGATGTTGTCCCGCGCGGCCGTTCCTGCTCTGACGATTAACCGTACTTATCGGTTCGGCATGTCTAACCAACTCATGTTTGTGCGCAGCCCCTCGTTCAACTCGGTCACGGCAGAGTTTACGTTTGCTTGGGAATGGGACAACTACGACGGCGGCGGCTATAGGCCCCAAGGCACGTCCGATACGCTTTCGGTCACCAACACATGGGATTCCGGTTCATATATGCTTTACGTAACGGTTTCCGACGGAAGCATGGAACCCTATACGGTAATCTACTATTTTGACGTAACCATCAACGCGCAAATCTTGACGGCGGACAATGTTTACGTTCCCGCAAGCTTCAGCCTTGACGAGCCTATCACCCCCGAACGTATTTGGGTAACCGATCATGACGGGCGTCTGTTGACGGCGGGCAACGAGTTTGAGGTGGTTCTAAACGGAGGAACTCCCATTCCCGGAGCCGGAACTTATCTCGTTGAGATTACGTTCACGTCGGGTGGAAATTACTTCGCGACAAGCGTCGGCAACTATGTTCTCACCGTTGACTTCACGGTAACCGACGGCCCGCCTCCGATTACGCATATACTTACTTTTGCGGGTTACAGGGGCGCTGCGCTCGGCTTTGGCGGCACGGAACTTACAAATTATTGGATTGACATAACGGGAACAGCCGCATACCCGGCGCTGCCCGTTGTGGTGGCCGACAAGCCGTTCGGTTTAAAGCTAGTCGGCTGGTCTACTACGGCGGACGGGAAGAATGTTGTGCAAGCGGGCGACCCGATCGATCCCAAGGCAAGCCGCACGTTATACGCGGTATGGGAGCTTGACCCGGACGACATCGGCGACCCGTCGGGACTTGCCGGCTTTACGCTGGAAAAGAGCGCCGACGTAAGCAGGGAATATGCGTTGGGCGTAAGCGATGCGCTGAGCCTCAACTTTACGTACATTCTACCCGAGGTCAACATCACCTACACGTACGATTGGTTCAAAAACGGAGTGTCGATACCGCGCCCGCCTCTATCTAACGGCGTCAACTCGATAACGGTAACCGACGTCACCCACTCCGGCTTCTATACCGTATACGTAACGGCGACCGATCCCGAGGGCGCGACGGCTGTCTTCGATATCTTTTCTTTCACGGTTAACATTTGGCGGCAGGATATTTTGGAAGAAAACATTACGATAACCCCGGGGAATTGGAACTTTGGCAACGCCGTACCCATGACGATTCAGGTTACGGGCAAGGGCGATGAAATCCTGGTTCTCAACGCCGATTACACGGTGGAACGTCAGGGCTCCCCGAACAACGGCTATATGGGCGAGCAGACGGTAACGATTATCGGAATCAACAACTACGTCGGCATACTTGCCGTGGCGGTCGAAGTCCCGAGGATTCAGATTACGCTCAACAACATGGGACGCGGAGACTTAACGACGAACCCCGTATTTGCGACCGACAACGGCGAATACCCGACATTGCCGACGGCTCCCGGGTTCAATGAACCCGGCTATGAATTCGGCGGCTGGTGGTACGGAAATGAACAAGTTTTTGCCGCCAACAGCTTAAAGAGCGCCGACCTGAATCAGTCTCTAACCGCGAAATGGACGCTTTTAAAGCCCGGCATAGATCAAACGATCAACGGCGCGGCTAAGAGCGCGGGCAGCGGCGTGTACGACAGAAGCAAGACGTACGATCTGAAGGGCGAAGCCAGCCACTTGGCAGACGTTTCCTATTCCTACGCTTGGACCTATTCTAAGACGGGTACGGCCGGATCATATAACACGCCGCTCGCAAGTTCGGCGGATACGTATTCCGGGATACAGAACGTTTCGGAGAGCGGCTACTACAAGCTGACGGTTACGATTCGGCATACTTTGGGCGGGATTGAGATGACGCAGTCCGAAGAGGCCGTCTTCTACATTGCCATCACGCCGAAGCCGATTGCTAAGAACCAAATCAGCGTCAATCAGGCCGCGTGGACCGGCGACTTACAGGGCCCGACGTTCACCATCATGGACGGCGCGTACCGCTTGAATTCCGACCGCTTGGATTACGCGGCGATTCCCTCCAAGAATTATACCGACATGGGCATCTACATGGTGTTGATTACGTTCCCCGAGGGCGGCAACTACATGGCGGGCACGGGATCGGGCTGGTACACGGACACAATCGTTGAGGGCGAATACGAGTTTACCCCGGCAGAGGCCGGCACAGGCACGTTCGGCATCCTGATGGAATACGAGATCCCGCTCATCAAGATTACGTTCAATCTTAACGGCAGGGGCGTCGACACCATTGGGGAATTCATGTACTCGACCAAGGACGGCAGGTACCAAGATTTCTTCGAAGCCGGTTTCGTCCCTTGGCAAGACGGTTACGTCTTTATGGGCTGGCGGTTTGGAGGGCTAGACGGGACGAATGTTTACGTTTGGGACTTCGGCTCCGGTGTTTACAAGTTTGTCGGTGACGATCAGGCTGACCTACGCCTCGGCCGCGATCATGTATTGTATGCATGGTGGGAATTGAGTACTTTGGATATACGGCAGTCGGTAACAACACGCGACGGAAGCAACATAGCGCCCGCGTTTATTCCGATACTCCCGGCTGAGGATGTACTCCCGGTTGCGGATACGATAGTCGACACATTCAGCAAAGATAAGGTTCATCTTTTGGAGGTGTTTCCGCCTAATTCTCAAGCGCTCACCTTTACCTACAGCTATACGTGGCAGAAATTGGAGCCTGGTTCGGGACTTTGGGTCGCGGTGGATGGAGCACGCATATTTACTTCTACTGCTGCGGGCGAAGAAACTACAGACGCAGGTTATAGCAGTTATTGGGTGAAGGACGTTGCGGACAGCGGCACTTACAGGGTAGTTATATACGTTACCGACAAGGTGTCCGGTAGCGGAGACATACACCATCCTCCCGTCACATTAACCTTCACGGTTTCGATTACCCCGATCTTAGCGGACGATTTAACGATTTGGCGGGATACGCCTTTAAGCTTCACGGGCAACCCGCATGTGTTGGATACGACGGTGACGGTTAAGGCCACGGGCGTGGTCTTAGAGCGCGGCGTCGACTACGACGTGACGGTAAATCCGGGCACACTGCGCAACATGGGCACGTACACGGTAACGTACATCTTTAATGACAACTACTATAGTGCAACTCCGGTGACGAGAGAGCTTGTGATTACTCCTATTATGGTAACGCTCGCCAATCACAAGGGTGCGGCGCTCGGAACGTACGGCGTGTCGAGTACTTCGTATCTGACGGCGGCGGGCGTGTTCCAAAACCTTCCTACGCTTACGGGCGTCTCCGGCTACACGTTTGTCGGCTGGGAATATGCCGACAAGGTAGCGGTAGCCAACACGAATCCTATCGTCGTTGCTTTTGCCCCGGACGATGCCGTGACTTTGTATGCGGTATGGACGCTGAACGCTCCTACCGTTACGGTATCCGAGGTTGTGGCCGGCGCGTTGACGCCGTCCGGCGACACGTTCACGTTTAGCGGCGGCTACAAGGGCAGCGCCTACGTGTTTACGGCGGCCGGCTCGGTCGGCGGATTGTCGGCGGACAAATTCACTTATACCTGGA
>WQYM01000004.1 GCA_009781235.1 Bacillota bacterium
CAGACGCCAGCGCGTCCGCATCGGGGTTATCGTGGCATTGCAACACGATTTGGTCAAACGCTAAAAGGTGCCTAAGGCTTATCATACCGCTTCTCCCTAACCGCCCGAACCGGACGCAGGCTTTAATAGCGTAGTCAGCCGCTGCAGTTTGCCCTCAAGCCCTGCGCGGCAGTCGATGCCCTGTATTGCGTCCAAATACATCCCCAGTCCCTCGGGCAAAACGCAATCATCGAGGATTACGCGGATAATGGTTTTGGCGTTCTTAACCGCGCGCTTGATTTCCACAAGGCAGTTTGCCGACCGGATATAGGCCGTTGTTTGGAACATAACGAAAGCCGCGCACCCGTCGATTTTCCGCGCCAAGTGATTCATCCAGTCGTCGCCCTCGGTGATGCCCTCGTCAAACCAAAGGCGAATCCCCGCCGTTTGTAGTTGCCCGATTATTTTGGTTACCTGCTGCGCATCGCGGTGGCTGTAGCTTACGAACGCATACGTCCCGTTGCCCTGATATGATTTCGGCGTGTCACTCGACAAAAGCTTTTCGGCCAGCGCGCGCATACTTTGGACGGACGCACCAAACGCTTCTTGCGAAAAGCCGGGGGCGTCCAGCGCGCGCCGGGCCTCCTTCATTTCACCGAACACGGCAGCTTCAAATTTGTTTTGCACGTCGCTTTTTGTGTTAAACGTTTTGAACCGCCTTACCAGCGTTAAGCAATGCTGTAAATCCCCGCGCGTTTCCTTTTCGCCCTCAACATATTTTCCGGCAGATAATCCGGCGTATTTTTGCATCGTTTCCGTCAGCAACGCGCCCGCCGCTTTGTTAAAGGCGCGCGAACACCGATAAAACCCGTAGCCCGACGGCGAGCCGTATTTGCGTATCCGGGAGAAAAGAAGAATCGAAAGCGCCAAAAGCACGACGGCAGCGATGATTTCAAGCGGGCGCGGAATACTGAAACCGCCAATCGCGAGCGCGTCAAAATCGACGGGGACAATTTTTAGGTTTATGACGGCCGCGACCACGCAGAAGCCCGCCCCGCCCAATAACGCGAGGGGCAGAATGACAAAGAAAAGCGTGAAAGCAAGCTTGTATTTGCCTGTGTTTTTTATCGGATATTTTTTCACTTTTGCGGCCTCCTTGATTGCGTTCTTACTTATCCGTGCCCTTATCCGCGTTCGCGCCCGCCCCGGCGGCGTTTGCCAAATCCGCCTCGAGCCCCTTAACCGTTTGCAGGTAAAAATCGGTGGCGTAATCCTCCCGCGCGTAAACCGCGTTCACTTCCAGCGCCGAGCACACCTTATCAAATTTCTTGTCCCAGCCCGTAAAAGCGTAGCCCGCGCGCACGGGAGCATCCGGAGCGGCGGCCGCCGACCAGTACCTCACCTTTTGCCCGCTCAATACCGCCCCGTCATGGCTCTTAAACGTTACGTCATATTTTTTCCAAAACAAGAAAATAAACATAAACGGGCGTTTTTTCTTATACACAAATTGATAATACAAAAATCCGGCAACGGCCAGCAAGAGGAGTAGGATTAGCAATATAATCCACCAAGCGTTGCCGCATCCGCCGGGCTTGTCGACGACCGCCGGAGCCGTAACCGTAACGGTTGCGCTACCGGATTTTGTGCCGTCTACCGTACTGGTCGCCGTAACCGTAAGCGTTGCCGCCGTTTCGTCCGCGCCGACTGTCAAGACGCCGACGTTCGAAATTACGGTTGACGCGCTTAAATTGCCTGACACGGCCCAGGTAACGGTTTGCGCGGGATTATTCGCGCCCGCAACCGCGGCGGTAAAGGCTTGCGTTTTGCCTTTTTCCACGTTTGCCGGAGCCGGAGTTACCGTAACGGACGTGACCGTCGGCGTTACGGGCGGCTCACCCGTCACCGTTACGGTTGCCGTACCCGATTTACTCGAATCGGCCATGCTTGTTGCCGTAACCGTAAGCGTGGCCGCCGTTTCGTCCGCGCCGACGGTCAAGACGCCGTCGGTTGAAATCACGGTGGACGCGCTCGAATTGCCCGACACGGCCCAGGTAACGTCTTGAGCGGGCTCAAGCGTTCCGGCTACGACTGCGGTAAAGGTTTGATTGCCGCCCTTGCCGACGCTCGCCGTTCCCGGGCTGACCGTAACGGACGTAACCTCCGCGACGGGCACGTCCGATACCGTAACGGCCGCCGTACCCGACTTGCTTGTATCCGCCGTGCTTGTCGCCGTAACCGTAAGCGTGGCCGCCGTTTCGTCCGCGCCGACGGTCAAGACGCCGTCGCTTGTTATCGCGGTGGACGCGCTCGCGCCGCCAGATACGCTCCAGGTAACGGTTTGGGCGGGATTGGTCGTGCCCGCAACGGTCGCAGTAAACGCCCGGGTTGTGCCTTTTTGAACGCCGATCGCGGCCGGAGCCACCGTAACGGAGGTAACCGTCGGTGTAACGGGCGGCTCCCAGCCTTCCGGGGGTTCATCCGTAAAGAAAGCGTCTTCGTCATAGTATAAATACGATACCGGGTTCGTTTGGCGGCCGATAACCCACGCATTGAGCGCGTCAACCAATGAGTCGTACTGCTTGCCGCCTATCGTTACCTTTTCATCGCCCGCGAAAATCTTGCCCGTCCCAAACGCCAAAATATCGATTGTCGGTTCCGCCGCGCGCGCAGATTGGCTGCCCCCGTCTTCTAAGCCCGCGTTAACCGACGCGGTTTGTAAAAAATAAGCGTTCGTTACGGAAACCTCTCCAAGATTCGTGCCGCGGATTTCGATGCGCCCCGCAACGCCGCCGGTAAAACTTTCGCCGCTTACCGCGCCCGCGTTATAGCAGTTTTCGACAACGGCCTTGGAGCCCGCGGCACCGGAATCCATATAACCCGCGATGCCGCCGACGCCGCTGTCGCCCTCGACCGCGCCGAGGTTATAACAGTTTTCTACGAAAATCAGGCCGTCGGAGAGATCGAACCACCCGGCGATGCCCCCCACATAGCGGCCGCCCGCGACGGCGCCGGAATTATAGGTGTTTTTGATAATTACGGCGTTGTCCTTGTGATCGTTATAGATATATCCCGCGATGCCGCCGACGGATCCGACGGCGGTTCCGTCGCCTACGTCGCCCGCGTTATAGCAATGCGTTACGGTAACGACGCCGCCTCCGGCAAGATAGGCGCTGTTTTCTAAGCAGCCGATTAAGCCGCCGAGACAATCGTAGGCTTCCTCGATTGTTACGACGCCCTCGTTATAACACCCCGCAACGGTTACGCCGCCGCCGCGGTTATGCTCGATAGACCCGGCGATACCGCCGGCGTACGCATAAACGGCGGTAATGCCGCCCGTATTAAAACAATCCGTTATGGCGACGGCTCCGAGTTCGGTATCGGCGATGCCGTAGTTTCGCAAATACCCTAGGATGCCGCCGATCCAATTGTCGCCTTGGATCGCGCCGCCGTTAGAGCAGCCCTCGATCGTCACGTCGCCGCTTATATCGCCCCCATAAGGGTAATCGTTGAGCAATTCTCCCACAATGCCGCCGACTTTATAGCCTCTGCCGGTCGCATACTTCGTTCCCGTCACATCGCCCGTGTTGTGGCAATCCGCAATGGAGAGGGTCGGGACATATTTGTCCCTGCGGTTGCCGTAGTTTTCAATATAGCCTGCGACGCCGCCCGTTTGGTGGTCCCCCGTAACGGCGCCCGCGTTGGTACAACCCTCAATCGTCACGTCGCCGTTATTTTCCGTATAGCCGACGACGCCGCCGATGTACTTGCCTTCGGTTAAAACGTCGCCCGTATTGTCGCAACCCGAAAGGGTGGCGATGCAATGATTTTCAGAGGGTATGTCGTACGCGGTGCTATTGTTAACCAGATACCCTACGATGCCGCCGGTACCATAGTAAGAGCCAAAAACCTCGCCCGCGTTATCGCAATTATCCAACGTAACGCTCCCCCACCAGTTTTCGATTCGCCCGATGATGCCGCCCAAATAATCACCTTCTGAATCATAAGATCCAGAGGTTAGTTGTATAACGGTGCTCACGTCGCCTTCGTTAACGCAATTTTTAAACGTTACGGCTCCCGTGCGCCTATTCTCAACGTAGCCGGCGATTCCGCCGAAATTATTAACTGTGGAAATATACCATGTGCTTCCGATGGAGTAGTTGGCGCGTACGTTGGTATATACGCCCGAAACGTCGCCGGTGTTTACACAGCCTTCCAGCGTCAGCGTGCCGCTATTCTTGAAATCTTCGACGCTGTTGTTGACGCTGCCGACGATCCCGCCCACGTTTCTGCCGTCTACCACGCTGTTGTTGTTGCCGCTGCGGCCCGCCTTAACCGGCCCCGTGTTGTAGCAATCCTTTATAACGGAGTCGGCATCACAACTGCGAAAGCTGCCCACTAAGCCGCCGATGTAGTCGTACGCACCGTTGACCGAACCCGCGTTGTAGCAGTTTTCCA
The DNA here is from genome assembly GCA_009781235.1 of Bacillota bacterium. Taxonomy (GTDB): domain Bacteria; phylum Bacillota; class Clostridia; order Christensenellales; family Pumilibacteraceae; genus WRAP01. The sequence goes on from WQYM01000004.1 coordinate 4,435, forward strand.
GCGTTACGGCGGCGGGAGCGGCATAATCCACATAAATACTGCCCGCAATGCCGCCGATAGTGCCCCGGCCGGAAATAAAACTTTCTTCCACGCCGACGTTTTTAATTACGGCGCCGCTTCCGACGGAGCCGAACAGGCCGAGGGTACTCGCGTTCGAATCGTTTATGTACAATCCGAATACCGCGTTGCCGCCGCCGTCAAAATGCGCCTTGAAATAAACGTTCCCATAAGCGGGCGTCGGAAATCCGATCGGCGTCCACTTGTTGAGCGAGGTGGTTGAGGGGTTGACACTTGCCCAATTCTCCCAGCCTTCCGTGGCGTTTAGGTAGATATCGCAGGTTTGCTCGTAATAAACGCCCGCCGCACCGTATACCGCGTTGGTGGCCTCGGCGTTGATAAGGCTCGCAAGGTATGCGAGTTCCCCGCCGTTTGAGATTAGGTACGGGTCGTTTGCCGTCCCCGCGCCGCCCGCAAAACTTGCAGCGGCGGTTCCGTCCCAGATTACGGGTTCGTCGGCCGCGTAAACGGTTTGCGTTTCTCCGTCGTCGCGGCCGAGCAGCAGCCCTGCCGCCGAGCAGGCAAACATGGCGCACATAACCAGCGCCGCCAATACATACTTTCTGTTCTTTTTCATGTCGTTTTCTCCTTGTGTTTGTATTATTTTTCAGTCCGTGCGGCCTGTTTAAGTTTACGCTTCCAAACCAACTTTACCATAATAGGTATGATAACGGGTTTTGCACATTTAGTCAAGCAAAAACCGCTAAGTTAAGAAAAAAGTTGACTGTTGCGGCTTCGGATTGGGCCTCAGCCTGATTCCATTTTTGTCGGCAATCATCTGTTGTTGACGGTTTTTTGCAACTATACTCCATCGTCCTTAAAATTGCTTGCAATTTTAGGGACGATGGAGTATACTGTATCCGTGAGTAAAAACAAAAGGCTCATTATCATCTTTTCCGTCGTGTGCGGTTTGACGCTGCTAATCATTTTAAGCAGCGCCGTTTTTGCCGTGTCGAGCGTACGGGCGTATTGCGTCAACGTAAAAGACGACGATCCTATGCTGGCGGAATTAGACAAGCAGGTACTGGCGTGCCACGATATCCGCTTCGGCAGCAGCATTTTTATGCTGAACGAAAAAAAGACGATACAAAACCTAAACAAAAAACTCGCGGCCTCCGACCCGCCGGTGACGAACATCGAGGTGCGCGCAATCGAGCGCGCGTTCCCCAACCGCGTCATCATCCATTACATAAAATTCGAGCCGTATTTTTACGTCGCCGAGGGCGGACAGGCCTATTTTTACGCGTTCGGGGGCGCGACGCTGATGCGCGTTTTAGATTTGGCGGATGCGGGCGCGGCCTCGTTAATGGCGGGCGCCGTCCAAATAGCGGTAGAGGGTAAAATCTCCGGTACGGCCGTCGGCTCTTCCGCGTTCTCCACCTCAATCGAGCATGAGCGGCAAAGCGCGGAGGCCGTTTTGGCGGCTTTAGAGAAATTGTGCTCGCCTGCCGATTTAGCGGACTATTTCGACTATATCGACCTATCCCGCGAGGGGTATATTTTTGCCAAGACCAATCGGGGCGTAGTTTTGGAATTTTCATCGTTTGATAATCTGTACGAACAATTCCGGCTCGGCGTTTCTATGTACAAGGATTTTCGCGAAAGCGGCAAAACGGAAGACCGCGTGCGCTCCGGCACGGGAACGATCATCGTGTCGAATACGGTGGCCGGGGTAATAACTGCGGTGTACACGCCGGAGAACCGGTACGGATAACGAAAAACGAAAAACGAAAAACGAAAAACGAAAAATCCCTCCGACGTTTTTCGTTTTTCGTTTTTCGTTTTTCGTTAATATTCCCTTGACAGGGGCTTACAAAGTATATATAATAGAGTTTAACATACCAAGGAGACTTCATTGGCTCAAGACGTAAGCATTCTCGACTTTGGTTCGGGCAAAATCACCGTTTTAATCGGACGGCGCGGCGTAAATAACACCCTCTGCATCAGCGGCATGGGGGAGTGCGATTACGCGGGCTTTATGGACGGCGAATTTTTAGAGCCCGACCAGCTATTATATGTGATCGGACATGCCGTCGCGAATGCCGAAACGAATTCCCGCACTAAAATTAAGCACCTCTACATCGGCGTCCCCGGAGAATTTACGACCGCCGAATGCCGCGAGGGGAATCTGTCGATCGGCAAAAAGCGCAAAATCACGGACGACGACATCGATGCCCTGCACGGCATGGGCAACCGCTATAAAAACCACCCCGATTACAGTTTGATTAACAGCCAAGGCGTTTACTACACCTTAGACGACGACAAAAGGCTCATCCAACCCGTGGGGTTAAGCTCCGGAAAAATCGGCGGGCTAATCTCGTACATACTGGCCGAGAATGGCTTTATCAAGTTCGTCGACGGCATCATGAAATCGCTGGGCATCGAGTCGTACGACTATATTTCGAGCCTGTTGGCTCAAACCCTGTTTTTGTTTGACGATAAGGTGCGCGACCGTTTTGTTGTGATGATTGACTGCGGCTATATTACGACCAACGTTGTTGTCGCGCGCGGGGACGGCATTTTGGCGCAATACAACATCCCCTTGGGCGGCGGCCATATTTCCGGATATTTGGCCACGTTCTTTAAAATTTCGTTCTCCCAGGGCGAGGCACTTAAGCGCAAAGTAGTGCTTAGTTTAAACGTCGGTGAGGAGGACCGCTATCAAATCTCGGCCAACCGTTCCGACACCGTCGACTTTTCCGCCCAAGAGGCAAACGAAATTGTCGCCTACGGGGTTAAAAAAATCGCGGACACGGTGGCAAAATGCTTAAAGGAGTGCCCATACGATTATCCCGACTATATCCCTTACCATCTGACGGGCGGCGGGCTTTCGTACATAAAAGGCGCACGCGAGCTATTTAGCAAGCACCTCATCAAGCCCGTCGAAATCGTCGCGCCGAGCATTCCGCAATTCAACCGCCCGCACCTGTCGGCGAGCTTAGGGATGCTTGACATGGCGTTGTCGCTCCAGCCGCCCGAGGAGAAGAAGGGGTTTTGGGCGAGATTGTTTGGGAGATAGCAACTGTTACACTATTAGAGTGATAAGTGATGAGTGATAAGTTTCGGATTTATTTGCAGCAAGGTTAATAAGCGAAAAACTCAAGACTGACAATATTTTGGGAAATTTGTTTGATTTCCTCAACAAAAATAAAAACAAAAACTTATCACTTGTCACTCATCACTTATCACTAAAAAAAATCGGAGATTTTTATGCAAATCAACAAACGAGACATCCATTCCATGCCCGCGGTCATTAAGGTCGTCGGGGTCGGCGGGGGCGGCGGAAACGCGGTCAACCGCATGATGGCGTGCAATATCAAAAGCGCGCAGTTTATCGCCGTCAACACGGATTTGCAGGCGCTGAATATGTCCAATGCGCACCACCGCATCCAAATCGGCGACAAGCTGACGCACGGGCAAGGCGCCGGCGCAGACCCGGAAAAGGGCCAAAAGGCTGCCGAGGAATCGCGGCTCGCCATCTCCGAGGCCATAAAGGACGCGGATTTGGTGTTCATTACCGCCGGCATGGGCGGCGGAACCGGGACGGGAGCCGCGCCGGTAGTTGCCGCCGTCGCCAAGGAGATGGGCAAGTTGACGGTTGCAGTCGTCACCAAGCCTTTCGCGTTCGAGGGCAAGGTGCGTATGGACCACGCCGAAATCGGCATCCAAAACCTCAAAAAGGTTGTGGATACCTTGGTCGTCATCCCCAACGAAAAACTGATGCAGGTCGCCCCCAAGCTGCCCATCATCGAATCGTTTAAATACGCCGACGACGTGCTGCGCCAGGGCATCCAGGGCATCAGCGATTTAATCGTGACGCCGGCGCTGATCAACCTCGATTTTGCCGACGTTTGCACCGTAATGCGCGACAAGGGCGTCGCCCACATGGGCATCGGGCGCGGCCACGGCGACCGCCGCACGGTGGACGCCGTCAAGCAGGCGGTGTTCAGCCCGCTGCTCGAGACGTCGATTGAGGGCGCCACCAGCGTTATTTTGAATATTATGGGCTCGGCGGACATGACGCTCGAGGAAACGCGCCAGGCGGCGGAGCTCGTGCGCGAGGTGGTGCACCCGAACGCCAACATCATTTTCGGCGCGGATATCCGCGACACCCTAAACGACGAGGTGCTGGTCACCGTGATTGCGACGGGCTTCGGAGCCGCGGGAACGATTGCCCCGGCCGCTCCGATTCCGACGGTTGCGCCCGCCACGGAGCCGCGCGCAAAAACCGAGGCTGAGCTTTTAAGGGAGCGGCTGGAGGGCGGCGTTAGGATTCCCGTGCAGGATACCGGCCTAAACGTGTTCGGCGGCGCCACGATGCCCCCGCCGCGTTCCCCCGAGCCCGCGCCGCAGCGCACCAGCGAGCCCGTCCCGCCGCGCGCAAACCCCTCTTCCATCCCCGGCACCCGCGTCCGTCCCGACGACGACTTCCCGGAGTTTTTAAAGAGATTGAATAATCGATAGGCATAATTTGAGTATTAAAGCCCGAAAAGCGTACGCTCTCTCTCTTTTCGGGCTTTTATCTACGCGTGTCTCGTGACCCGGTCACCGTGCACGGGGTGTTATTCGCTTTTGACATTGTGTGTTCCGTACTTGTGACTTGTGCCTTATGCCTTGATATCTTGTACCCGAATCCCGAACCTCGTGCCATCCACCACCCACCCTCCACTACCCACCACCCACCATCACTATCCCCCACAAAAAGGCAAAGCCACCAAAATTACGACAGGTTAAATCATATACAATACAGGTATGACCGTATACATCGAGTCGGTGATATTGGATAATTTTTTTGCCACGCTATTAATCTCGGACGTCTCAATCCGGGCGCTTTCGATTTCGCGCTCAAAATTAACCAAATTCCGGATGCTTTTGGCGGCGTGTGTGGGGACGGCGGTTGCGCTGATTTACCCGCTGCTAAAAATCCACGCCGCATTGCTATTCGCCGTAAAGTTTGCGTTGTTTGCCGTGCTGGCACTGATTTTATTCTGTAAAAAGGGGCGTAAGGCGGGACGGGTGGTATCCTCGTCTGCCGTGTTCCTCGCCCTAACTTTTGCGTTCGGCGGCGTATTATTTGCGATTGGGTTTTCGGTGTTCGGCGACGCCGGCAAAGCGCTGCGGTTGCCCGTTACAAACCTGCCGGTCGGGCTTGTTGCGGCGGGCGGCTGGGGCGCGTATTTATTGAGCCGCAAAGTAGCCCGCAAACTAAAACGCTCGCGGGATTTAAGTCAACTATTATTCCGTTACGAAATCTCGGTTGCGGGGAAAACGGTTACGGGGACGGCGTTTTTGGACACCGGCAACCGCCTGTACGATGCAAAAACCGATTTGCCCGTCATTGTGCTCGGCGCGCCCGCGTCGCTATCCATTTTAGGGGACGAGGGCTTGTCGGCACTGCTGTGGGATAAAGAGCGAGAAGTTTTTCCCGGTGCGCGCCATATCGCATTCAGCGGCGCGGGCGGAAAAAAAAGCCGGCTGCTTATCCTAAAACCAGACGCCGTCCGGTTCTACGAGGGACAAGCAGAGCATATAATACAAGACGCGGTATTGGGATTAAGCTTAGGCAGCTTTAGCGATGCCGCAGAATACGACGTCCTCCTGCATCCCGCGCTGGTTGGTTCATTAATTGCGGTAGTGCCTGACGAGTGCAGTAGTGCAATAGTGCAATAGTGCAGTAGTGCAGTAGTGATGGATGAGAACTTAGAGCAAACCACGCAATATTTTTGAAACAATGTAAAAAAAGACAATAACTACTGCACTACTGCACTACTGCACTATGGGAGCACTATGTTACACCTCAAAAAACTGTTATCGCGCATACTCACAAAGATTTTCGGCAATTTGGCGACCGAAAACATCCTCTATTACATAACCGGTTCCGAGGCTTTGCCGTTGCCGCTCTCGGGCGAGGAAGAGGCGGAGGCGATAAAAAATCTCGCGGCCGGGAGCGCCGACGCCAAAACGCTGCTGATCGAGCGCAATTTGCGCTTGGTTGTGTATATCGCGCGCAAGTTCGACAACACGGGCATGGATTTAGAGGATTTGATTTCGGTCGGCACCATCGGGCTCATTAAGGCGGTCAATTCGTTCGACCCCGAAAAAAATATTAAATTAGCGACGTACGCCTCGCGCTGCATCGAAAACGAAATCCTGATGTACCTGCGCCGCATGGTGCGCGTCCGCAGCGAGGTGTCGCTAGACGAGCCCTTAAACGTCGATTGGGAGGGCAACGAGTTGCTGATGAGCGACATTTTGGGGACGGAGCCGGATTTGGTCAGCAAAAACCTGGAGAACTCCGTCGAGCGCCAGTTGCTGTGGAGCGCCGTCGCCAAGCTAAACCACCGCGAAAAGGAAATCATGCAAATGCGTTTCGGGCTTTTCGGCAAGCAGGAAAAAACGCAAAAAGAGGTCGCCGATTTTTTGGGCATCTCGCAATCCTACATCTCGCGCCTCGAGAAAAAAATCATTTTCCGACTCAAAAGGGAAATCGCGAAGACGCTGTAGGGGCTCGGGGAGAGGGGATAGGGGATAGGTGATAGAGTTATTCGGGTCTGCTTAAGCGTTGTTGTGACCTATTTACGATTTACGATTTACAATTTACAAATTGCGGATGGATTGTCGAGTGAGAAAACGAATAATTGTTTGGAATAAAAGAGCAAATAGGCGGGAATCACAGGCACATCTCCCTAATTTGTAAATTGTAAATCGTAAATCGTAAATATTTTCGGTATCGGGTAGTCTTGAATTTCTCTATCCTCTATCCTCTATCCTCTCTATCCTCTATCCTCTATTCTCCAACCCCTATCCCCTAATACGGTTGACAAGTAGATGCGCATAGATTATAATAATGATTATGGCGAAAAAACTTTCAACCCAAAACAGTTTTCCCCCGATTCAAAAACCGACGTACTATATCACGACGCCGATTTATTACCCCTCCGGCAAGTGGCATTTAGGGCACAGCTACACCACCGTCTGCTGCGACGCTTTGGCGCGCTTCAAGCGCATGAGCGGTTTTGACGTGTATTATTTAACCGGCACCGACGAACACGGCCAAAAAATCGAGGAACGTGCAGCGGCGGCGGGGCTTGAACCGAAAGCCTTTGTGGACGGCCTTGTGGGCGAGATCAAGGTATTGTGGAAGCTTTTGGGTATCTCCAACGACGGCTTTATCCGCACGACCGATGAGAACCACAAAGCCGCGATTCAGCGGATTTTCACCACGCTCTACGAGAAAGGCGACATCTATAAATCCAAATACAAGGGGCGCTACTGTACGCCGTGCGAATCGTTCTGGACGGCGTCGCAGCTAAAAGAGGGCGACAAGTGCCCCGACTGCGGCCGTGACACGGTGGAGGCGGAGGAGGATTGTTATTTCTTCCGGCTTTCTAAATACCGCGAACCCTTACTAAAACTCTTGACCGAATCCGATTTTTTGCAGCCCGCCAGCAGAGTTAACGAGATGGTGAACAACTTTTTGGCCGAAGAGGGGATGTTGGAGGATTTGGCGGTTTCGCGCACCTCGTTTAGGTGGGGAATTCCCGTACCGTTCGACGACGGGCACATCGTGTACGTGTGGGTGGACGCACTGTCTAACTACATCACCGCGCTCGGGTACGGTTCCGACGACGACGCGCTGTTCCAAAAATATTGGCCGGCGGATTTGCAGATGATGGCAAAGGAAATCGTGCGCTTCCATTCGATTATCTGGCCGGCGCTGTTGATGGGGCTGGGCGTCCCGTTGCCGAAAAAAGTGTACGGGCACGGCTGGCTTTTGTTTTCCGGCGGCAAGATGAGTAAAAGCGTGGGCAACGTGGTGGATCCGTTTATTTTGTGCAACCGCTACGGGGTGGATGCCGTGCGCTATTACCTTTTGCGTGAAATTTCGTTCGGCCAGGATTGCGATTACGCCACCGAGAACTTATTGACGCGCTGTAACACCGATTTATGCAACGATTTAGGCAATCTCGTCAAACGTACCACCGCAATGGCGCGCCAGTATTTCGGCGGAAAAGTGACAAAATCCGCTAAAGATGTAGGTACGGAGTTCGACGCCGCGCTTATCGAAAAAATAAACGCCCTGCATTCGGAAGTGTCGGCCAAGCTTGAAAAGCTTGAAATCAGCCGCAGCTTAGAGACATTGTTTGACTTAGTTTCCTCGGCAAACAAATATATCGACCTAACCAAGCCGTGGGCTTTGTTTAAGGAAACGAAAAACGAAGAACGAAAAACGAAAAACGATGGTGGAGACGCCGTGGAGAAAACCCTTAACGCCGTGCTCTACAACCTCCTCGAGGCCATCCGCGTTTCGGCGAATATGCTGTTGCCCTTTATCCAAAACGCGCCCGCAAAGATTTTTGCGTCCTTGGGCTTGCCCGTTCCCGACGATTTTTCGGCAATGAAATATGGCGCAATCGACACCTATCAAACCACCGAAAGCGAGGTGCTGTTTGCCCGATTGGACGTCAAAAAAGAGTTAGAGGAATTGGAATTATTAACGAATAACGAAAAACGAATAACAAATAACGTCGGAGGGGACGGCGATAAGGAACCAAACGCAAAATCCTCTCCCGAACCCCGAACCCCGAATCCCGAATCCCGCGGAAAGGAGCGCAGCGACAACAACATGATTACCATCGACGAATTTGCAAAACTCGAACTTAAAACCGCCGTGGTTACGGCGTGCGAAAAGGTTGAAAAAGCCGACAAGCTGCTAAAACTGACCTTAGATGTCGGCGGTCAAATGCGCACGGTTGTTTCCGGCATTGCCGCTTCGTACGCGCCTGCGGACTTAATCGGCCGCCAAGTCGTGTTGGTGTGCAATCTTCAACCAGCCAAGTTGCGCGGCATCGAAAGTCAGGGCATGATTTTGTGCGCGGTGGACGAAAATGATAAGCCCGTGATAGTAGAGCCCGGACGGGCAGTGCCGTCGGGCTCGACGGTGAGATAGTTTAACGAAAAACGAAAAAAGTCGGTTGGAAAAATTAAAAATATGCAAAAAAGGCAAAGCATTAGTATCGCCGGGCAGGTTGCGTTTGCCGTAGTCAACCTTGCCCTCGTCGGCAACAGTACGTTGTTAAGCTTTTTTGTTTCCCCGGTGGATTTTTTCTGGTACATCACCTACGCGCTCGTCGCGTGGTTCCCGCTGTCCTTTGGGATTGCCGCGCTTTATCACGCATGCACCGCGCCGAACCGAGAGCTTTACGCATTGGCCGAGCTTAGGTTAAAAAAAGCAAAATGGTTTAACGTGTACGCGTTAGTCGGCAACATCATCATATCGGTGACTTGGATCCCTTGGATTATCGTTTCTTCGGTGGTCGTTACGCTTTTATGATAGATACGCACGCACACCTAACCGACCCGCGTCTGGATGCGGCCGAAATCCTTGGCGCCATGGAAGCCGACGGCTTGTCCCGCATTATCACCGTGGGATACGACCGTTTTGCAAGTTACGAGGGTTTTAAAATCGCCCAAAGCCATGCGCACGTTTTTTGTACGCTCGGCTTCCATCCGTCCAATACGGACGAGGCGAACGCGGACGAGTACGCGCGGATTTTGGAGCTTTCCCGCAACCCTAAAGTCGTCGGCATCGGCGAAATCGGGCTTGACTATCACTACGACGATACCGATAAGCCGGTTCAACTGCGAGAATTCCTAAATCAATTGGACTTAGTAAAATCGGCGGATTTGCCCGTGGTAATCCACATGCGCGACGCCGACGCGGATATGTTTAGTATCATAAAAGACAATCTGCACAAGCTCCCAAAGCGCGGCGTGATGCACTGCTTTTCCGGCTCCCTAGAGTCCGCGCTCGAATACATTAAGCTCGGCTTTTATATCTCCTTTTCCGGAGCAATCACCTTTAAAAACGCCCGTGTCGCCCCGTCGGTGGCGCAAGGGATTCCGCAAGAGCGCATCCTCATCGAAACCGATTGCCCGTACCTCGCCCCCGAACCCTTCCGCGGCCGCCAAAACTACCCCAAGTACGTGAGGTATGTGTGCGAGAGGATTGCCGTTTTGCGGGGAGTGAGCGCGGAAGAGATGGAAGAGATAACCACCCGCAACGCCTACGCGGCATTTGATAAGTTGAGGTAATGTGTTATGATAAAATCAAAAGAGCCATTTTTTTACGTAATTCTTCAGTTTGCGATGCTTGCGCTCATCATGGCGCACGCGGCAATATCGGAAGCGGTGCTAATAAAGCAGTCGGCATTTTGGAATTTACTGAGCGGCGACATTCCATTTGACGGAAAGCTTGTTTTCCTTGCAATTGCTTACGGTCATATTCTCCTTGCCATCATTTTCACCGTTTGCGCGGTACTTGTCAGAACCAAAATACTTAGCTTTTGCGCACTAACGCCTATCGCCGCAGGTCTCGGGTGCTTTACGCACGGCTGGATGATGCTTTTTTGGTTGCATAATCCGTCTGATAGCGATAAGAGTTTTTTATTCATATTTGGCGCAATTTTCATCTCGCTTGTCATTGCGTTGTTTTTAGCGGGGATTGGACATTTTGTTTTTGCAAGGCGCGGGAAAAAGAAGAAAAACGAGGTGGAACGTGCATGAAAAAATCCAACACATTCGTCTATGAATTTGAGGGCAACATCTATATCAACCTCACCAACCGTTGTCCCAACGACTGCGTTTTTTGCTTGCGCCGCACTTCGGACGGGGTGGGGGGCGCGGTGTTGTGGCTGGAAAGAGAACCGGAAGCGAAGGAAGTGATTGAACAGTTAGGAGTGAGGAGTGAGGAATTAGGAATTAAGGATGGAAGTGTGGTTGCGGACGAACTTGTAGGGGCGGATGGCAATCCGCCCGAACGTAAGGATTACTCACGAATTGCGGGCGGAATATCAACCGCCCCTACGGGAAGCAACATATCAAATCAATCGACCGTTCCTCACTCCTCATTCCTCACTCCTCACTTTAACGAAGTGATTTTCTGCGGCTTCGGCGAGCCCACCTACCGCATTGACGCCCTCATCGCCGTTGCCGGGTACGCACATTCCATCGGCCTTAAAACGCGGCTCAACACCAACGGCCTGGCCAATGCGATTCACGGCTTCGATATCGTGCCAAAACTTAAAGGCGTTATTGATACGGTTTCTATCTCCCTAAACGAATCCTCCCCGGAGCGCTACGACGCCGTTTGCCGTCCGGAATTCGGTCTATGCGCATATGGGCATATCCTCGACTTTGCCGAAAAATGCGTCGCCGCCGGTATCCGCACCGTGTTGAGTGTCGTAGACGTCATCCCGCCGGAGGAAATTGAAAAATGCAGAGAGACAGCGGTAAGGATAGGCGCGGAGTTCCGGGTGCGCGAAAATCTTTGATGAAGGGTACAATCTTATTGCATTTATATCCGGGATGCGCTAAAATGGCAGGTGAAAAGGAGGCGTTTCATGAAACGGCTTAAAAACAGGTTCTTATTTATTGTGATATTGGCGGTGCTCGCGTTTGCGGCGTTCGCGGTTTCCGCTTGCGTAAGCCCGAAAAATGAGCTGCCCGACCCAAATGATAGGTTGCCGGACAATCAAAATCAGCCGCCGGACAATCCTAGCGACCTTCCGGACAATCAAAACGACCCGCCGGACAATCAAAATCAGCCTCCGGACAATCCCAGCGACCCGCCGGACAGCCAAGAAACCTTAATGCGGCGGCTTGACGCGCTGATTACGGCCGTGGACGCCGCCGTCGCGGTCGATATGTCGGTGAAGATGAGCTTAGCTATCGACGGCCAAAAGGTGGCTGCGTCGGAGACGCGTCTAAAAATGATTGACGGCGGCACAACGCAAACCGCTTATGCGTATACCAGTGTGTCGGGCGAGACGGCCGAAAGGTACTATACGGACGGCTATATTTACACGGAAGCGGGCGGGGTTGTTGCGGTGGAGGAAGCTGACTTTTCGTCCTTTGTCGAAGAGAGCGCGCAAAGCGATGCGGTAGATATGGCAGCATTGGACGATTCGGCGGCGACAATCACGTACGATAAAAACACCGATGTGTATCGGGTCACGGCGGAGGAGGCCGATCTTGAAAAAATCCTCGGGGACATCGATTTGGAGGGACTGGAGCCGGGTTTGAGTACCTTCGCTATGACTGTTTGGGCGGATTCTAAAAACGGGATTTTTAAAAAACTGGAGCTGAAAATCGGCTTTACCGTGGAGGGGATGGCCTTTTTGTTGGATGAGGTGATTGAGCTTTTCGCGGTAAACGGGGACGTTAAGCTGGAGATTCCCCAAAGGGTTGCCGACGCTATCGAAGGGCATCAAACCGGGCTAAATTTTGTGCTCAACTCAGACGGCGCGTCATATTCCGCCAAAACGGGCTCGGTCGGGCGTGCGGGGAAGCTTGAAATCCCCGCGGTTTACAAGGGTAAGCCGGTAACGCAGGTTGCGGGGTCCGGCTTTATGAATTGCGCGAACTTAACAGAGATTGTGTTGCCCGAAAGCCTGCAAAAAATCGGGGCCGGGGCGTTTAAGGGCAGCGGGTTGACGAAAATCGTCATTCCGTCCGGCATAACGGAAATCGCGCAAAATGTGTTTGAGGATTGCGGCGGATTGGGGGATGTCACGCTTCCGTCCGGCATTATCTCGATCGGAGAAAGCGCGTTCCGTAATTGCGGCGGGCTGCAAAGCATAGCGCTTCCGAATTCCGTAACGGAGATCGGAGAGCATGCATTCCGTTCCGTCGGGCTGCAAAGTATCCAATTCGGAATTAGTCCCAAGCTTGCAAGCATCGGGCTTGGCGCGTTCCGTGGTTGCAGCCAATTAATAAGTATTGCGCTTCCCGATTCTTTGACGGAGATTGGGACGTATGCGTTTGCAGGCTGCGCCGGGCTAAAAAATGTTTCTTTCGGTGACAACTCTAAGCTTGCTTTCATCGGGGAGCGGGCGTTTGAAGGCAGTATCGCGCTTACGGGCATTGTCTTTCCGGAGTCCTTGGCAAGCATCGGGCAATACGCGTTTTCAGGGTGCAAGGGGCTTTTGAGCCTTGCGATTCCCGCAAGCGTTTCGAGCCTCGGGGGTAACGCATTCGACGGCTGCAGCGGACTGGAGCAGGTGGTGTTCGGCGACAACAGTCGGCTTGCGGCCGTCGGATGGCAGACGTTTTACGAGTGCACCAAACTCAAAAGCGTTTCTTTCGGGCAAAACAGCAAGCTGACCGAAATTTCGGCGTTCATGTTTAACGGTTGTAAGGCGCTTAAGAGCATTTCGATTCCGGATACCGTAACAAGGCTTTCTAGCTACGCTTTCTTAGGCTGCAGTGCACTGGAGAGCGTTTCGTTTGGCTTAAACAGCGGTTTAAAGCAAATCGACGGCTCCGTGTTCGCCGGCTGCGGTAGCTTAAAGGACTTCATCTTGCCGTCCGGCGTCGCCTCCATCAGCGGGCAAGCGTTTGCCGGCTGCACCTCTTTAGCAAGCATCACGATTCCCTATTCGGTGACTACCATCGGATGGGCTGCATTTTCGAGTTGGACTGCCGAACAAACCATATACATTGTGGGCCGCTCGTCGCGCCCCACGGATTGGGACGTAAGCTGGAACAGTAGTTGGGCGAACGAAGTTTGGAATGCTTGAAGCTTTATGCCGTAAAGAATCAAGTCTTTTGCGCGGGAATATTTTTCTTGACAAAATCGAAAAACCATGCTATGCTTTGCCTATCCTAAAAAAAGGAGACGGTGAAATAAAATGTATACAACATCAGAAATTAAACAAAGGTTGACCCCTATATTTAGCTCTATGCCCGTTAGAAAAGCCATCCTTTTTGGATCGTATGCAAAAGGGACGCAAAAAAAATCGAGCGACATTGATATTTTTATTGACAGTAACGGAGAAATCAGAGGTATAGATTTCTTTGGGGTGCGGGCGGATATATCGGACGCTTTAAATATTCCCGTTGATTTAATTGACGCAAGACAGCTTGTCGAGGGCGGCAGAGTTCAGCAGGAGATTGCCAAAACGGGGGTAGTTATTTATGAAAGAGTGTGAAGTTATTGCTAAAATGAAAACTTACGCCGTTCAAGCGACACAGTTTATAGCCGATATCGATTTCTCGCAATTTTCAAAAGATGCCAAAACCACGAATGCTTGTGTTTTTAATTTAAGCCAAATCGGTGAGTTGGTTACTAAGCTTAGCGAAAAGTTCATCAAAGACAATAGCGAAATTCCTTGGCGAAAGATAAAAGATATGCGGAACAGGATAGTCCACGACTACGAAGGCGTTCATCTTAATATTGTTTGGGAAGTGCTTACAGAGTTTTTGCCCGAACTGATTACAAACCTTGAAAGGTTGAGTTGATAGCGTTCTTCCCAGCGGTTGACATCTCCGTCCTAATCCGCTATACTCCTAACAAACATGGTCGATTTACATATCCATTCGAATATGAGCGACGGGACGGACGCACTCGAAGAACTCTTAGAAAAGGCGGTTGCCATCGGCATAAAAACGCTTTCCGTTACCGACCACGACGACATCCGCTCTGCCGCCGTCATCCTTTCCGCGCTTAAAGCGGGGCTTTTCCCGATAGAATTTATTACGGGCGCGGAGTTTGCGTCCGTGTACCAAAACCACAACATGCACCTATTGGCGTACGGGTTTGACCCCGAGTCCGACGGGATGAAGCTACTGGGGATGGAGGCCGCGCATTTGCGGCGCCAGCGCATTATGGCAATGTTCGAGCACTTAAGTTTTGTGCACGACATCATCATCCCCGAGGAGGCTCAGGCGGAAATTTTGTACCGGATTATCCCCGGCAAAATCCACATCGCCGCCGCCGCAAAAAAATTGGGGTACGATATGCCGCGCCGCGATTTTATCGCCAACTTCCTAAACGACATAGAGGACCGCCAATATAAAATCAACGCCGAGCGGATTATCCGCACGGTGACGGAGGCCGGCGGCATCGTGTCTATGGCGCATCCGATTGAAACGCAAAAGGAGCATAAACTGGACTTAACTCAACTATCCGGGCTCATAAAAAAGCTAAAGGGCGAGGGCTTGGGCGCGATTGAGGTGTTTCATTCGTCGCACGGCCGCGCGGAAGTCGCGGAATATAGAAAATTCGCCCAAAAATACGACCTAAAGGTTTCCGGAGGCAGCGATTACCACGGAACCAATAAAACCGTCCCGCTCGCCGGCCTGACCGCTTACGGTTACGTCCCGCGCCGAAACGAGCTTACGGTTTTATCAAATTATCAAAAAAACTTTTAAAAAAGTGCGTTAATTCGGTTGACAAGAACAAAACCATATCATATAATATGGATGTAAACGCGAATGAGCGTTTGCCCCTAATTTACTCATCATTTTCCCCCCTTATATTATATAGCTAGACGGTCGGTTGCAAAATCGGCCGTTTCGCATTTTGTTTGAGCTTCGCTCAAATAACTAAAACTTAAAAATGAAAACTTAAAAATTGCGGATATGTTTTGCAATCCTCGTACCCAAAAAGTCTTTCATTTTTAAGTTTTCATTACGACTGAAAGGAGTCGCCATGTCCATACTCATCACCGGCGGGGCGGGCTACATCGGGAGCCACACCGTTTTAGAATTATTAACAGCGGGCGGGGAGGTTGTCGTCGTCGATAATCTCTCCAACAGCTCAAGTGAAAGTCTGCGGCGCGTCCAAAAGCTCACGGGCAGGCAGTTGCGGTTTTATAACGCCGACGTTTGCGACAAAGCCGCTTTAGATGCGATTTTTCGCGACAATCCCGCACTGGACAGCGTGATTCATTTTGCGGGCTTTAAGGCGGTGGGGGAGAGCGTAAGTAAGCCGCTTTTGTATTACCAAAACAACGTCGGTTCCGCCGTCGCGTTATTATCGGCGATGCGGGACGCGGGCGTGAAAAATATTGTGTTTTCGTCCAGCGCCACGGTGTACGGGATGCCGAAGGCCTGCCCTTTGAGCGAATCTGCTTCCTCGACGGTTGCGCTCAATCCCTACGGCAACACCAAAAAAATCATCGAAGAAATGATTTGCGACGAGTGCGCCGCCGATAAAACGCTGAACGCCGCGCTGCTGCGCTACTTTAACCCCGTCGGCGCGCACGAAAGCGGCCTTATCGGCGAGGACCCCAAAGGCATCCCCAACAACCTGATGCCCTATATCACGCAAGTGGCGGTGGGGAGGTTGCCGAAACTCAATATTTTCGGATCCGATTATCCGACGCGCGACGGTACCTGCGTCCGCGACTACATTCACGTCGTCGACCTTGCCAAAGGCCATCTTGCCGCGCTCAAAAAGCTGTGGACAGCACACGGCGTCGCCGTGTACAATTTGGGTACGGGCAAGGGTTGCACCGTTTTAGAGACGGTAAATGCGTTTATAAAAGCGACCGACGTTGATATTCCCTATGAATTTGCCCCGCGCCGCGCGGGCGACGCGCCCGAATGCTACGCCGACACGTCTAAAGCCGAAGCCGAGCTTAACTGGCGCGCGGAGAAATCTTTAGAGGATATGTGCCGCGATCATTACCGCTGGCAGAAAAATAACCCGGGAGGGTATGGGGTTGTCCCATAATGCCGCGCGTTTTAAATGCAACTCGCCGAATTTACTTTTTAATAACCACGGACAAGTGGTTGACAAGTCCGGCGCTATCTATTATAGTAGGGGCATGATACACTACTATGTAACGCTTCCGTCGGAAAAAAGAGTGACGGAAACCGACGCGCCAAAGAAAAATTGCTGGATTCACTTAGAATCCCCCACGCCGGAGGAGATTGCCCGGATTGCCTCGCTTAGCCAAATCCCGGAGGAGTTTTTATATTCCGCGATGGACGAGGAAGAAACCGCGCACTTAGACTCCGAGGACGACGCAAAATTGGCAGTAGTGGACATTCCGAAGATGGAGCGAGACGGCGAAAAGGACACCATCTCTACCGTGCCGCTCGCCATTGCCTACAACGACCGCTATTTGGTGACCGTGTGCACCAAATCCACCACCGTGCTCACCGATTTTTTTGAAGGAAAAATGAAAAACGTGGACACCTCGCGGCGTCAAAAGCTTGTGTACCAATTACTGCTAAGAAACGCCACGCGCTTTTTGTACTATTTGCGCCAAATCGACAAGGCGTCGGATGCCATCCAAAAGGGCATCGCAAAATCCATGAAAAACGAGGAGTTGCTCCAATTGGTCGAGCTGCAAAAATCGCTCGTATTTTTCTCGGCGTCGCTTACGGCGAACCAAGCCGTGATCCAAAAAATCTACAACATAAACGTAGCCAAGGCGCCGGAGGACGAGCACGACATCTTAGAGGACATCCTGATTGAAAGCAAGCAGGGGCTGTCGATGTGCCAAGTCTTTCGCGAGATTATTAAATCCACGATGGACGCTTTCGGCGCGGTGGTCAACAACAACCAGAACTTTATCATGAAGTTTTTGACCGCGATTACTATCATCTTATCGATTCCGATGGTATTTGCCAGCTATTGGGGCATGAATACCGAAGTCCCATGGGAAAGCAATATCGGCGGCTTTTGGGCGGTCGTCGGGATTTCTATCGCGATTTCCGCCGTCATTTGGTTTATCTTGAGACGGAAGAAGATGATGTAGGTGCTTCGCGATATAGTGCATCAGTCTTGAAATAGAAACTATTTCAAGAGCCGCATAAAATGGCGGCAAAATGCCTTCCAGGCATTTTCTGATGCCTATGCACGGAAATCAGCGCGGTTTTGAAAAAACCGCGTGTGCCGCGTGAGCGGCACATTTAGAAATAGTTTCTATTTCTAAACTGATTGAGTATAACTATGCAGGATTTTTACGACAACCAAGACGACTTCGAAGAGGAGCCCGTAAAAGAGAAGAAAGGCCTTTTCGCGCGCTTTCGTTCTTTTATTTCGGGCAAAAAAGAGCCGAAGGAGTCGAAAGAGCCGAAAGAGCCAAAAGAACAGAAGGACTCAAAAAGGGCCGCAACCCTCCCGGAAGCGCCGAAAGCGGACACGGATTCTATCGCCAAGTTCAACGACTTTTTGGGCTCGATTGAAACCCAGCTTGGCCGCGTGGACGAGCAAAACAAATCGCTTTTGGGGCAGGTCTCCGTATTAAAATCAAACAATGAAATCCTTTTAAACCAGGTGTCCGTATTAAAAACCAACAACGATGCGCTGCTTTCGCAAATCAACATATTAACGGAAAACAACAGCCGGCTTACGGAGCAGTTTAACGTGAGCCGGCGGCGCGAAAAAATTGCCAAGACGCTGGCCATCATTTCCTCGATTCTCGCCATCGGCCTGACAATCTACACTTTTTTGCAACGGAGCTTCGGGTGGTAGGCAGTATAAGTGAAAAGTGAAAAGTGGTGGATTTCGGAAACGTTAGACGGATTCCTTTGTTTCCGCTTGCACCTCGGCGATATATTTTTGCAGCCTTTCAATTGTTCTTGCGTTGTCGGGCCGGCTATATTCCAGGCTCCCGACGGTGTGCTCTAAAAAATCCCAAAAAGCGGCGGAAAGCCGGCTCTCGCTTGCGGTCAAAGCAATGGGCGGCTGCGAGGTTTTTGCGACGATTACGCCCGTATCCTCACGGCAATAGACCGTATAACCCTCGTCCAATTCCCGGACGATTTGGACACTTACACTTAATCGGATGCCGGACATGCCCGTTACTTCAAATACTTCTGAAGAGCTACAAGCACTTCGCTAAAATTAAGCGGCTTGCCGATATGGCCGTTCATGCCGGCTGCGAGACAGTTTTCGACATCTTCGCGGAATACGTTGGCGGTCATGGCGACAATGGGGATCGTTTTTGCGCGTTCGGCGTCGAGCGCGCGTATCCGGCGCGTCGCCTCGTAGCCGTCCATCTCGGGCATCTGGACGTCCATAAAAATCATCTCGTATTTTTCGGGCGATTCGGAAAAGAGACGGACGGCTTCGCAGCCGTTTTCGGCGCAGTCGATTTGCAGCTGCGTCGGCTCTAACAAGGTTAAAACGATTTCCCGGTTGATGTCGACGTCCTCTGCCAGCAACAGGTGCCGCCCGCTATACGAATCGATTGCCGCTTCGTCGGCATGATCGGCGGATTGATCGTCCGCGCTGAAAAATTCGCGGACAATATCCTCGATAATCGAAGGGAACAAAGGCGTTTGCAACACTTTGTCCATGCGCGGAGCGTTCGTTTTCCGGAAATCCCCATGCCCGCCGGACGGGAAAATCCCGACCACAAACGCGTCGCCAAACTTTGCAATGCTGCTTTGCAGCTTTTCCGACAACAATTCGGATTCACCCAAACAAGTCGGGCATTCCCAGTTAATAAAATACAGGTTGTACCCGAGGTTTTTCTCAATGCAACGAACCGCTTCCTTGCCGTTTGAGGCAATATCGCAATACCCGCCGAATTTTTCGACAATCCCCTGAATATCCGCCAGCACCATCTCGTTGTTATCCACTGCTAAAATGCGTATGCCGCTCCAGTTGACAGAAGGCTTATTCACTTCTCGTCCGCGCTGCAATTTCACCGTAAAAGCAAACGTGGCGCCTTTGCCGGGCTTCGATTCAATCCAAATATTGCCGTCCATCATCTCGACGATGCTTTTAGAAATGGACAACCCCAGCCCCGTCCCCCCGAATTTGCGCGACGTGTGGTTCTCTGCCTGCTGGAAGGATTTAAACAGTCGTTCTTGTTGGGCGGGGTTAATGCCGATTCCCGTATCGGTCACGGTGATTTTAATCGTGCAAACGCCGTCTTTTTCTCCTTCAAGGTACGTGCGCAGCCAGATGGAGCCCTTTTCGGGCGTGAATTTCATGGCGTTGCTCAACAAGTTGGTAATGACCTGTGCCAGGCGCTGGTCGTCCCCAATTAGAATTTTAGGAATCGTCCGGTCTACGTACACGGAAAACGGCTGTTTCTTTTCGTCCAGACGGAAGCTGCTTACATTGACGACGTTTTGCAGCATTTTTTCGAAATCGAACTCCATAGGCGAGAGCGTGAATTTTCCGGATTCAATTTTTGAGACGTCCAAGATGTCGTTAATGACGCCCAAAAGATGCTTTGACGCCTCGTCAATCCGGTTTAGGCTGTAATCTTTGCGGTCCGCATCGCGGGCGCTTTTGCCGATGCTGGCCATTCCCGTAATGGCATTGATAGGCGTGCGTATCTCGTGGCTCATGTTTGCTAAAAAATTGCTTTTGGCGAGGCTCGCGGCTTGGGCGTCCACGATGGCCAGCTCCAATTTTTTATTCAGCGCGACCATCTCCGTAATGTCTTGCGAAAGCTCAATATGCCCGACTTTTCTTTTCTTTTTGTCTGTCAGGTAGTTTAAGTCCACCTTTAAGCTGACGCCGTTATAACTGCTGTCCGGCACCGGCGATCCTTTTTCCAAGCAATGGATTCCGCAGCCCTCGGTGTGGCAGGTGCTCATTCCCAAATTGCTGCACTGCCGGTCCAGTAAATCGGAACGCTTTTTTTGGTAAAAGTTTTCGATGGATTTATTGACAAACATCAGCTTTTTGTTCATGTCGGTAACGGAAACCATCGAGGGGATGCAATCCAAAATACTCTCGTACCAATAGGTCTTTTTTGTAATCCAGCGAATCAGGAATGCGGCAAAAAGCATAACTATTAGGCCCGCCGCAACCCCGATTGGAACGATGACGCTCAGAATTTCCGCCGAATATGCGCTAATTTCCGACAGGGGAATATACGTGACTATCATATACTCGTCCACAAGGCGGAAATACGTTTTACATTTCCCAAATGCAAAACCGGCCTCGCTCACCCCTTCGCCCTTTTCAAACATTTCTTTGGCCCATGCTTCTTCCGTCAGGCCGGTTTTTAATATGTCTTTTTCGGAGCTGGACGCAATCAGTTGATAGTCGTTGTCTAAGAGAAAAACGCCGCCTTCCTTCCCGATTTTTATATCCTGAACGGCTTTTTGGATGCTCATGGTGGATTTAATATCTTCGATGACTTGCATCTCGACGCCGACCTGAACGATGCCGGGCTTGTCGACGCGCGCCACACCGATATATTGGAATACAGTTTCTCCGCCGTCTCCGCCGCGCGGCTGCGGCTCTTGCACGAGATAATTATCTTCATCATTCTTGCCCCAATCGTCTAATATTCTAAGAAACGGAATGGTTTGGAGATCGTCATGAAAGTCGAAGCCGAAGAAATCTTCCAAGCTGCCCCAGGTCAGCACCCCGTTCTCATCGGTGACATGCAATTCGCTTACCCCAAATCGGGCGGCGAGCTCGCTAAGCCTCCCGGTCTCCAGATTATCCGGGTTTTCCGCAATCAACAACGCCAGCGCATAGGTAAGCGAAAGGTTCTTTTGATTCATCATACCAAGCACGGAATCCGTTACGTCGTCCGCAAGCCTTATTTGATGCGTGGCCGAATCCGCTACGTTCTGCATTTCTGAGTTTACCATCGTTTCAATGGAACGGCGCATCACAAAAACCGAGGTGAAGCTTATGATAGCAAATGCAAGAATGAGCACGGCTAAAATCGGAATCAAGACTCTACTTTGTAATTTCATAACGATTCTCCCGGGGTAACTGAGTTTTTTGGTTCTACGCTTAGTTACATGCGGCTCTTGAATTAGTTGCTGATTCAAGACGGATGCGCTGTATCGCCGCCGCGCGCAAATTGGATGTGTGTAAATAATAGCAAGCAGTCGGAAAAATGTCAAGGGATTTTTACGGTGCGTTCAAAATGGCGAAAAGCCGGAAGTTACTCCGGCTTTTCTACTAGGATTCCAAACACGCGTTCTCTAAAAGATATACTTTACATAGTTCGTATTTGGTTCGTTATGGTTGCGGGGACAAGACTCGAACTTGCAACCTTTGGGTTATGAGCCCAACGAGCTACCGATTGCTCCACCCCGCGTCGGGGAGGGGATAGGGGATAGGGGTTAGGGGTTAGAGCCTAGGGGATAGGGGAAGGGGATAGGGGATAGGGGTTAGGGGTGGAGGTTGGCAATTTTGCCGCTCAGCTTAATTACTATACCATAATATATGGCGTCCGTCAAGTCGAATGCCCCGCATTTATAAATTTTTTCTCAGCTTTTTATCACGAGCCTTTTATCATCTCTATTCCCTAACCCCTATTCTCTACCATAGAGTAATTCAACACCACCAATAGGCTGCTTTAGGCGAATAGCGAATAACGAATAGCGAATAGCGTCGGATGTTTCTAAGTCAGTCTTCAAAGCCTTTGGCACAGTTCAATACTTTTTTGCGTCAAAATCCCGATTCTAATACAAATAGTCCATAGCTATTCGCTATTCGCTAAAATGTAACAAAATATGTTTTAGTGGTGTCCAATTAGAATAGATTCCGACCCCCGACCCCTAACCCCTAGTCCCCACCCCAAAATACCGTCGCATAATGCTAAAATAGAAGCATTATCGCGCAAAATGAAAAAAATAATAAAAAAAACGAAAATATTTTTAAAAACGTGTAAGATTTTTGCCCTCTCAATCGTGTTAGAGGCAAAGGAGGTCAAAAAACCGGCGCTTGCCGAAGCAAACACCCAAACATTAATTACAAAAAACAAAATTTTGGTAAACAAAACTCCCGACCGTGTTAAAAAGCGGGATTCGCCGCATAGATAAGATTTGTCCCCTTATCGGCGGCGCTCCGGCGCAAAATTGAGACCCGGTCAAAAACTTTTCTCCCCAAAAGTGCCCTCTCCGCAGTTTTTTACGGTAAACACGTGTAAAACCCGGAATTGGTAAGGTAAAAACTTACAAAAAATTTTTTCAAAATCGTTTAAAAAGTCCTTGCCTTTCTTGTCCGGATGGTGTATAATCGTAGAAAGTTCTAGTCAGAGAAAATACTTCCGGAGAGGTAACCGATCTCTATGAAAAAACACATAGCAAGAATGGTGACGGCGGTTCTTATGGTAGCCGCATTCGCGGGGATACTTTCGGCGTGCGCGTCGGAAAACGCGGTCGAAATGCAAAACATGCTTGATGAGCTCATTGCGGATTTCACAATTCCGGCAAAACCGCCCAACGACCCTAGGGTTCAGGCGTTCCAGCGGTCAGATGCCGACACTTTGGTGGCTACCGCCGACAACCCCGCCCCCAATCCGCTTACGTTTAGGCAGCGGGTCGAGGAGATCGACGAGTTTTACGACGCGTTAACCGTTCCCGAGCGGGAAGCTTCGGGCATGAGCCGCGTCCGGAAGAACTTCAACGCGTTCAAAACAAAGGTGAACGATTACCGGGCGGTCAGCGCGTGGGTCACCGACGTCGACGCTTTGGTGTATCTCCTTATCATGGGCAACCCGAATCCTGCGTTGCACAACGTGCCCATGAAGATTGCAGCGACGCGTGCAGGCGAGGTTTGGGATTTAGAGGATCGGTATCTCGCGTTTACGAAGGAGCAAAGGGATTTGTATGCCAGTTGTGACTCAATCCATGCGTCTGCGTTGACCAAGAATTGGATTCAAATCTTTGAATGGAAAGAAATGATCGACGATGTGGACAATGCAACGTGGAATGCCGACGGCACGCTGAAAAAATAGCCGCCTTCACTCACTACCTATTGTTTATTATCTGTTATTCCCTAATCCTATCTATTATTCCCTAATCCTAACCCCAACCCAAACAACCCTACAAATAGTTACAAGGAGGGTATCACAAGTGGATATCAAAGAATCATTTAAACAGTATTACAAGAAGCTCATCATCGAGGCGTGGATTAAATCGGCCATCATCGGGTTGTTCTTCGGGTTATTGGCGGGCGGCGTATTTTCTGCGCTGGCGCTGATGTTCGGGTTCAACTTCGTCGGATGGACGATTGCTATCTCGATCATCGTGACCGTGGTGGTTGCCGCTGGTGCGACGGTACTCTTGTACTTCAACCGCTACAGGCCTTCGTTCCACGAGGCTGCGGCGCGCGTCGACCAGACGGGTCTTGAAGAGCGTATGATTACCATGCTCGAATTAGACGGCAACGAGACGCTCATCGCGCAAAAGCAACGCGACGACGGTAAGCAAAAAATCTCGGGCGTTACGCCTAAGCAGATGAAATACAAGCTTCCGTTGTACCCGCTGATCGCGGTCGGCGTAGCGTTGGTCATCGGCGTCTCCATCATGGTCAGCGCGGCAAACAGCGCGGCCTCCGTGCAAAAGAAGGAGAACGAGCTTAGAATCAGCCAACAGGAAGACCTGGAGACAATCGAGCGCTTGATCTCTCAGCTCGAGTCGCTGATTATGTCGTCCAGAGTTAGGGAAGATGACAAAGTCATGCTGCTCGGCAGAACCAAGCAATTGCGTGTGGATGTCGCCAAGCTCCCTACGCCCCGCCAAAAGATGGATAAGGTGCGCAGGGAGATTCAAGAGATTCGCGCACTTTTAGAGGCGCTGATCGCTGCCTTAGACGCAGAGATCGCGGGCTTGCCGATTGACTCGTTAGACCGGGCGGCTCTCCAAGATCGGATGGAAGCGTTACAGGAATTGTTCGAGGCGTTAGAGCCGCTGGACGCGGATGGCGACCAGCAGGAAATGGAGCAAGGAGACGGCCCGCCGATGCCCACCGTCCCCATGCAATCCGACATGGTAGCACCGGACTCCGAGTACGTTACCGAGATATTCGGGCCCGCCTCCAACGTGAACCCGGGCGAGGACGGCAGCGTTTATCAAGGTTCTCAGGTTTTTGGGAACAAGCCGTACAACGACCCCGCGGTTTGGCAGCAGGCGTATGACTACTACCAGGAGCGGTTAAAGGACCCCGAGCTCTCCACGGAGGACAAACAGCGCGCCGAAGACTACTTTGAGATGTTGAAAGCTTTTGCTCCCGAAGGATGGAAACCCTAATTTTTTCGGAGCGTCTCTACGGAAAGTCCCCCGGCTTTGGGGGGCTTTCCGGAAAGGGCGGTATTATTTAGGCTCAAGTTTACCAAAATAATAATAAATACATAGAAAGGGACAGTTCAATATGAGGTTTGACGTTATAAGCTGGTTGGGATTGTTGGGACTCTTGGCGTTAATCGGCCTGATCCTAATATACATCCTGAAACCGCAATACGAAGAAAGAAGAATTTCCAGTACCTACGTATGGAAGCTCAGTCTAAAGTACCGCAGGCGCAGAATGCCGTGGGACTTTCCGCTTAAATCATTGCTGATCATTATCCAAATGATTATTATAGCATTGATTGCTTTTTTAATGACGCGGCCGGTCGTCTATGCGGATGCGGGTGATAAAGATACCATCTTTATCTTAGATGCCTCCGCGAGTATGCGCGCCGAAAGCGGGTACTCCGGCTTCGCCACCCGTTTTGACCGCGCGAAAAGGCAGATTAAAGACGAGGCTGTCGCCGTCACCAACGCGAACAAATCGGTCGCGCTGATTTTTGCGGGGACTCAAGCCGTAACGCTGATTGAGCCCACAAGCTCTGCCTCGGATTTAAACACAAGGCTCGACCGAGAGGATATTGTGCCCTCGTACGGATCCTGCGACATCGACGGCGCGCTGCGGGCGGCGGGAGATATCATGGACACCATGCAAAGCGCGGACGTCCGTGTGCTCATGTATACCGATAAGGAACATTACGCAGTTCTTTCGGACAAAGGTAAATATGGCGGTAGCTACCCCGCCGGCACTAAGGCGGTTGATCCCGACGATGAGCTCAAGGAAGGCACTCAAGTCTATGGAGCTACGTTGGGCAACAGCTCTCAGGCGGAGAGGGATAAGCAATACATAAACGTCTCTCACAACAGCGAATGGAACGTCGGCATCATGGATTTAAGCGTCCGTTTGCTGGGCGGGTATTATGCGTTTGTGGCGGACATCGGCGTTTACGGCGCATCTGCCCCTAGAGACTTTGTTGTAACGCTGAGCGTTCTGCAAGGCGTTTTGGCGCCCGACCTTACCGAAATCCCGCAGGACTTTAAGCGTACGATCAGGATAGCGGACGCAGAGCCCGGCAAGGTGCATAGGGTTACGTTCCATAAAGCGGCAAGCGTCGAAGCCGGCGGCTGGGTTGAATCGGACACCAAGCAAATCATGTATTTCCACACGGCTGAGGTCAGCGTCGAGGCCTACAACAAGACCAAGGACGGCTACAGCTATGACGACAGCATGTGGTGGTACGGCGCGGAGCGTAAATTAAAGGTGCAAATCGCTTCCTCGACGGGCTACAGCAATCAGGACAGGCCGCCGGAACTAAGTTTTATAGAAAACGTGTTCCTCAACATGCGCAACGTGGAGCTTTACATGCCGCGTTGGAGCGACAGACCGGGCGGCGGGTTCTTTGAAGAGCAAAACCAAATCCATATGTCGGGTTATGATTTGTATATTTGGGATCGGTTGTTCCCCGACCGGCCGCCCGTGGACGGGTCGTCGTGGTACATCATCGGCGGCGAGTCTGGGCTTTTACCGATGGATGAGGTTACCGGAGGCTACGCCGCATACCGTACCCCGCAAGGCATCGGCCTGACATTTGGTGCCGAGTCTGCGGTAGATTTTGCCGTCGGCAGTACCCCCAATAACGAGGGAGTTCCCGTTGCCAACAAGTTCCCGGGCAAGCCGCTTGCGGCGGCCAACTTGGATAACGAGTTGATGGATACGCTGTTGCGGAACGTCAAGCTGTCGGAAGTGTATGTGACGCAATACCGCAACATCTCGCCCCTCCCCGAGCGTCCCGAGGGCACCAATCCGGACGACTATTACACGACGGTCGCCACCATCGACGGCGGCAAGCCGGCGATGGTGGTCAAGGGCGGTGCAAGCACCGGCAGGACGATTGTTACGTTGTTTGACATGCAGTTCTCCTCTCTGCCGATTCAGTTCGTCGACTTTACGGCGTTGCTGAACAACATCATCAAGCTTACCGCCCCGCCCGTTATCGAGAAAACGGTGTATGGCGTCGGCGATGTGGTTACCATCAACCCGTTGTATAACACCAAGGAAATCTCGGTTACCTCTTACCCAGACGGCAAGGAATCTTCCGCAGAGACCGACACAAAGGCTTACGATAAAAACCAGCCCAGCATGCCGTTCGTCTTCACGGCGTTCAACCCGGGGCTTCATAACATCAAGGTCACCTTTGACAGTGCTTCAAAGCCCGCGGTCACCGCCAGCATATTCGTGCGCATAGACCCCTCGGAAAGCGATTTTGCGACCAACGGGAAAGCACTCTATGTGCAGACATTTGGAAATAACTCCGGCACTAAACCCGAAACCCCCCCGACGCAGTTGTTCCTGTATTTTGCGCTCGGCCTGTTGGCTCTTTTACTAATCGAATGGTGGGTACATTATCGTGAACAATTCTAGAGAAGTAGCACTTATTTTTGAACATCCCGGCCGTTGCCGATTTTTAGGAGGGTTAAAACATGAATAGAACAATCGAACTTATTTTCGAACAGCCTGGCCACTGGGCGTGGTTGTTGCTGCTGATTCCGGCAGTCATTTTGACGGTTCTTCCGTTCTTGTTAATCAAGAAGGAACGCCGGTACAACCGTAACCGTGTTGCGTCGCTGATCATTCGTTTGATTGCGCTGGTGCTGGTGGTTGTCGCGCTCAGCGGAATGACGTTCCAGGTCACGGATTCCGACAAAAAGAACGAAGTCGTTTTTTTGGTCGACTGTTCCGAGAGCACAAAGCCGATGCGCGATAAGATGGACAAATTCTTAGAGGACGCGCTGAATGCCGTGGTCGACGAGCGCGTCGGAGTTGTTGCGTTCGGCTACGGGACGCGGGCCACCGAGGGGTTGTCTACCAACGGACCGGCGGTTTTCAACCGCTATAAGGGCTGGGATTTGACCACTCCGAGAAACTTTGTTGAAGCGACCAACATTGAAAAAGCGTTGGATGCGGCAGAGAGCCTGTTTACCAAAGACAAGGACAAAAAGGTTGCGTCCGGCAGGGTAGTCATTTTGTCCGACGGCGCCGAAACCGACGGCAAGGCCTTGATTGCCGCGACCAAAGCGGCGGGCAGGGGAATGCGCGTAGATACGGTGTATTTTGAGCCGCCGCTCAGAGAAACCGGACAGAATCTCGTCGAAGTTCAGATTAACTCGTTGACGATTCGTCAAACCAGCGTTAAAAAAGGCGACGTTGGCGACATTGTGGTAGCTCTCGGTGCTACGTCTGCAGCGTCGGGTTACGCTGCGGTTAAATTGACATGGGCTCCGGTAAACGCCAACATGGAAATCGGCGCCGAGACCACAATCCGCGACGCAAAAGGCGCGACGGTGGATGCCGCCGGCCTAGCGTCCGTTCGGTTGACCGGCGACGGCGGCCAGGTATCGTATTCGCACCGGTTCGACAACCTTGGGCTTACGTGTATCAAGGCGGAGGTTTCCTATACCGGCGACGGAATGGCACAAAACAACACCTATTATACGTTTGTGAATATCATTACCAACGATAAGGTATTGATTATCGAAGGAAAGCCGGGCGACGCGCAAAACCTGTCGAATTTAATTGGCGACGAGTACACCGTGCACGTGCGCCAGGCCAGCGTAGTAAAAGGCTGGAAAATGAGCGATTTAAGGGAATACGACGAGGTTATTTTACTGAACGTTGACCCCAAAGAGCTCGGCGATTTTGTGGCGCTTTTGGACGAATACGTGTATAAGCTCGGCGGCTGCTTGGTTACCGCCGGCGGCGACAACATGTACAACGAAAAGCAGGTCGACCCTAAGGATCCTTTGTATAGCGAGCAAGCCGTGGCGCTGGAGAAAATGCTCCCGGTCGAGTACGATGCGTCCGGCCAGCCGCTCGCCCTGTGCTTGGTTATCGACCTTTCTACCTCTACCTGCGCCCCTGTCCGCACGTCTGCGGGCGGCAAAAAGCCTTATGACGACGACATGATCGGCAGCCGCCTTTGGGCGGAGGCCGAGGGTGCCAAGGCGGCGGTTGACGCCTTGTTGCCCGGTGACTACGTGGGCATCATTCAATTTAACTCCAACGCTAAGCAGGTGCTCGGCATGACGCCGGCAACGCGCAAAACAGAAATTTACAACGCGATTAACAATATGACCACCTCGCAAGGCACCATCTACAGCCAGGGTATCGCGATGGCGGCAAACATGATGGCGGGCGTCACCTTTACAGAGCGCAAGCACATCATCTTTTTGACCGACGGTTTGCCGTTGGACGGCGACAACAATATCCTATGGACGGTCAATAAAACCATCCAGGCGATGAAGCGGAACGGAACCACGCTGACCACGGTCGGTATCGGTAACGAATTAGACCGTGCCGATGCGCGTTATATTCTCCAATCGATGGCGGACGACGGCTGGGGTATCCCCACCAGCGACCCCCGCTACGGCGTCCCGGGCAATTACGGTGCGGGTGAAAGGCATTTCTTGGGAATCAGAGATATTCCCGGCGGCTTCAGAGGCGATACGCGGGTGACGACGTTTATGTCAAACGAAATCAAGGAGCTGTACCCCACGTGGAAAAACGACGCGACCACCAACCCGATTATAGGGACAAACGGCGGCATCGATATCCAAATTAAGAGCAGTATTTCCACCGTTACCAACGATGTTTCGGCGTTCCCTAAGATTGGCGGCTTCTACGGCGTTAAGGCAAAGGGCAGCCGTCCGGACGATCCGCCGGAGTCTAAGGGCAGAACCATTTTATCGACGCCCGAGGGATACCCGCTGTACGTCGAATGGGATTACGGCGCGGGCCGCGTCGCCTCCTGGATGAGTACCTTAAACGGCGACGCGTATTCGGATAAATACCTAGGAGCTGCGGCGGAGCAGGGCGGAAAGGAATTTGTGATGAATATCGTGCGGTCGATGATGGCGGATAAGCCCGTCAATCTCGCGGGCGACGTCACGTTCGATAAAGAAAAAAGCAATTTCCTAACTTATTTCCGCGTTGGCGGCTTAGAGGCAAACCTTAAAGATTTAGACGCTAAGGTGTACGGTGCAAAGTTGCCCAACGGTGGTGTCAATATTACCAATACCTTGATCCGTATCGGGGTAGACTCCTTCGAGGGCTCGTTTGAATCGGCGGATCCCGGTATCTACAAGCTGGTAATCACCAATAAGGGTGCGCTGGCAGTAGAGGAGTACTTTGCTTTCTCTTATTCCAAGGAATTCAACGCATTCCCCAGCGCGGATTATCGCAATGAATGTCAGGCGTTTATGAATAAAATGTGGAAGACCGGCCCCGACGGCATGTCTTTCATGATTGAAGACGGCGGCGCAGCGATATTCGGGCCTACCGCCCCGACCCAAACCGTTTATCCTCCGCTCAACCTGCGCGTGATATTCATGATCATCGCGGTATGCTTGTTCCTCTTAGACATCGCGGCCAGAAAGTTCAAGTTCAAGTGGCCCAGCGAGTGGGGCAAACGCGCCGCAAACGCTCGTTAAGCCCGGCTTAAAGCCGACTTAGAATCGACCCGCAATCCAGTTTTGGATTGCGGGTCGATTTTTAGGTTGTCAGGGGGTCAGACCCCTCGACAACCCTCCCCTGCACAGCAATGGCCGCCCGCACAACGGCAGGCGGGTCGATGAGGGCATCGACCCCTACGGGGAATCGGTAACCCCCGGTTGCGGCTCTGCCCGGGGATGCGACGCGCTTTCGGCGGGGGCGAGCCCCCGCCCTACGGGTTACGGCGTCCCCCCGGTTACGGCTTTGCTCGGGGACGGAGGGTCGCCGAACGGCGACCCGGGGCGTGGTGACACGTAGCGCAGCGAAGTGCCCGATAGGGTTCAAAAATCTTGCATTTTTGAATCTCTCCGGGTTTTATTCCCCGACGTCTTGCGTCGGACTGCTTATTGTGATATAATAAAACCGACATGAGCGAATATATACACAAATCCCATAATGTGTCGGTTTTATTATATCA
>WQYM01000005.1 GCA_009781235.1 Bacillota bacterium
CGGTTTTTAAATCCTTGGCGCAATCCACTTTAGAAACATTCACAAAACCCGAAACACGCGGATCCTGCAATTTACTTTGAATGGTCAGCGTCAAGCTTTTGAGCATTTCGCTGTTGACTCGTTCGATACGGTGGGACATTGGAGTACTCCTTTAGTGCAGTAGTGCAGTAGTGCACTATAGCACTTGCTCGAGACTAAACGCCTCAATCACATCCAGCTCCTTAACGTCCGAAAAGCCCTCGACGCTGATGCCGCACTCATAGCCCTCTGCAACGTCTTTGACGTCCTCTTTAAAGCGTTTTAAGCCCTTTAAGCTGCCCTCGAAAATGATTTCGCCGAAGCGTAGCACACGGACTTTTTGGTTTCGGTAGATTTTACCGCTCAGCACATACGAGCCGGCGACGATGCCCGAACCCGTAATCTTAAATACATTGCGCACCTCGGCGCGGCCCGTAATAAGCTCGCGGTATTTGGGCGTAAGCATGCCTTTTAAAACGCGTTCGATGTCTTCAATCGCCTCGTAAATCACGCGGTACGTGCGGATTTCAACGCCTGCCATGTCGGCGAGCGACTTATTCTCGGTGTCGGGGCGCACGTTAAACCCGATAATCAGCGCTTTGGAAGCCTCCGCAAGCAAAATATCTGACTTGGTAACCGCGCCGACTCCCCCGCCGATGACGTTGACTCTCGCTTCCTCGTTTTGCAATTTTGCCAGCGAATTGCGGAGCGCCTCGACCGAGCCCTGCACGTCGGCCTTTATGATGATATTTAGAGCCTTTAGCTGCGCCTCGCCGGTCTTTTTTAACAGCTCGTCCAGCGTGAACTTTTGTCCCGGTGCGATTTGTCCGGCACGCAATTTATCCACGCGCTCGGAAGCCACTTGACGCGCCGTTTTCTCGTCGGCAACCGCCAACACCGCGTCGCCGGCGCCCGGAACCTCGGTAAAGCCTAAAATGGAGACTGCCATCGAGGGGCCCGCTTCCTTTACGGCACATCCCGTATCGTCGGTCATGGCGCGCACCTTGGCAACAGACGTGCCCGCGACTAAGTTGTCGCCGACGCGTAAGGTTCCATTTTGAACGATGACGTTGGCGACCGGCCCGCGGCCCTTATCGACGCGCGCCTCTATCACGGAGCCTCTGGCAAGCCTTGCCGGGTTTGCGCGGTAATTGTTGACCTCGGCAAGTAGCAGTATAGATTCGAGTAAGTTCTCAATCCCCTCACCCGTTTTGGCGGAAATCGGGACGACCATCGTCTCGCCGCCCCATTCTTCGGCAACCAAACCGTGCTCGGTCAGCATTTCGCGCACCTTGGCAACGTTGGCGCCGGGCTTATCAATTTTATTGATGGCAACGATTACGGGCACGGAAGCGGCCTTGGCGTGATTCATCGCCTCAATAGATTGGGGCATGATGCCGTCGTCGGCCGCCACCACTAAAATCGCGATATCGGTAACCTGGGCGCCGCGCGCGCGCATCTCGGAGAACGCCTCGTGCCCCGGGGTGTCTAAAAAGGTGATGGTTTCGCCCTTGGCGGTAACCGAATACGCGCCGATGTGCTGCGTAATGCCGCCCGCCTCGCCCAGTGCGACGTTTGTTTTGCGGATACGGTCAAGCAGCGAGGTTTTGCCGTGGTCTACGTGGCCCATCACGGTGATGACCGGCGGACGCTTAATAAGGTCTGCCTCATCGTCGGCGATGTCGTGCCCGGCCTCTAAAATTTCTTCCTGGCTCTTGTCGAGCTTTAATTCGAGCTCAACGCCCAGCTCGTTGGCCACCAGCTCCATCGTCGGAAAATCCACGACGCCGTTGATGGTGGTCATGATGCCCAGCAGCATGAGCTTTTTGATGATTTCCTGCGCCGTTTTTCCGATTTTTTCGGACAATATCTTAACGGTCAGGTTTTCGGTGGTGATGATTGCCTTATCGATTCGAACCAAGAGAGGCTTATGCACTTCGGCTTTACGCTTGTTTTTTAGCTTGCGCGACCCGACGCGTTCCTCGTCAAAGGCGTCGGCAATAAAGCCCTTGCGGATCAGCGTGCGCTTGGTCATGCCCTTTTTGTCGTCGCCGGGCTTTGAATACTCCTTCCTTTTGTCGGTTTTGCGCGCCGAGGTTGAGGATATCGGGGGGGCGGCCGTGCCGGGTTTTGGAAGCGACGGGACGCCTGGGCGTTGGAGTGTCCCCGGACCGCCGGGGACGCCGGGGCGCTGGGGTGCGCCCGGGGCTCCGGGGCGCATCGGAGCGCCGGGACGGGCGGATCCGGGAGCGCCGGGGCGGCTGCCTTGACGCGAGGGAAACGCTGTGGCCGCGCTCGCGGCGGCGGGAGACAGCTTTCCGCGAATGTAACTCGGGGTAATATCAAAAGAGCGCGTCCGGATGTTATCGGATTTTTCCGGTTTTTTGCCTATTCCTTGCAAAGATTTCGCTCCCGATGCGGCAGGCAGAGGCGCCTTTGCGGCAGTCGGTGCTTGATTCGGCCGGGGTTTTGAACCTGCCTCCGGCGTCGCAGCCGGTTTTTCGGACTTTTCGGGCTTTTCTTGCTTATCGCGCTTTTCGGATTTATCGGACTTTTCGGGCTTTTCTTGCTTATCGCGCTTTTCGGATTTATCGGATTTTTCGGGCTTTTCAGACTTTTTGTCCACTTTAGCGTCGGTTTCTTCCACCGCATCTTCAGCCACGACCGATGCAGCGGCAAGCTCCTGCTCCCGCTTTAGTTCCTCGCGACGGATACGTTCTAAATTCTTTAGCCGGTCGCGCTCGCCGGCCAAAACCACGTCCAGCGCTTTGCGCGCGGCGGTAAGCTTTTGGGCAAGCGTTGCGATGTCGCTGTCCTTTTGATTCAGTACGTTGAGAAGCTTGATGTTTTCAAAGCCTCCGCCGCTTTTCGTAGCTTCGGGTTCGGGATTGTTCAAGAAAAACCTCCGGGGTTTGATTCGGGATTCGGGATTCGGGGTTCGGGATTTACGTATTCTTACTCTTCACAATCGCGGAAGCGATATTAACGTCGGTTATCGCGACCGCTTTTACGCCGCCGCGGTGTACGAGCTCACAAAGCGGTTTTGCGGATAATAGCATGGGGATGGAGCATTCCTGCGCGTAACGCTCTAACTTTTTTTGCGCGTTGTCGGCCAAAGACGCGTCGTACAGGATTAAGTATTTGCAAGCTCTCAAAAAAAGTATGTTGTCGGTTCCGAAAATGATTTTACCGGATTTAATTGCAAAACCGAGAAAAGTTGTCAGTTTGCAGTTATCAGTTTGCAGTCGGGTCTGTTTTTTCTGCTCGTTCATCCTATAAAATAACTCCTAAAAAACTGACAACTGACAACTGACAACTGACAACTGACAACTTCACCGGGCGCCGAGTTCTTCCAAAATGCGGTCATAGACTTCCCTGCCGACATCCATCGAAAACGCCTTGTGGATGAGCCTTGATTTGCAGCATTTTTGGATGCATGCCGCATCATTGCAAATATATGCGCCGCGGCCGTTCTTTTTGCCCGTAAAATCGAGCGAAATTTCGCCCTCCGGGCTTTTTACGATGCGGATAAGCGTCCGCTTATCCTTCATTTGTCGGCACGCAAGGCACATACGCATGGGGGGGGATTTTGGTTTGGCGGAACCAGGTTTGGGAGGCATAATCAATCCTTTTTTATCGCCTAGTGCAGTAGTGCAGTAGTGCATTATTCCAGGTCTCCCAGGTCTTCCTCGAACAAATCGAGGTCGATATCCTCGTCGGCGGCATGGGGATCCGTGGGCGCGGCAGTCGATTCCGCTTCCTCCGTCTCGTCGGCGCGCAGGGATGAGTACGGCTTTACGTCGATTTTCCAGCCGGTCAATTTGGCGGCGAGGCGCGCGTTTTGCCCGTCCTTGCCGATGGCCAAACTCAGCATATCGTCCATAACTACGGCCTTGGCGCAGCGTTCGTCGTCGTTTGCCTGCACCATGATGACCTTAGCGGGACTAAGGGCGCGCGCGATAAACTCTAAGATGTCGTCGCACCACGGGATGATGTCGATTTTTTCGCCTTCCAACTCCGAAACGACCGCGTTGACGCGCATACCGCGGTTGCCGACGCACGCGCCTACGGCATCGATTTCCGGGTCAACGGAGTAAACGGCCATTTTTGTGCGATACCCCGCCTCGCGTACGATGGATTTGATTGTGATGATGCCGCCGTTAATTTCCGGCACTTCCATCTCGAATAAACGCTTGACAAATCCGGAAACGGTGCGCGAAACGATGATTTGCGGACCCTTTTGACCCGCCTTAATCTTTTTGACGTACACCTTGATGCGGTCGCCCACGTTAAAGCGGTCATTGGGCATCTGGTCTTGCGGGTTTAGCACCGCCTCAAGCTTGTTGATTTCGACGTACACGTTCTTGTTGTCGATGCGGCGCACGACGCACGAAACCAGTTCGTCCTCTTTTTGGGACAGTTCGCTGTACGCCATTTCGCCCTCGACCTCGCGCAGCTTTTGCATGATGACCTGCTTGGCGGTTTGGGCGGCGATGCGACCGAAATCCTTAGACGAAATTTCTTCCTGTACGCGGTCGCCCACCTTGTACTTTTTGCTGACAAGCCGGGCGTCCTCGAGGCTGATTTCTTTTTCTTTGTCCTCGACCTCTTCGACGACGTTTTGGAACGCGTAAACCTTAATCGTGTTGCGGTCGGGCAAAAGCCTAACCTCGACGGCCTTGGGGGTTCCGGTGTGCTTTTTGTACGCGATGACGAGCGCCGTTTCAAGCGCCTCTAAAAACACATCTTTTTTGATGCGCTTCTCGGCTTCTAAATCGTCCAGCGCCTGAAAAAAATCCTTGTTGATCATGAGCGTGCGGTTTCCTTGTGTAACATTTTTTGTATCTCCGGTTTTATTCAAATTATAAATGATAAATGATAAATGATAAATTTTGGACATGATGGAAAGTGTAAAAAAATCCACAATTTATCATTTATCATTTATAATTTATCATTATTCAAAGCTAACGTACGGCCGAACGTAGACGACCTTACTATCTTCAAACTGTATTCGCTCGTCGACTGCCTTTACGGTTACGGCAACGGTAACGGTGTGCTCCGCTTTTTCGATCAAAACGCCCTCGTACACTTTCTTGCCGCGATACGGGTCATAAAGCTTTACTTCTACCTTTTTGCCGTAGTTGCGCTCAAAATCGCGCAGGGTTTTAAAGGGCCGATCCAGGCCGGGGGACGAAACATTTAAGGTGTACGGCGCGCCCTTGGAGGGGTCTAATTCATCCAACACCGGGTCGATGGCGCGGTGTACCCGCTCGCAGTCGTCTAAAGTAATCCCGGCCTCGTTTGCAATAAAAAACGTCAAATGCGTATCGCCGCGTTTAACTTCGCATTCGACATCAAGGAGCTCGCAGCCCATGCTTTCGACCACGGGCGCTATATGGGATTTGATGAGGGTGATATCCATAGTTACACAAAAGTTAGGAGCGGACCTTTCGGCCCGCTCCTAAATCCTACAATGCTAACTTATCATAGAGTTTATCACAAAATTTTGAAAAAATCAACCGTTCCACGCATGTTTTTAAAGGTTTTTTAAAAATGTTCTACTTTCTGCGGAGGATGATGAAGAACAACAGCCCTATGACCAGCAGGGCGCCGATGGCAATAAGCAGCCACGCTACGGGAGGCAGGCCGCCCGCGCCGCTGAGGTTTTCGACAATCGTGAGGCTTGTGGATAGCTTAACGCCGCCGCCAAAGGTGAACTCAACGTCGTAAACGCCCGCGCCGAGGCCCAAAAGGTAGCCGCTAGAGAGCGTGATTTCTGCGTCGTTCTCGCCGCTTACCGTGTAATCGCCTTCGCCCAAAGCCTCGCCGTTGACCGTGACGCCGGATACCCCGGACGTTACGCCGCTGAACGTGAAGGTGTATCCGGCCGCGCTCACGACGCCCGCATCGCCTAAAAGCCCGCCGCCCTTACCAAGCGTTACCGTGCCGGACGCGCCCGTAATAAAGCTGACAGGACCCTGGGATTTGCCGTTGCCGCCCGGGTTGGGGACGGGCGTAAAGTTGTCTTTAATGTCGTCGGGGTCGATGTTGCCGTTATTCCCGCCGCCCGCAACATAGAGGCAAATCAGGCACAATAACGCCGTGTTGCCGTTCTGCGAGCCGTCCGGGTTGACCTGGCCGCCCGAGCCCGCCCAAATCAAGTCGTGCGCTTCTTTATCGCTGACCGCGTCGCAGCCGTAGTTTAAGCACTCGTGCCAGTGGCCGGCCGCATCGGACTTCCAACGGATGTCAAAGTTGTGATCTTCGGTGGTAACGTATACGCCCGCGGGAGCCGAGGCGTAGTCTACCAGCGTACCGCCGTCGCAAACCTCCGCCACGCGCACCTCAAAATAATGCGTGGAATTCGTTAGTAACCCGTCAAACGTAATCACCGGCCGATCCGTGGACTGCATATCGTTTATGTCCGTCAATTCTATTTGGCTTAAAAACTCGTCAAACAGGATTATATCTTGGCAGGCGTAGTGGTCGAACTTGCCCGAATGCTTGTAATTGCTGACTTTGAACACATCGCCGTATTTATAGCCCAAAACACGGTTGACGAAGGTGGTTTTGCCCGTGCCTTCCGCGCCGTATATGTAGGTTGTGCGAATGGTGCGCTCGGTATTTTTGAACCTATCTCTTAAAAGGTTTTGCCGCGTCTTTTCAATCTTATCCCCCATATTTATCATTTGATATAGATTTGGTCTTTCGCGACAATCCAAACCTCGTTCACCGTGCCCCACGAGGCTTGGGCGGGGTAAGCGGTCGAGGAGGCGGGAACCGTAATTGTGCCTGTAAAACAGCTGCCGGGACTCGTAGTCGTAAAATGCCCGGAAACAATGTCCGCCGAACCGGCAATCGCTACGAACACTCCGTAATAATCGCCCGAAAGAATGGTCAACGTGCCGCTGCTGACTCCTACCGCAACGCCGCTGGGGCCGGACGCGGAAACCGTCAAGCCGTCCAACGTTACGTCTCCGCCGAGCACGCCGATAGCGGACGTATGCAAGGTATTAATCACGGCGCCGTTTTTAAGCGTGACGTAGTACTTGACGTGCCACGGGGACGTAGTGCCACGGGGACGTAGTGCCACGGGGACGTAGTACTTGACAGGTCACGGGGGCGTGAGTTTGACCATGTCACGGGGGCGTGAGTTTGACCACACCCACCCCCGTAGGGGTCGCAGTCCTCTGCGACCCGCTGCCGTTGTGCGGGCGAAAAAGCCGTGCCGGGGGGAGGTGTCGGGGGGACGGGGGTGTCGATTTCGGAAAGCAAGTTTCCGAAACCCCTTCGGGGCACTTCGCGCTGTGCGCTCGTGTCACCACGCCTCGGGCCGCCGTTCGGCGGCCCTCCGTCCCCGAGCCGCCCAAACAAATTGCGCCCACAACAACAATTCAACGAGGCGGACAGCATTGGAAAGAAGTCGCTTACCGGGGTTGCCGATTCCCCGTAGGGGTCGATGCCCTCATCGACCCGCCGGATTCCGATTCCCCCGTAGGGGTCGATCTACAGATCGACCCGCCGGAACAGTCATTTTTAATAAGGTGCGGGACGATGAGGGCATCGTCCCCTACAATAAAAAACGCTTGGAACAAAAGAAAGAATCCCTTGAACCCGCTATCACTTATCCCTCGCTTTTTACTTTTAAGTTTTCATTTTTCACTCTTCACTTAACTCCCCTCTCCCCGAATCACCGTGCCGACCTTTTCGCCCATGGCCGCCCTGTACAGGCTGTCGCCCTCCATTAGGCCGAACGCAATAATCGGGATGTTGTTTTCCTTACACATGGTTATCGCCGTCATGTCCATGAGCGCCAGCTCCTTATTCATGACCTCCATATAGGTGGCAGACTCGAGCTTTTTGGCGCCGGGATTGCGTTTGGGGTCGGCGTCATATAAGCCGTCCACATTTTTTGCCATCAAAAGTACGTCCGCCTTAATTTCCGCCGCGCGCAACGCCGCGCCGCTGTCGGTGGAAAAATACGGGTTGCCCGTGCCGCACGCAAAAATCACGATGCGGTTTTCTTCAAAGTGGCGCAGGGCTTTGCGCAAAATGTAGGGCTCGGCAACCGCAGGAATCGATAATGCCGTCTGCACCCTACTGGGGACGCCTTTTTTTTCAATCGCGTCTTGCAACGCAAGCGCGTTCATGATGGTGGCAAGCATGCCCATGTGGTCCGCCGTTACGCGGTCCATGTTGATTCCCTGGCGCCCGCGCCAAAAATTGCCCCCGCCCACGACGACCGCGATTTGCACGCCCTTGCCGTGCAGTTTTACAAGCTGGCTTACGACGTGCTCGACCTTAGCGGGCCCGATGGCGTTTTTGGTCCCGTCCGCCAGCGCCTCTCCGCTGATTTTAAGTACGATCCGTTTGTACATGTTACACCTCCAATTCGTAGGGGTCGGAGCCTGCACCGACCCAATACAATATGCTTTGACGAAATCCTCGGGTCGGTGCAGGCCCCGACCCCTACGATTGCATCAAACACACCCAACCGTAGGGGCGGGGACCTGCACCCGCCCGTCTAACGCTTTTTTTCGGGAGGGATTTGTTAGTCCCGTAAAAAAAGGAACGGCAAAGCCTGTTCCTTCTTTTTTAAGATTATTTTACTTGCATTTTGGCGACTTCTTCGGCGAGGTTGTCGCTCTTTTTTTCTAAGCCCTCGCCCATAATGAATTTAGAGAAACGGACAATTTTGATGTCGCAACCGAACTTCTTGGCGTTTTGAGCCACAAAAGCGCCGACCGTCAAGCTCGCGTCTTTAACGTATTCCTGCTCAACCAAACAGACTTCCTTTATAAACTTTTTAATCTTGCCGCCCGCCATCTTTTCTAAAATAGCCTCGGGCTTACTCTTGTTGGCGGGGTCGTTGGCAAGTTGCGCCTTGATAATCTCTTTTTCCTTGTCGATTTCGGATTGCGGCACCTCCGACTCATACACATATTTGGGCGAAATCGCGGCGATATGCATCGCGATATCGTGGCACATCGTAATAAACTCGGAATTTGCATTTAAGCATTGGCTCGTCTCCACCTCGAGTAGGACGCCGATTTTGCCGCCCATGTGGATGTAGGATTCCTCCCGCCCCAAGGCGATTTGTTGACGGACAAAGCGGCGAAGCGACAGCTTTTCGCCGATGGAGGCCGTGGCCGCCGTAATCAGCTCCGCCACCGTGCCGCCCTCCGCCGCTGCCGAGAGTAGCGCGTCTAAATCGGCGGGGTCGGCGGAAACAACCGCCGCGGCAACGTCGCCGCAAAGCTTTTGAAACGCCGGCGATTTGCCCACGAAGTCCGATTCGCAATTGAGCTCACAGAGTGCGCCGATTTTGCCGTTTGCCGACACGGCCGAGGCGACCGCGCCCTCGGAAGCGATGCGCCCCGCCTTTTTAGCGACGACGCTGATGCCCTGTTCTCTTAAGAACTCGCCCGCCTTTTCCATGTCCCCGTCTGTCGCGGTGAGGGCCTTTTTGCAGTCCATCATGCCCGCTCCGGTAATCTCGCGTAATTTTGCTACGTCTTGTGCTGTAAACATTTTGTTTTGATTCTCCTGTTTCTGATTTGATTATTTGTATTTCTTGTTTTATTTATTTGAACAATTAACAACAAGGGTTGCACGGCGCGCACGGATTGCACGGCGCGCACGGGGCGCAATCCTTGTCGATTTTAAATATCATACTGCTTAAAACAACTACAAAAGCAAATGAGATATGAATAAAAATGTTATCGTAGTAGTGTGAATCTATCACTTGAACAAGCCAAGGAAAAAACCAAAACACCGATAAAAGTAAGACGATGCAGACATATTTAATAATCTTGATGGTGAGGCTGCTCTTTTTAAACGGAGATATACTTAAGGCCGAAAAAATATTCAGCATGATGCACGGCGCATAAACCGGGGCAAACCAAAGATAATAAGTCCAAACAGGAATATCTGTAATAATGCCCATTAAAACCACATGCGTTACCATGACTGCCGCCATACATAATTGCAAAATATTGACACGTTCCGGTTTTCTGTTTGACAAGTTTATCCCCCACCTCATTTCATTGCCGATTCACATTCGAAATTCGAGAAAATGCGTACCGCACTGTGAACCATCTAAGGATAATTACCGTATTATTCCTCGTCTTCGGTTTCCAGCGCTTCCGCTACCGAAACGGCTTCCTCTTGTTCGGCGGCCTCTTGGACTTCGGCCTCGCTAAAGGCCTCTTGGGCGGCCGCGATGATCTCGCCCTCAGCGTCGTTCGAGCCCTCGTCGGCATCTTCGAAGCCGGGTACAAAATCGTCCCCGTCTACGGCGTCGGCCATATTTAATGCGGCAGCGGCCGCGGCGGATTCGGCCAAAATCTGCGCCTCGATTTCGCGGCGTTTGGCTAAGCCTTCCTCACCCTCGCGCGCCTCGATAACCGCGTCCGCCATCGCGCCCGCAATCAATTTGATCGCGCGGATTGCGTCGTCGTTGCCCGGGATTACGTAGTCTACCTCGTCGGGGTCGCAGTTGGTGTCCACGATGCCGACAATCGGAATCTTTAATTTGCGCGCCTCGGCGACGGCCAAATGCTCTTTTTTGGGGTCTACCACAAACAGCGCGCCGGGGAGCACGCGCATTTCCTTAATCCCGCCTAAATTTTCCTCTAAGCCGTCGCGCTCCGCCTTTAATTTCATGACCTCTTTTTTGGGGAGAAGGCTAAACTCGTTCATTTTCTCCATCATGTTGAGCTTGTTCATGCGCTCGATGCGGGAGCGGATGGTCGTAAAGTTGGTTAAAGTGCCGCCGAGCCAGCGGGAGCGGACAAAGTACATGCCGCATTTGACGGCTTCGGCCGCGATGGCCTCTTGCGCCTGCTTTTTGGTGCCGACGAATAAAATCGACTTGCCGGACGCGGCGACGTCGCGCACAAAGTTGTACGCCTCGTCAATCAGCACTACCGTTTTTTCTAAGTTGATAATGTAGATGTCGTTGCGAGCGGTGTAGATATACTTTTTCATCTTGGGGTTCCACTTGCGCGTGGGGTGGCCAAAATGCACGCCCGCCTCAAGCAGTTGCTTCATCGAAATGATGTTTGCCATGGTTTAATTTCTCCTGTTTCTCGGGATCGCCCGCTTTGCGGGTACGTCCCTATCCTCCCCGCGCTTATTTGGTATTGCCGCAAAAAAATTTACGGCGAAAACCTGCCTGCCCTTTACACGTCCGGCATGAAAAATTTACCTGACGCAACAGAAAAGACAGATCCGCAACGGGTGCGAATTTTGAACAACCGAATTATAGCACAGAATTTTTGAATATGCAACCGAATTGCAACGGTATTTTTTTTGTTTTAAATATTGTCAGGGGGACGGTGGTGTTGACAATATTGTCACTACCACCGTCCCCCTGACAATTATTCTCTAAGCATGTTTCTTAGCTTTTCCCTGCTGACCCCAAGTAACACGGCGATGTCCCTAATGCTTGCGCCGCTTCTGTCTTTCAACTCCTCGACAAGCTTTCTTACCTGATTGACGTTCATGTTTCTTCCCGGAGTAATCTTGTAATCCTTGTTAAGCTCTAAAAAAACTTTCTCACAGTCTTCGTACTCTTTATCATCGTGCTCAAGCCAACTTGTATCGGTTCTCTCCCCCATAATCGCCGTTATATTTTCAGGAGCAATATCATAAAAGATTGCTGCTTCGTCAAAATCGACAATTCCCGTCCTTCTTAAATAGTTCGAGTAACTCGAAAACGGATAGTCCTCCGCTTTCTTAACCATTCCGGCTTTCAACGGATTATTCTGTATGTATGCCATGCAATAAACCAACTGTCGTTCGCTTCGAATCATCTCACTCTTAAACCTATCTCTAAAAACGTACCCAACTCTGTTATTGATTCTATTGTAGTATCTCGCATAATCCGCGTTCACGCGCTTAAAATACAAGGCCAATTCCTGCGCGTCAACAACGCTCAGTAAAATATGCGCGTGGTTTCCCATGACGC
The DNA here is from genome assembly GCA_009781235.1 of Bacillota bacterium. GTDB lineage: Bacteria > Bacillota > Clostridia > Christensenellales > Pumilibacteraceae > WRAP01. Next base: position 11,990 of record WQYM01000005.1, read on the forward strand.
AAAACGCAAGTATCTTTGCGGGATAATGAATCTTATTCTCTCGCAAGCAAGTCAAATAAAACCCCTTGCAGTGGTCATCGGGAAAAACAAATTCTTTCCCAATCCCCTGCACCATCACGTGATAGTATTTTCCGTCTAAATCTTTTCTCGCTATCCTTGGCATATCGACATAATATCACAATTTATTCGGTCTGTCAACTATTTTTTGCAATATTGTCAGGGGGACGGTGGTAGTGACAATATTGTCACTACCACCGTCCCCCTGACAATAATTTTTACGGCCAGACTGCGGGCAGATCCGTTGCCGGGTCGTAATGCCAATGCCGGCCGTCCGCGACGGGGGCTTCGGAATAGTAATATACCGTCGCATTTTCAAGTCCCGGATTTTGCGCTTTGGCTATGGCATCCCAAGCCCCGGCTCCTGTGCCGCCGTAATACACGGCTTGCAGGTCAAAGTTAAACGCATCCAGCCCGATGAGCGTCACGGAAGCCGGTATCACAATGCTTATAATGCCCGTGATCAAAAAAGCCCCTTGGCCGATATACTTTAAGCCCTCCGGCAACGTTACGCTCTTTAATTGGGAACAACTTTCAAATGCGTTTATGCCGATAAACTCAACGGAATCCGGGAACGTGACGCGCTCTAAAAACCGGCAGCCCATAAAGGCCTCGGGGCAGATACCCCGCGTCGTGTCTTTCAGCGCGGCATGTAACATGTCCTGATCCGCAGCCGTCGGCCCTACCGCCCAATTGCTTAAATACCGAATACCGGCGACGGTTTCGTATTCCAGCTTAGTGCAGCCCTCAAAACTCATGCCGCCGATTTCCGACACGCTGTCGGAAATCGTGATATTGATTAGCGAGCTGCAATTGAAAAACACGCAGTACCCGATGCTTATTGCACCGTTTATCGTGATGTCCGTAATGGACGCGCAGCCGTAGAACGCGTAATCGCGGATACTGCCGCCGGTAACGGTTACCGATTTAAGCGACGCCGGAACCGAGGAATTTTGGTTGTTGTAGTTTGTCTCGCCGAAGATATACCCGAAATTGGTATTGCTTGTCGTCCACTTTGGGCCTGAACCAACAAACGGTAAGATGAGGCCCGTAAGCCCGTCGCAGCCCATGAATGCACCCAAATTAACGCTTTCAACACCGGAAGGAACCGTAAGGCTTAAAAGAGAACGGCAGCCCCAAAACGCGTACTCCCCGATGCTTCGCAAGCCGTCCGGCAGCGTAATGCTTTCTAAACTTTCGCAGCCCCAAAACGCAAAATCGCCGATGCTTGTCACGGAGGACGGTATTGTGACGCTCTTAAGCCGGCCCCAACCGGCAAACTCAAAGTCCCGGATACTTGCCGTGCCGCCCGGGATGACTGCGGTTTCCGGGTCTAGCTGCTGCGAGCTCTTGAGGCGCCCGAGCTCTCCCAGCACGGTTCCCTTGAGCACCGAACCGCCGGACACGTTGACCGGATAAAATACCCCGTTGCCGCTTTTCGCCATTTCCGCGTAAACGTCGCTCGCCGCGCTTTTGTCGGCTTCGGCGATACCGGAGTCGAAAACGCCCATGGCGGATAGCGTGACGCCGTCCGCCGCCATCGCCTTAATAGGCTCTAAAAACGCCCGATCGGCTTCGGCGGGGTACGGCCCCATACAGTTCATAAAAATAATATGTCTCTTGCAGGTCGGGATAATTTCATCCATGAACGTTTGCGCAGCGGCCGTCGCGGCGCCGTACACGCGGCCTTGCGTGGTGGCGATGCCGTTAATCGCGTCGTTAATCAAGACGGCGGCGCCCACCCTAGTTACCCCGGTCAATTCAAGCCGCTGCGTCGCGGTGGTGGCAAACGAAATAATCCCGACATAGTGGTTTTCGCCCATAGCGCTGACGGCCGTTTTCACGGCCTCGGCCTCCGCCCAAAGCCGGCTGCCAATCATAGTCGAGTCATACGGCCTCATGCCTGCCGTGGCATACGGTATGGCAGGCAGGCACATGGTAGTCGACGCGCCGAGCACAAACAACACCACCGTAGCATCCGCAAGTTTTTTTTCCTCTGCTTCTAATGCCGTCAGCGCTTCGGCGACGCCCGCGATGTTTTTTGCGTCCGCGCTAAGCCCGTCATAGCTGGAGCGCGCCGCAACGACTTTATCCCGGTACATCGGCATGGGCAAAAATGCATCGGCAGCGGCGGCCAGCGCGATAAACGCTCCCGCGGCGCTGACAGAGGGCCCTGGCACCCACTTTGCGTAAACGCTTACGGAGTCCGCGCCGTCGGGGATATCGGAAAAGCCGGTAAACGCCCGCCGAAACTCTACTTCGAAATACCAGCCGTCAAACAAATAACCCTCTTTTTGCGGGTTTTCCGGCATCGCCGTTCCGGGCTTTACCTCTACCGTTTGATAGATTTCGCCGCCTGAGATAAAGGTTACGGAAATTTGCTTGCCCGGCGGGTTATCCGGCGGTTTGCCCGTCCCGTCTTCCCCACCGCCCTTGATGCACGCCGCAAAACTAAACGCGCACAGCAACGCCGCCGCTATGATAACCGCGAGTTTGTTTATGCTTTTCATATACATATTTTACTACGATTGCGGCCGGCTGTCAACCGAATACGAGATTTCATTTGCTTTTTATGATATTATTTGCTATACTGCAAAAAACGGAGAAATCGTACGAAAGACCCTACACAGCAACAGAATATCGCCGACATGGTGACGGCAAAGCTTAGTTTAGACGAAGAGTTTTACGATGCAAAAAATGCGGGGGGGGCGTCTACGGATGCCTCTCCGTCGCCGCGCGCCTCCACGCCCGGCACAGCGCCGAGGGGCGACGATACCCCGCCACACCAAGCCGAAAACTCTCCTACCTGCGCAGACGCCCGCCCCGCCCCCGGCTCCGACGCCGGCTCTCCCGCTCCCGTAAACCCCTTGCGCGACGCGCCCGTCGGCAAGCTTTTAGTAAAATTGAGCCTGCCGGCCGTGATTGCCATGCTGGCTAACGCGATTTACAATATCGTAGACCGGGCGTTTATCGGCAACGCGCAGTACTTGGGCGAGGGCGGCGCGGCAGCCGCGATGGCGGCGCTGCAGTACTGCTTCCCGCCGATGATGATAACTTTTGGCATCGCGCTGATGTTCGGCATCGGAGGCTCAGTCCTCTACTCGATTGCGCTCGGAAAACGCGACCACGAATCGGCCAAGCGCATCATGCACACCGCGCTCGGGCTGACCCTCGCCGTTTCCGCCGTCCTTTTTATCTTAACGGTCGGCTTTACGGAATGGGTGATGAAGCCGTTTTTGCCCTCGCCCGGCAAAGGCGCATCCGCCCAAGACCTTGCGAGCCACCGCGCCGTGACGAATATGGCCGTCACATACTTCCGCATCACCTCGTGCGCCGTGATTTTTCAGGCGATTAACGTGTTCGGCAACAATTTTATCCGCGCAAACGGCCACCCCATAACCAGTATGCTGGCAATTATGCTGGCGGCTCTTTTAAACGTCCTATTAGATTTTATCTTTATTTTTGTGCTAAAGCTCGGCGTGACCGGGGCGGCGGTTGCGACGGTCATCGCGCAGGGGTGCTCCACCGCATGGATTCTCTATTACTTTTTCGGCAAAAAGAACGGCAAATTCTTTAAAACCGCGCGCTTTAGGCTCGAAATTAAAAAAATCCGGATTGAGCCCAAGCTCAGCCGGAGGATTATTGCGACGGGCTTCCCGATGTTTGTGTTTCAGGCGGCCAGCAGCATTTTGACGATTGTGCTGACATTCACCGTGTACCGCTATGTGCCGACGGAGGGCTTGGACGGAGCCGGCGTCGCGGCCGCGCGGGACGCCGCCGTCGCCTCGATTGCCGTCATCAATTCCATCCTGACGCTGCTTTTGATGCCGCTGACGGGCATAAATCAAGGCATGAACCCGATACTCGGATACAATTACGGCGCGCAAAACTACGGGCGCGTTAAAAAAACGCTTGCTTTGGGCACGGTTGCTGCAAGCGTCTTTGCCCTGTTGGTGTGGGGCGCGACCCGGCTGTTCCCGGACGAGGTCATCGGGTTTTTTACGCCCTACCCGGAGCTCGTCGACAAAATAAAGCCGGTGCTGAATGCGTGGCTACTGGCAACGTTCCTTTTAGGCATTACGGTCGTGGGGGGCAATTATTTTCAAGGGACGGGCAAGGCGGGGCGCGCGATGCTGCTCTCGCTTTTACGCCAGGTTTTGATTGTGGTGCCGCTGGTGCTTGTACTGCCGCTGAGCTTGGGGTACGACGGGATTTTTTACGCCCAGCCGATTTCCGACGCCGCGGTTACGGCGGTAACGGTCATCCTGCTGGAATGGGAGTTTTTGAGGAACCCGAAGTACAGGGGGAAGAAAATAGTGAATAGTGAATAGTGAATAGCTGCGGATAAGTGTTTGTGTGAATAAGGGCAAATTTCTTTTGTTCCTTAGGAAAAAAAAGAACACTCCTACTGTACACAATCGCAATTATCCCTAACTATTCATTATTCACTATTCACTATTCGTTCTCCTCCAGCTCCACCGCATGCGTCTTGCCCCCCTCGCTTTCTTCCCCGTCCGAAAAAATACACGCCTCCTCCGCTTCCCCATCCGCCTCCTCGTTTCCCGCACCTTCCTCCCCCGCGCCTTCTTCCGATGCGGGGGCGTTTTTTTCGTTTGCCGGTAGCGCGTCTGCCCGCAGCATATGCTTTTTGCACAATTTTATCGCGCTTTTGTAGTTAAAAATCGTAAATACTCCGGCAGCCGCCGAAAACGCCGCGCCGGCCGACACCGTCAAAATCAGCGCAAAATCATTAAAAAATGCGAGTGCCGAAAACGCCGCAAACCCAGACACCGCCAGCTCGACAGAAAAAAATTTCGATGGCCGCGTGCACGGTGACCCGGTCACCGTGCACGCCCTCTTTTCGCGTTTGACATACTTGCCGTGAGGAAAATTATTGTACTTGCGTGATTCTTCGAATACGGGGGGACGGTGGTGTCGACAATTTTTCTTGCGCTTGCCCGGCGCTGATTTTTCGGGGTTGTCGAGGGGTCTAACCCCTCGACAACCCCTCGTTAAAAGCGATAAAAGTAATCCTGCTATGAACACGGCGGCGATGGTTGCCACCAAAACATAAGCCGCAACATTGCCGTCTAAGCCTACAAAAAAGCTCCGTATATTTTGTGCCATAATACGGGTATCATAGCGCATTTTTGGCCGCGCACCGTACGGCATCCTGTCGAAAAAAAGTATATCGTGTTATACTTGACTTTGCCGTATGTAAACGCTATAATTGTTCCATGGAAAAAGGAGGAGATTCAGAAAAGTGAACAAAGTGAACCCCGGCGGAATAGAAGAGATCCACACGAAAATTAAAGGCGGTTCCCATGCCTTATTAACCGGCGTCGTTATGTCGATTCTGGTTGTTTTTTGTGCTATTGTTATGCTGATTGTATATAATGCCGACGCGTCTTTTGAGGACCCGCTTGGGAAGTATGTCGTGATGGCTGTCATTTTCTTTCCTTCACTCGGGTTTTTAATCACCTCCCTTGTGTTTATTTGGCGTGGATTCAAGCACAAAGCGATAGTGCGCCTTCTGTTTGCAAGCGGGTTATTGACACGAGGATCCGTTGCGGAAGCGCGAATGAAGCATCTCAATAAGCATTGGTGGCAGCATAAATTAACGTATACCTACATTGACGACAAGGGAAGCGAGTATACTGAGAAAATTGTCTTTATTACGCTTGGCCCAAGAGAATACATGCCAAAAGAGCGGATTACGATTGCCTTTTGCAACGGAATTTCCGCAATGGTGGTTTTAAGATAACATCCGGATGTCTTACATTTCAATAAACTCGCCGCCGGAAACGGCGAAAACGCTTTTGCGGGCGACGCGCTTTTTAAGAATCCGTCCGGCTGCCAAAGCGTAAAGCCCGATTTGCCTACGATAGGAAGCCATGAATTCTTCGGCGAGTTTGCCCGTTTTATAGTCGACAATCTCCACCATACCGTCCGCGTCCTCTATAAGCAGGTCGATAACGCCTTGCAGCAGTACGCCGTTTTCCATGCAATAGATAAACGGCAGCTCGCGGTAAAATTTCCGCCTACTCACGCGCTCCGCTATTTTTTCAAGCGCGGTATTGGCGGTGTTTTTTTGCAAAAGCCGCGCAAAATCGGGGTAGTTTTTTGAGAAGCCGTCGAAATTTTCGGGGAACGGCTTAGAAAAATCGGCGGTTTCTAAGAATTTGTGATAGGCGTCCCCGACATCGGTTCCGTACGCAGGTTCGGGGGGCGGGACTCGGGGCTCGGGGTTCGGGATTCGGGGGTCGGGGCTCGGGACTCGGGGCTCGGGATTCGGGATTCGGGGGTCGGGATTCGGGGTTCGGGATATTAACTCGTCTTCTTTTAACTGACCACTGAAAACTTCCCACTGACCACTGTCCAGGGGCTCGGGGGTCGGGATGGTTACGTTCATTCCCGTAGGGGTCGATTTACAAATCGACCCGCGGGCTGCACACCGTGCAACCCCTACGGCTTGCCGGCTCGCGTCCCCTCCGTCGTTTTCTCGCGTCGCTTCGCTCCCCGCGCCTGTAAAAAACATGCCGCCGGCATATTTTTGCGGCTTCGCCGCACTCCGCCAGCGCATTTTTCGTTTTTCGTTTTTCGTTTCATTTGTAATTTGTTCCGGGACGCCCGATGGGTCGTTCCCTACGGAAAATCCCCCTTCGCGCGCCAGTTGCGTTACCGTCGTCTTTACGGGCAATTGCGGGTGCGGGTACACAAAATCCGTGAACTTTCGGACGCAGGCAACAAAGTTTTCGCTCCCCTGCTTTTCCGGGGGGAGGTGTCGGGGGGACGGGGGCGTTGATTCAAAAATGCAAGATTTTTGAACCCCTGCGGGGCACTTCGCTACGCTCGTGTCACCACGCCTCGGGTCGCCGGACGGCGACCCTCCGTCCCCGGGCAGAGCCGCAACCAAGGATTCCTGATTCCCCGTAGGGCGGGGACTTGCTCCCGCCGTTGGGCTTGCTCCCGCCCCTACGGATTGCCGGCTCGCGTCCCCTCCATCGTTTTTCGTTTTTCGTTTTTCGTTTTTCGTTATATTTACCATCGCCGGGTACAGCCAGTCAAGCCAGCAGCGCGCGTCTATTCCCTCTTTGGGCTCGTAATCCTTCTTGATGCGGCTAAACAGCGCGAGATGGAATTTAGCACGCGTACAAGCGACGTACAAAATCCGCATTTCCTCCTCGCACAGTTTTTTGCGCACCTCCAAGACCGCCCGGCGGTACAGGCTGGTTTTGACGGTTTGCCCGCCAAAAAGATCAAACCACTTAAGCACCGCGCCGAACTTTACATCCAAAATGCAGTCCCTTTTTACATCGTCGAGGTTGAAATTTTTTGAGAGGTTCGGGAGTATTACGAACGGGAACTCGAGCCCCTTGGCGGCGTGCACCGTCATAATCCGCACCGCGTCCGCCTCTCCGCCGCCCGAAAGCTTAACCGCGCCCGCCTCCGCCGCCAAAAGTGCGGCGGCAAAGTCGCGCCCCGCCGAAAGAGCGGAGAGCCTGTCCAAAAACTTAGACAGCCCGTCCGCGGCGTTATGGGCGTCCGGAAGGCTGAAGGCATATTTAAAATAGTCGTGCTCGGCGCAAACCTTGCCTGCCAAATCCGCAAAGCTGAGTACCCGGGAAAGGTTTTCATAGCGCGCAAGGTTTGCAAACAGGGCTTGGAGTTTTTGAGAAAGTTCGGGATTCGGGGGTCGGGGGTCGGGGGTCGGGGCTCGGGGGTCGGAGCTCGGGGGTAAGGTATCAGGGCACAAGGCACAAGGCACAGGTAATGGATAACGCATATCACCGATACCTGTGACTTGTGCCCTGATACCTATGCCCTCACTCCCATTCTTTCCGTCTTCTTTCAACTGACAACTGACAACTGAAAACTGACAACTGTCTCCGGGATTCGGGACGGTTGCGCACATTCCCGTAGGGGTCGAAAGTCCATCCTGCGACCCGCTGCCGTTGTACGAGGAAAGTGCCGTGCCGGGGGGAGGGGTTGTCACGGGGACATAGTACTTGACAACCCTAACTTTTCCGGGGGGAGGTGTCGGGGGGACGGGGACGTCGATTTCGGAAAGCAAGTTTCCGAAACCCCTTCGGGGCACTTCGCGCTGTGCGCTCGTGTCGCCGTAAACCCGTCCCCGGGCAGAGCCGTAACCACCACGTCTCGCGTCGCCGTGCGGCGGCCCTCCGTCCCCGGGCAGAGCCGTGCCTGAGCATTCCCGATTCCCCGTAGGGCGGGGACTTGCCCCCGCCGTAAAGCACGCCACGTCCCCGGGCAAAGCCGTAACCTCACCATCCGCCCCTACGCCCTGACTCCTAACCAAAAATTCCCTCCGACATTCCTCATTCCTAATTTCTAATTCCTCACTTTCCTGTCCACTGAAAACTTCCCACTGACCACTGACCCCCGTAGGGGTCGATTTACAAATCGACCCGCCGTCCCCGGGCAGAGCCGTAATCAAGGATTCCCAATCCCCCGTAGAGGTCGGGTCGCCGGACGGCGACCCTCCGTCCCCCTGCTGTGCCGTAACCGTACAATATTTTTCACACGCCTCAAAAAACGGCCAATCGCCGCCATCCGGTTGGGCATCCGCCCACAGGCGAATTTGAGCCAATTCCCCGTCGGAAAAATAGCCGCCCAACGGAGACTTTAACACGGAGACAAGCGCGATATCGTCGCGGCGGTTGTCGATCAGCCGCAGGTAATTGATCAGCCCCCGGATCGCCGGGTTTTCCGCGCCGTCCGCGCTTTTTTGCATCGTTACGGGAACGCCCGCGCGCCGCAGCTTTTCGCTCAAAACCCCGGCAAACTTCCCCATCGAGCGCAGCAGCACCGCGATGTCGCCGAATTCCGCCGCCCGTTCCGCGCCGTCCTCGGCGATAAACCGCTTTTTAAGCGACAAAATGTGCGCCGTCACCGCATCGGCCTCGGCAGCTTCGGCGGAGGTGTCCGCATCGGCATCGGGGAATACGTGGTTTTTTACGCTGTACGGGGCTCGGGGGTCGGGCGTCGGGGTTCGGGGTTCGGGACGAGGGAAATTAGGAATTAGGAATGAGGAGTGAGGAACGGTGGAGGGATTGGGTGTGTTCATTCCCGTAGGGGGCGATGTCCTCGCTGGCCCGCCGGTTGCCAAGTCCCCCGCCAGCGCTGCAAGGCCTCTCTGCTCCCCGCCTACCGTTGTGCGGGCGCTCATTGCCGTGCCGGGGGGAGGTGTCAGGGGGACGGGGGTGTTGATGCCGAAAGGCAAGCTTTCGCCCCCCCTACGGGGCACTTCGCGCTGCGCGCTCGTGTCACCACGCCTCGGGTCGCCGTTCGACGACCCTCCGTCCCCGGGCAGAGCCGCAGCCACGGAGTCCCTCCGACATTCCTCACTCCTCACTCCTAACTCCTCATTCTTCCGACATTCCTCACTCCTCACTCCTAACTCCTCATTCTTCCGACATTCCTCACTCCTCACTCCTAACTCCTCATTTCCCACAAGCCGGCACACCACCGGCTCGACGCCCAGCGCGCCCAAGCCCGTCTCGTTAAAGCAAGCCGTGCCCGCATAATCGACGCCGCCAAACTCGCGGGTCATCGCATCACTAAACACGCGGTCGCAAAAGCGCAATATCCCGCTGTCGCTGCGAAAATTTGCGTTTAAGCGGATTACGAACTTTTCGTCCTCATAACCCGCAAATATCCCCGGGTCGGAAAGCCGAAAGCCGTAAATGGACTGCTTGACGTCGCCCACGTAAAACCTTTTTGCCGCAATGCGGGAAAAAATTGCGTCCTGCAAGGGGTTGACGTCCTGAAACTCGTCCACCATCAGCCACCGGAACCTTGCGCCGATTTCCGCAGCTGCATCGGGGTTGCACAAAATGCGGTACGCCGCGCGCTCAATGTCGTTAAAATCGCACCGGCTTTTGCGGCGCTTTTTTGCAGCAAAAATTTTTGCGGCGCTTTTAGCAAGCTCGACCAAAAGCGCTGTATGCCCCGCCGCAAGCGCAGGGTCGGCGTACGACAGCGCCTCGTCGCGCTCCGCGCAAAAATCCTTGTACGCGCCCCGCAACTTTTTATAGCGCTCGTAAAGCGCGGCCTGCGCATCGGACGCGGGTTTAATGACCGGGAGCCTTTTAAGCTCGCCCGCATCGGCAGCAACCTCGTCGTAAAAAACCGCGACAGAAGCGGCGCAAGACACAAAGCCTGCGTGCTCGCAAGTCGTTTTTAACTCTGCCGCACGCCGTAAAAACCCCCCAAGCAGGCTTTTATAATTCTCGGAAAGCGCCGCGATATGCCCGGCATGGCCTTGCGTCGCCGCAGCCGATTTTTCAAACCACGCGTCGGGGTCGGGGTGAATGGCGGAGAATTCGTATATCCTTTTTACGATAGCCGCCATCCGTTTGTCGTTTCGGCGCGGCGAAAGGATTTCAAAAAGCTCCAAAAAATCGCCTTGGGTCCGGGGTTCGGAGCTCGGGGCCCGGGGTTCGGGATTCGGGGTTCGGGATATTAACTCGTCTTCTTTTAACTGTCCACTGTCCACCGTCCACTGTCCACTGTCTTGCGCCGCTTCGGCAATCGCCTCGTCTACGGAAAGGTTTAGCAGTGCGTCCGACTCGGCCTCGTCCAACACCTCGAACGCGGGGTCGATGTCGTCGGCATAATAAAAATATTCGCGCGCGATAGAGGCGCAAAACGCGTCTATCGTGGAAATCTGCGCCGTCGGAAGCTGCCCGATGGCACGGGAAGCCCAAGTGGGGGGGCGGGGGTTGGGGATCGGGGATCGGGGCTCTGTGGTTGGGTATAAGGTATCAGGGCACAAGGCACAAGGCACAGGTAATTGATTTTGCATATCACCGATACCTGTGCCTTGTGCCTTGATACCTATGCCTTTTTCGGAAGTCGGGATTCGGGACATAAATCCATCTTCTTTCAATTGTCCACCGCCCACTGTCCACTGTCCACTAAGCTGCTGAAGCAGCTTAGTGCGCATATCGGCAGCCGCGGCTTTGGTGAACGTGCAGACTACCATGGAAGAAAGCTCCTCCCCTGCCGTCAAAAGCCTGAGGATGCGCTGAATCATCACGGTCGTTTTACCGCTGCCGGCAGAGGCGGAAACTAAAATTTCGTCGCAGTCGCTTAAGATGGCCGCACGCTGTGCGGGAGTGAATCGGTCTAAATCCATGATTAGTCCTCTTTAGAAAAAATCTCTTCCCGCCCTACCTTTGCATACTTGCGAACCCTGCCTTCCCCGTCCGCGCCAAAGCCGCACATCGCGCCAAAGCTACAGTAATCGCACACACCCTCGGCGGGGCTTGGCGCAATGTAACCCCCGCACATCTCCTCTAAAGCCTGCTGCGCCACCCGCACGGCGTATTCCGTCAGCCCGCCAAGCTCCCCCGTGCCCATGCCATACTCCGACTTTGCCATCGGAATAACGCCGTCCGCACCGGGCTTAACATTGCGCTTCGCCTCGATGACCGGGCTCTTATACCCGGGCTCGATCAAGCGGCGGTCTGCGGCCGCCAAAAGCTCCCCGGAGTCATTATACACCCCGCATAGGCTGCGCGGCGGCTCACCCGCCTCGATTAGCGGCTTTGAGAGCGGAAAGTAAAACATGCCGGCCCCTTGATAGCCGTTTTCCTCCAGCACCTTGGCGTACAGCGGAAGCTGGAGCGCGCGCCCGTAGTAGAGCTCTGTAGCCGAAAACTTGGGGAGCTTGCCGGTTTTATAATCGATAACGCGCGCAAACCCCCCAAAGGTATCGACGCGGTCAATCTTGCCGCGCAGATAAACCGGGGAGGGGCGGGATTCGGGTCGGGGAGAATTAGGAATTAGGAGTGAGGAGTGAGGAACGGTGGAGAGATTGGGTGTGTTCATTCCCGTAGGGGTCGATGTCCTCGCTGGCCCGCCGGTTGCCAAGTCCCCCGTAGGGGGCGCAAGTCCTCTCTGCAGCCCGCTGCCGTTGTGCGGTGGCTCTTGCCGTGCCGGGGGGAGGTGTCGGGGGGACGGGGACGTTGATTCAAAAAGGCAAGCTTTTTGAACCTCCTGCGGAGGCACTCCGCTGCGCTCCGTGTCACCGTACCCGTCCCCGGGCAGAGCCGCAGCCACGGAATCCCTCCGACGTTCCTCACTCCTCACTCCTAACTCCTCATTCTTCCGACATTCCTCACTCCTAATTCCTAACTCCTCACTCTTCCGACATTCCTCACTCCTCACTCCTAACTCCTCACTTTCCTGACCCCTAGCCCCTAAAAACGCCACCGTTTTTAGGTCGTTGCCGCGCGCGTGGCCGAACCGCAGCTCTAGACCCAACGGTTTAAACGCGCCCGCCGTGTACGATTCCGCGATGCGCCCGGCAAGGCGCGCGGCCTCGTCTACCGCGCGCGCCAAGAGGCGCTTGTTTTTTTCCAGCAGCGCGCCGAATTCTTCTTTAGCAATCGAGCCGGCAATCGCCCTCATGCGGTTTTCGGCGTCCTTAAAGCCGTCTAAAAAGCAGGCTTCGACAAAACGTTCCGCCGCCCGGTGCAAAAAGCTGCCGATGTCGGTAGGCCTGATTTCGCCCGTGTCGCGCTCTTTTAGCCGCAGCCCCCCGGCGGCAAAGCACCGGTATGGGCAGGCCAAATATTCCTCGAGCCGCGTGGCCGAAACGGTATTATCGCGAAAATAGAGCAAGGGAGTCCGGGGCTCGGGGCTCGGGGGTCGGGATTCGGGACGAGGAAAATTAGGAATTAGTAGTGAGGAGTGAGGAATAGCGGAGGGATTGGGCATGTTGTTTCCCGTAGGGGTCGGAGCCCGGCAGTTCGACCCGCTGCCGTTGTGCGGTAACTCTTGCCTTGCCGGGGGGAGGTGTCGGGGGGACGGGGGTGTTGGTTCAAAAAGGCAAGCTTTTTGAACCTCCTGCGGAGGCACTTCGCGCTGTGCGCTCGTGTCACCACGCCTCGGGCCGCCGCTTAGCGGCTCTCCGTCCCCGGGCAGAGCCGTAACCGCAGGACTTCGATTCTCCGCCAACGGCGATGCCCTCATCGCCCCGCCGTCCCCCTGCTGTGACGTAACCAATTTACAAAGCTCCGCCGTCATCGGCAAGCCCCTGCCGCCTGCCCGCATGTCCGACAGCGCGCCGAGCAAAAGCTCCGCCGCGTTTGAAAGGGTGGAGATTTCGGCCGCCATTTCATTCATTTTGGCCGCGTCGTTATGTTCCACCGCGTTGCGGAACGAAAGCCCGTCCGCTAAGCTCCGCCGCGTTTTTTCGACGGAATTGTGTACGACGCTTTTTGCGCCGCGCGTAACTGCGGACGCCAAATCCGAAATCCGGCTGTCCCCCGCAAGCGAGTACGCCAAAAAAAGCCGGTCGGCGGACGCTAAAACGCGCACCGCCTCGCACCGGGCGGCGCGAGCCAGCGCATCCGAATCCGGCCCGGCAGCCTTTCCCGCCGCCGAAAGAACGGCGTTATCCGCGTCGGAAAAAAGCCCCCCGGCTTCCCGGGCTTCAGGCAGAACGCCCTCGCAAAAATCGACGGCGAACACCTCTTTAAACCTCCCCGCGCGGAACGTTTCCGCGCCGCCCACCACTACCGCGTCCGCCGTTTCGTTGACGAGCGAAATGCCGGTCGCGCCCACACCCTCGGAGAAGAGGGAGAAGAGGGAATGAGGAGTGAGAAGTGAGGGGTGAGGAACGGCGGATGGGGAATAGGGGATGGGGGATGGGAATACAAATCCGTCTTCTTTTAACTGATCATTGACCACTGACCCCTGACCACTGACCCCCGCCAGCGCTGCAAGGCCTCTCTGCAGCCCGCTGCCGTTGTGTGAGAAAACTGCCGTGCCGGGGGGGAGGTGTCGGGGGGACAGGGACGTTGATTCAAAAAGGCAAGCTTTTTGAACCTCCTGCGGAGACACTTCGCTGCGCTCCGTGTCACCGTACCCGTCCCCGGGCAGAGCCGTAACCTCACCATCCGCCGCTACACCCTGATTCCTAACCCAAAAATCCCTCCGACATTCCTCACTCCTCACTCCTAACTCTTCATTCTTCCGACATTCCTCACTCCTAATTCCTAACTCTTCATTCTTCCGACATTCCTCACTCCTCACTCCTAACTCCTCACTCACCTCCCCCCTAACCCCTGAAAGCTGACCCCTGTCCACTGACTCCTGGCCCCTGAAAACCGAAGTTAAAAACTCCGCGGCCTCCAAGAGCCCGTCGTAAATTTGCCCCAAATCCGCGCCCGCGATTTCCGAGAGTTCCGCCGTTTTCTCTTTTGCACCGCATAAGGTAAATACGCCGCGCAAAAAATCACGGAACGCCTCGCCCGTTTTGGCGGACGCGAAAAGCTTGGCGAATTCGGCCAAGAACCCAACGAGCGAGGCGCGCACATTCTCGGCGGTTTTGGATTCGGGACTCTGGATTCGGGACTCTGACAAATGTGACAAATGGGGACGGATCCATTTGTCATTTTGACAAATGGATCCGTCCCCATTTGTCACTGGCCACTGACCACTGTCCCCCGCAAACTCCTCCAAAAACCCCTTGTAATTAACGCCCCGGCTCAATACGTACTCCTCAAAAATATCTGCGGCACGCTTGTCGATGCCGGAATAATAGTTTTTTGACAATGCAATCATGTCTTGGCGGCGAAAGCGCCCGGCCGCCGAAACGCAAAGCTCTAAAAACCGGAACAGCTCGGTATCGCGCAAGTTAAGCTTGCGGTCGATGAAAAACGGGATATCAAATTCGGTTAAAATCCGCTCGATCGGCGCGTAATCGGCGGGGGGCGCCAGGATGCAAAAATCCCGGAACCGTGCGCCCTCTATCACGCCGCGCCGGATGCGCTTTGCCGTCGCTTTGACGCGGTCAGAAATCTCGGCCGCCTCAAAAAACTCCATCTCGCCGAATGCATACGTCAGGCTTTCGACGTCGAAAAAGGTATAGGAGGCGGCTTTATCTTCAAAAATCGCCAAAACGTCGCGCTCTAACGCGGTAAACCGGTCGAAACCCGCGACATAAAAATGCGTGCACGAGAGGTCGTCGTAGGCAATATCGCGTGCAAGCAGCCGCATCCGCCCGGCCAAATCGACGAATTTGTTTTCCGTTTCGGCCAAAAACCGCGTGTAGACGCGTGCGATGTCGGCCAGCTTTAAGCCTGCCGCGCCGCCTTTGCCGACAAAATCGGACGGCGCCAAGCCCGCGTTTGCCGCGACCGAGATTGTTTCGTACATTTTAGCGGCAAAGCCCGGAAGGCGCGCGCTGCTTTTAAAAACGCGGAAATCCTTTTTTACCTCGTCTACGATGCCGCGCACCAGCATCACCGCGCCGCCCGCCGATAAAAACCCGGGGTCGCGGCGCACAAATTTTTGAAAAAGCCGGTTAAACGTCAGCACCTCGACGTCAAACGCGCCGGTTCCCCTTGTAAACAAAAATCGCTCCATGTAAATGGAGCATTTATCCGGGACGACAACGTAATGTTTCACGGCCAAATCGACCGTGCGCGCGCATAAGCAATCGCGCACGGCCAAAAATGACGCGTAAAAGTCAGTAAAGGTTTCGACCCGGATTCCCACACCGTAAGTATACGGCATTTGAAACGATTTTGCAAATATAAAATGTAAAATACAAAATATAAATTTCGGATTTTTTTCGCAGTTCGGGGTTCGGGGTTGAAAGAATTAGGAATTAGGAATTAGGAGTGAGGAATGATGGATGGGTTGGGGATATCGGAATTTTTATCCGCATTTGTAATTTGTAATTTGTAATTTGTAATTTGCAATTTGTAATTTGTAATTTGTAATTAGTTCCCGCCAGCGTCGCACGGTGTGCAGCCCGCCGGAACCGACACGGCATATATGGCGCGGGTCGCACGGTGTGCGACCCCTACGGTTGGATTTGCGGACGCTCATGCTTTGCGGCTTCTCAATCCCATCCGACGTTTTTCGTTTTTCGTTTTTCGTTTAAAATCCCGGCCGACGTTTTTCAGTTTTCAGTTTTCAGTTTTCGTTATCGTCATCCGCCGCCCTGCGGCGGATGATGATTTCCCCGAAAATCTCGTCCTGCGCCGCAAGGCACGCCTGCATTTTTAAGAGCTCCAAGAGCGCCTGAAAGGTGGTGATGATTTCGCTCTTGGTGTAGTCGGATTCGAAAAGCTCCGTAAAACCCACTTCCTCGCGGATGAGTAATATGTCGCGGATGTGCCCCATTTTGTCGGCGACGGTAAAGCGGTCAAGCACGATTTTGCGCGGCGGAGCCGAAAACCCGCGCTGCTCCATCTTTAAAAACAGCTTCTGCATCGCGCCGATCATGCCTTCCATCGTCATGTCGCGCAATATAATCTGCGGGTCGCCCACGGAAGGGTCGGGCGGGCGGAAAAACAAGCCGACCGTCTCTTGCAGCTTCATCTTCTCCCCCGCTTCCTTAAACAGCTTGTATTCCTCTAAACGGCGGATTAGCTCCCTTTTGGCGTCGTTTTCGTCCGGGATTTCCGCTTCGGGCTTTGGCAGCAGCGCTTTTGACTTAATTTCGATTAAAATCGCGGCGGTTTCGATAAATTCGCTGGCTTTTTCTAAATCCGTCTCGGCCAAATCCTGCATCAATGCCAAATATTGCTCCGTAATCTTGGAGACAAAAATGTCCTCGATGTCAATCCGCGCCGCTTTAACCATAAAGAGCAATAAATCCAGCGGGCCGTCAAAGTCGTCGATTTTAACGTCCAAAGGGCCGTCGAACTCCTCCGCGCGGTCGGTTTTTAGCTTTTCTATGTACGCGCTCGTCCGCTCGTCCAAGCTTAAAGTGCGCGGCTTTGGGAGCTCGAACTCCGCAATCTTTTTTACTACAACGCCCATGACACCTTTACCCCGAACAAGAGTCGCCAAAAGTTTAAAAAGACGTTCCGTATCCCGCCGCCCACATAGTTCATCAAAAATCTGAGCGGATCCATCCATTCCGGATACCAATCGACATACCGCGCGGCCATGCCAGCAAGCAAGCTAAGCCCGATAAGCCCCAACAAAATATACGGCCCGAAGTCGCGCAAAAACTTGGTCGCCTTGTTGAGCGGCTTGGTCGCGGATTCTAAAATGCGATGCCCGTCGAGCGGCCAAATCGGAAGCAGGTTGAAAATCGTCAGGTTGATGTTGATAAGCATAAACAAATAAAAGAACCACGCCAAAATATATGCGGCCACGTTTGCGCCGTCGTAGAGGCCCAAAAGATACCCAAAATGCGGAACGCCGTTGACGCGCTCCAGTAGTGCGAGCACTAGGGCGCACACAAACGCCATGATTAGGTTGAGCGCGACGCCCGCGATTGCTACGAGAAAAAAGCCGAGCCTTTTGCGACGAAAGTTGTAGGGGTTGACCGGGACGGGCTTTGCAAACCCGAACCCCGCGAACAGCAGCATCATAAAGCCGAACGGGTCAAAATGCTTTATCGGATTCAGGGTAAGACGGCCGGAATCCTTAGCGGTGGTATCGCCGTTCCATTTTGCCATATAGCCGTGCGCGCACTCATGCAGGACAATCGCGGTTACGATTGCCAGCACAAATATTAACATTTCTTGCGGGGCAAGGCCGAGTAGAAGCATGGGGATAGGTTCCTTTAATTCTTTCTCTTTAAAAACGGTGGGTAGTATTAACGAAAAATGAAAAATGAAAAATGAAAAACGAGGGATAAGTGTTTGAGGGTTCAAGATATTCTTTCTTTTGTTCCCGCCAGCGTCGCACGGTGTGCGACCCGCCGGAACCAACACGGCTTATTACGATTGGATTTGCGGACGCTCATGCTTTGCGGCTTCCCTTTCCCGTCCGACGTTTTTCGTTTTTCGTTTTTCGTTATTCGCTATTCGTTAAATCCTCGTCGCGTGCGGCAACATCCGCATACCCCTGCGGCCGCACAATAACCTGCGCTTTGCCGTGCCCGCACAGCACCACCGGCGGGACGGGGTTGCGGTTGTAATTGGACGCCATCGAAAAGTTGTACGCACCGGTGGAGAGGACGGCCAAGATGTCGCCGGAGGCTACGGACGCGGGGAGAGCGACTTTCTCAATCAGCGTATCGGTTTCGCAGCACTTGCCGGCAACGGTGAAGTTTTCCGTTGCACTCTCAAGCGCCTTATTCGCTACAATTGCGTCGTACTTTGCGTCGTAAAGGGTGTAGCGCGGGTTTTCGAACAGGCCGCCGTCCACCGCGACGTAGTTTTTGAGACCCGGGATTTTCTTGACCGCGCCGACGGTGTAGAGCGTGGTTCCCGCCTCCCCTACCAAAGACCGGCCGGGCTCGATGATGAGCTTGGGGGCGCCGATTGACTTTTGCGCGATGCACGCGTTTAGCTTATCCGCAATCGCGCCGACGAATTCGGATAAGGGGGGCGGCTCGTCGCCGGGCAGGTAGCGTATCGCGTAGCCGCCGCCCATGTTGAGCTCGCGGACATCCCCGCCGATTTCCTTGCGGATTACGGCGATTAAATCTGTCATCCGGTCAACCGCCGCCAAAAACGGCTCGATTTCGAATATTTGAGAGCCGATGTGGCAATGGATGCCTAAAAAATCGAGGCAAGGGTGCGAGAGGATTTCTTTGACGGCGGGGATGACGTCCTCCGGCAAAAACCCGAATTTAGAATCTGCGCGCGCGGTTTGAATAAAGTGGTGGGTGTGCGCGTCCACCTCGGGGTTGATGCGGATAAGAACGCCTTGACGGCGGGGAGAATGACGAATGACGAGTGACGAGTGACGAATTTCGGATGGGATTGCAGCGGAGTTTCCCGTAGGGGGCAACCCATTGGGCACCCCGCCGATACAAGCATCCGTCGTTTTTTGCGGGGCGCCCAATGGGTCGCCCCCTACGAGTTCGTTATTATCTCCATCCGTATTTGTAATTTGTAATTTATAATTTGTAATTTCTTCTGAATCCGCTGACCCCTGACCCCTGACCCCTGACCCCTGACCCCTCGCCACCTCGGCCAGTGTCTTGATTTCATCAAAATGGTCGATAACAATCGCGTGCACGCCCGCGTTGGCGCCGGCGGCAAGCTCCGCGCGCGATTTATTGTTGCCGTGAAGGTATAACCGCTGCGGGTCAAAGCCCGCGGCCAAAGCGGTGTACAGTTCACCGCCCGAGGCGACGTCGGCGCCTAAACCTAAAGGAGCGATGATTTGATATATCGCCTTGCAACCGAAAGCCTTGGACGCAAAGCACACCAAATTGTCCGGGTATTTTTTATCAAGCGTGCTTTTCATCTCCAAAGCGGCGGATTCGATGCGTCCCCGCTCCATCACATACAGCGGCGTCCCGAATTCCTTTGCCAAATCTTCCGCATCGCACCCGCCAAGCTCAAGATGCCCGTTTTTATTTATCGTAAGCGTACTTCGTAAGTTCATGAGGGTAGTATAGCACGAAATGAAGAAAAGAGCAAATAAATTACTTGCTCTTTTTGGGAATTAAGAAATCGAAAAATATTTTACCTCAGCGTCGGGTGTTTTCCGGCGGCGAAGTCGAGGCCGGTTAAATCCCAAACCGCGGCGTCCCAGCCGAGTTTGTCCGTATAGAACGATACGGAATTAAGGTCTTCCAAGGTACATACCAGGGTTGTGCTTCCGGAATCCGACGGGTTATGGTATTGGCCGGTGGATTCCCGGTAAAATTCCTGTCCTTCGTAACGGTAGGATTGCGCCCTGTGCCCTATCGCGCAAAGGCCGGCCATCGCCATCAAGCTGCCGATATTGATATCGGTTACCTCGGTGATATTGCCGGTCGCAAAGCAATTGAAAATCTTGCCCTTCGTTCTAGCCGGATAATTGTCCGCATTATAACCGGCTAAGCCCCCCGCAGAATTCACGTATTCAATGGTTATATGGACGGACGCATAACAATTCTGCACCGTAGCCTTTTCTATATACCCAACTAAACCGCCCGCAAACATAAATAGACTCATCGCCGGATTCGGATGCTTATTATACAAGTTCACGTTGCCGCCGGCCGCGTAACAATTTTCTACCAAGCCGTCTTCGGCAACAACTCCTACCAAGCCGCCGGCCATACAAGAAATAGCGGAGGAATTGGTTACGTCGATCATAAAGTTCTCCACACCCAAATTTCGGATAACTCCGCGGCTTGCGCCGAATAAACCCACGCAATCATAAAAAACCGTAATGTTAAAATTGCTTACCGTATGGCCGCTCCCATTAAAAATGCCGGAAAAATACACGGTCTCCTTACCGCTTACAAATGCGCCTATCCCGATCGGCATCCACTCCGCACCCTCTAAATCAATATCCGCCGTCAACATGAAATACGTATCGGCAAAATCCATCCCAAGGTTCACCAATACGGATAACGCCCATAAGTCCTCGGCGTCGGCAATCAAAAAGGGGTATGCCTCCGTGCCCCATCCGCCTTCTTCCACCTCGTATTCGACCGGAAGCGACCAACCGGAATCGGCGTAGTTTTCTCCGTCGCCAGCCGCCAAAACCTTGATGGGATATATCCCGGGCGCCATCAATGCCGGTATCACTAAGTCGAACTCGGGCGCATCGGCGGTGCCGATTTCCGTGCCGTCGATGCTCACCTTATAGCCGGAAGCGCCCGAAACCGCGTCCCACGTAAGCGATGCGTCGTTAATCTGCAGGTTCGACGGCACGGCAAGGCTGACGACGGGGCGAATCACTTTATATTCAAAAACCGCAGACCAATCGGAATCGACGTAGTCTTCCCCGTCGCCGACCGCTTTTACCTTGATTTGATACGCCTTTGCTTCCGTTAAATCCGATAACGGGTAACTTGTAAGCTGCGCGGCGTATTCCGCGCCGTCGATGCTCACCTTGTAGCCGTTTGCGCCCGAAACCGCATCCCACGTAAGCAACGCGTCGTTAATCTGCAGGTTCGACGGCACGGCAAGGCTGACGACGGGGCGAATCACTTTATACTCAAAAACATTAGACCAATCGGAATCGACGTAGTTTTTCCCGTCGCCGACCGCTTTCACCTTGATTTGGTACGCCTTTGCTTCCGCAAAATCCGATAACGGATAACTTGTAAGCTGCGCGGCGTATTCCGCGCCGTCGATGCTCACCTTATAACCGGAAGCGTTGTCTACGGGCGTCCATGAAAGAACCGCGCCGTCCGCTTGAAGGTTTTGAGGCGCGGCCAGCGGCCCGGCTTGGCGGCAAGCGGAAAAACATAACGCGGCAATCAATGAAACGATCGTAATGCATACGGCTTTTTGCAAATTTTTCATACCGTAACATTATCACAAGCCGAATAAAAAAGCAAGCGATTCGCCTACTCTTTTTGAGAGCGGGCATTTTGACAAATGGGGACGGGTCTATTTGCCAAATTGGCAAATAGACCCGTCCCCATTTGTCACCATCCGGCAATCGCATCGCCTACGATGTCTAAATACGTTTTCTTCTTGACGTCGTTTTCGGCGACGAGGTTTACGCGGCCCGCCTCGACGCCGTCCACTTTTACGACCAGCTCGCCCGCCACCTGATTCATCGCGACGGGCGCGGTGAGTTTTTGCACCGTCGGCTCGCTCGCCACCTCGCGCTTGCCCTTCTTGCCGAAATAATACAAATCGTCCGCAGGCACTACGTTCACAAATTCCGCCTTGCCTTTTTCGACGCGCACGGGGTCAACGACCGCCGCGCCCTTTTCGACAAGTCGGCGCGTCTCGTAATTGGCAAAGCCGTAGTTAAACAGCTTGGCGTTTTGGGCGTTGCGCTCTTTAGAGGTCGCCGCGCCCATCACCACGCTTATGAGCCGGGTTTGCCCGCGCTTAGCGGTGGCGGAGAGGCAGTACATCGCCTCGGTGGTAAAGCC
>WQYM01000006.1 GCA_009781235.1 Bacillota bacterium
AACCGGCAAGCCGCGCGCTGGTAAGCGTATACGTGCCACCGGGCGTCAGCGGAACCGTCGTGAGGTTAAGCCCTACGTTCTCGCCGACGACAATGTCGGTTTTCCTCGTCAAGCCTTTGTAGACGACCTCTATCGTATCACCGACCGCCAAAGCGGCCGTAGGAGTTACCGCAAAACCGCTGGAGGGGATCACTTCGGGCGATGTGCCCCGGTTATAGGCTATGGTAACGGTCAAATCATCCTTTTGCACCCTGTCGCCCACATAATACACCTTGGGACCCGTAACGGTGAAGCCCACCACCTGCTTTACCATAATGCCGACCGGGCTGCTCGTCATGCCCTTGTACGTAACCGTAAAGGAATTTTGGACTCCCGCCGCCGCCGAAAGCCGATCGCCCGCGATATTAATTTCGTAATCGCCCGCGGGGACATTATTGATGGAACTTGTGATTTCGCCCGCGCCTTCGCCCGCGCCGTAAACCGCCGCGACGACCATATCGGATTTTTCCAGCGTGTCGCCGCTGATGATGTATTCGTAAGAGGGGTTCTTTAATGTGGCGGTCACCGACCGGAGCGTGAGAATCGTAATATCCTCAATCCTGAATTCCTTGCCCATGTATGAAACGGTGACGACCTTGTTTGCCGCCGTCAATATGCTGTCGGTCCACGTGTAGTCCGTAATCACCTTGGTTTCGGGCGTGCCGTCGACGTCGTACGTCGCCTTGACCGTCATTCCGGCCCGGTTAAATTTATCTATACCGTCGAGATACGTCTTAGCGAACGCGCCCTCGACCGTCACGGCGGTGACCGGGTAAACCTTAATCCACCTAAAGGTGCTCGGAGCAGTGGGTCTGTTGCCGACCGGGTACGAGACGGTGAAAAACGTGTTCCCCGCGCGCATTTTCTCCGTATAATTAACGCTGCCGTTGACACGGTAACCGTTCGCCCCGTGGCTGAGCAACTCTTTCTCGCCGTTTGCATACACCGCGCGGACTTCCAAATCCTTCGGGTCAAACGTGTCGCCCTCATAATAAACCCCGGAGGAAGCGGGCGTAAACTCGAAGTCGACAAACGCGGAGACGGTAATCGTAACCGGCTCCGATTTGGTTACGCCGAAATCGGTGTACACAACACTTACCGACGTTTCGGCGGGGGCTAAAAAGCTCGGATTCGAAATCGTGTACCCGGTAGCGCCCGGCGACTTGGTTTCTCTCAATACAACCCCGTCGGAGCCTTCTCCGTCGGAATAAACGGCGCGAACCACCATGCCGGTCGTCTCGAACAGCTTGCCCTCAAGGTAGGCGGTCTTGCCGGGGGTGACCTCAAGCGCGGAAAGCACGCCGACACGGATCGGGACATCGGACTCTTCGCCGTCGTAGCGAACCTTGACCGTTTTATTGGTCGCGCTCAACACGCCGGGCGTCACAACTTGATATTGAGCCGCCGGGATTTCCGTTTTCGTTCCGACGGTTCCCCCGGGGCCGTCCATGAACCCTTTATACACTTTCATGCCGGCCGCGTTGAAGGTTTCGCCGGCCTTATAATTTGCTTTATACGTCCCGGACTCCACTTGGAGCACCATCGCAATCACGTTGAGCCCTTCTACCACCACAGCCTTTCCGCCGTACGTTATGACGATATCGCGGCCGGTTTTAACCTCTCTAGGAGAATAGTTGTAGCCGTCTGCCGGATCGTTGGAAAAACTAACGAGCTTTTTATCTCCGTTGGAATACTCCGCCTCGACTTCCATACCGCCCGTGATAAACGGGTCGCCCGAATAGTAGGTCGTTTTGCCGGGCTGCTTGGATATTTTTACGCTGACAACCGTTACGACCTCCACCGGGATGGTCGTTGTTTTTCCGCGGTACTTAATTGTAATCACAACCGTGCCGTCAGGGTTGGTCGGCGTCGGGACGTTTTCCGGGGTACATTCCGCCATTCCGGCCGCAATGGTTTCTTTTACGACTACCCCGTCTGTGTATTCGACGTTTAGCACCATGCCGTCCGGCTTAAAAGTGTCGCCCGAGTTATACAAAAGCTCTTTCGTCGGCGGCGTCTCGATGGTAATATTACTGACGACTGCGACGGGAACGGACTCGCTTTCCCCGCTATATTTTACCATAACCTCTGTTTCCGTCCCCGTCAAAACGGCCGGCTCCACGGTGTAGAGCGAGGGATTGACCACCATGGGGGGCTTTTCGCCATTTAAAAACAGCGCCGTAACCTCCATGCCCGTTTTGTCAAACGCTTCGCCCGCGTTGTACCTGTCTTTTTCCGGAGGGCTGGTAATTTGAAGCCCGACGATGGTCGCCACGGTAATCGAAACCGTGGCAGACTTAGAAACGCCGTTCTCGGTGCAAATTACGGTGAGGGTGGTGGCGCCCGCCGGAAGCGGGCCTTCGGGCCTATAGGAAAGCCGCGCGTCGCCCACGGGAATCGATTTAGTCGTAAGCTTGCCGGCCTCTCCGCCGCTGTTGTATGTCGCCAAGACAGACAGACCTATCGGGATAAACAAATCGCCCGCCACATAATCGGTCTTACTAGGCGGATTGGTGACGGCGATACTGTACAGCTCGTCGGCGAGCGCGTTAACCACAACCCACTCGCTTACCTGCTTTGCGATGTTGCTCTCACGGTACGAAATCGTAACCTCGACGTTGGGGCCCGCCGCCGTAAAGGACTTGGGCGTAATCGTCAATTGATTGTGCGGAATGACCTTTTCGGTTTTATCCGAATAGATCGCCGTAACCTCCAGTTCGCCCGGCTCGAAATCCTCGCCCACGTTATATATGAGCTTTTCCGGGTGCACGGTAATCTTTAGGTCGGCCAAATTGACTTCAATTTCTTCGTCCGGAATTTTCGGCGGCTTGTCATCTTGGCAGGCCAGCAGGGCGAGCGCCATCATCGCGGCGATGATTAAAACGCCGAGGAACTTAAATTTTTTCATAAATACGCCTCCGGGGTAGGTTTTTTTTGATAAAAACGATATGGGCAATCCTATACAAATATATGATACTAGATACGGCCGGATTTGTCAACGGTTTTAATGCAAAATGTGAAATGTAAAATTAAAATTAAAATTATCGAGGATTTACGGCGGATATAAAAGGTATTAAACCGCAGAGCAAGCCCTGCACCCGCCGCCCTGCGGCGGCATCCGCGGCACCTCGCCTCTCTGGGCTTTGCTATCGCAAAACCAGCAGCCGCAAGCGGCTGTCGGCTCGGCCGCCGCGGGGTTTTATACCATATGCTGCGGGCGCATTTGCGCAAACGAAAGTTTACTTTCGTTTGCGCAAATGCTACTTGATAAAAATGGGAATGACACATGGGGACTGTTTCCATGTGTCATTCTTTATAGCCGTATAGCGGCTGCCATGCCGCGTCCCCCACCGGCAGAACCGCAACCGATGGACGCCGGTTTCCCGTAGGGGGCGACCCATCGGGCGCCCCGCCGGAACCGGCACGGCTTATATGATGCGGGACGATGAAGGCATCGTCCCCTACGATTGGGTTTACGGACGACCATGCTTTGCGGTTTCTCTATCCCATCCGACGTTTTTCACTTTTCACTATTCACTTTTCACTGCGCGATGCTACGCATCGCGCTACCCCCTGGGGAGCTTGGGCAGCGGCAGTCTCGGGCGCGATTTTATGCGCGGGCCGGAACGGGCTCCGGGCGCCTTATCTTGGACGCCGCTACCCTGCCCTATGCCCGGGGCATTATCTTGGGCGGTTTTGCCCTGCTCTATGCCCGGTTCTTTGTCTTCCGCTCCCGGCAATTTTTCTGAGGGCACCGATATTGTTTGACCCTTGACCTCTAAAGGCGCGACGGCCGCTCCCCCGGGGCTCATCCCCGGCGTAATGGGATTCTCTGCCGACGCAAAGGAGTTGTCTGCAGGCGTCAGCGTCCCGCCCGTCATCGGGAGAATCGCGGGCGCGGCCAATGCGGGCTTTACCTTTACCAGCACCGAGTAGCTGCCGATTTTTTCAAAGCCCTCGGCGAAGGTTACGAATTCGACGGTCACAAGGTAGTCCCCGGGCGTTTCTGCGACAAATTCAAATTCGTAGGGCATTTTGATGGTTACGTGTTTTTGGTTGGTGCCTTCGGCAAATTGGTACAGCGTGTTGCCCGCGACGGCATTGCCCCAAAAGCCGCGATAGCCCGTTTTTGCCGCCAAGGCCGTATTTAGGGGCTGCTCGCCGCCGTGCGCCGTACCGATTTCTCCGGCCGCCGCCCAATTGTTAAGGACATCCCAATAAATGCTCTCGTCGTCGACGTCCATATCGTAGCATAAAAGCTGCGTTTTTGCCGCGTCGCCGCCCTTAACGGAGTCAACCTTGAACAGCGGCAAAAATTGAATGTCCCCGGCCTCCGAGCGCGTTACGTCGTAATAAAGCTCTAAATTCCCGCTTATATCCGCGCCCTCGGCCGCGCCGGTATAGGAACCGGTATGCGTCCACTTGGCGGCAGCGGTGTCCACTTTTGCCTTGGCGTGCACAACGGCCTGCGCGTCCGCCTCAATGGCCGTAATCAAAACGGTGTGGCTTGAGAGCACGGAAAATCCGTCTTCGGCTAGCTTAACGATGTCACAGGTTAAGAGGTACGTGCCGGGGTTGGCCGCTAAAAACTGGAAGCTTCCGGATTTTGCCGACGTTTCCTCGTTGTAAACACTGCCCGCCACGGGCCCCCAATAACCCATATAGTCGCCTTTTTCATGCAAGTCCTCCATCGCTTCGGAGGCGTTAATCCCCTCGTCGGAAAGCGCGTCCCAGTTGCCCAAAAGATTCCAATAAATGCCCGCTTCCTTAGTTCCGGCAGTGTTTTGGTAATCGCCGTCGTACGCCAATAGCTGCATGTTGCCTGCCGTGCCGGAAAGCTGGATTGCCTTAAAGGCGCGCGTGAAGCGGCCGGAAGCCTCCAGGCCCGTAAAGCCGTACGGAACGGTGAGGTTCGGCTCGATATCGGCGCCCTCGGCCGCGCCCTCGAACGAGCCCGTCCAAAGGTAGGCGCCGTCAAACGCGGTATGGCCGGCGCGCACGGTTTCTTCTGCGTCAAATACCAATTCCTGCGCCACCTCTATGGCGACGTCGCCCTTAACAACGTGTTGGGCTTTGCCCCCGGCGGAGAGCGCGACGGCGGCATCGTTAATTTTCAGCGTCGGCGTGTAGCCTTTACCGTATTCTACCGTGATGTCTAAGGTAGTGCCGTAGGGCACCTTTGCGCCGGTTGCGACGGCGGTCTCGCCGCGCTTCACCGTAACGGTGACGCCCTCGGCGCCCGTAATCGCGACGGTATGCTCGATTGCCGCAGCGGAAGCCTCTATCGCCGTATCGGCGGTGACGGTGACGTTTACCTTGCCATTCGCAAGCGTTTGCTTGACGCCGTTTACCTTAACCTCCGTGGCGTGCCCCTCGACGGGGGTGGCGGTAACGGTTAAAACGGCGTCCTTTTTCACCTTAGCGCCGCTGGCAATTGCCGCACCGTCCGCATCCGTAACGACGATGGACGCCGGCGCATGGGACGTTATCGTAACGGTATGCTCGGCAGCCGCCGTTTCGCCGCAGCCTTCCGCGCACCCGGCCATCGTCGCCAATAACGCAAGCGACAATGCCGCAGCTAACCATAAACTGATTTTTTTCATAAAAACTCCTTGAAAATATTTATTTTCTGGTAGTATTTGTAGCGAATTTGGAAAATATGCGGAGTTTTTCGGGGTTCGGGATTCGGGGTTCGGGATTCGGGGTTCGGGATTCGGGGTTCGGGATTCGTATAAAACGAATAAAGAGCAAAAGAATCCTGGCCCCGAAAACAATTGACGAATCGCGGGCAATAAATTACAATAGCAGGGATATGGATTCCCAATTTTCAAGAACCGAAACTTTAATCGGTAAGAACGGCGTCGAAAAATTAGCCCGCGCAAAAATCCTCGTCGTGGGCTTGGGGGGCGTCGGCGGGCATGTAACGGAGGCGCTGGCGCGCGCGGGCGTCGGCAGGCTGGGGCTTTGCGACGGCGACACAATTGCTTTGTCCAACCTAAACCGTCAGATTTTAGCGCTGCACAGTACGATGGGCATAAAAAAAACGGACGCCGCCGTTATGCGCATCCGCGACATCAATCCCGCAATTGAGGTAATCCCCTACCCTTTTTACTATGCAAAGGATACGGCGCATCTTATTGATTTAGCCGGCTTTGATTATATCGCCGATTGCATCGACAGCGTCCAAAATAAGGCGGAGCTTATCGTAAACGCGCAAAAATCGTCCGTTCCCGTTATAAGTTGTATGGGCGCAGGCAACAAATTAGAGCCGGGCGGGTTTTTAGTGGCGGATATTTATGAAACTTCCGTATGCCCGCTTGCCAAGGTAATGCGGCGGGAATTAAAGGCACGCGGCGTAGAGCGGTTGACGGTAGTGTATTCGAGGGAAACGACGGCTGAGATAACGAAAAACGAAAAACGAAAAACGAAAAACGTCGGAGGGAATTGCAATAGGCAAATTACAAATTGCGAATTACAAATTACAGATATAAACGACATCGTAGGGGCGGATGGCAATCCGCCCGAATCCGTAGGGGTCGCAACCGAGCGAGGCGGAGCCGATGCAAACGTTGCGGCCTCTACCGTAAATACACCTTTCCTACCGCCGATGCCCAAGGGCAGCATCTCCTTCGTGCCCGCCGCGGCCGCAATGGTGCTGGCCGGGAAAGTTGTACGGGACATTTTAGCTAATTCCTAATTCCTAATTCCTCATTCCTAATTCCTAACTCCCCACAATTCCTTGCCCGGGCGCGACCATCACCACTCCGGCGACGCTCTGATACGCGTCTTTTCGAATTTGCTTTTTCTCTATCAGACGCCCCCCCGCGTCGTAATAGCATAAATATCCTTCGCTTTTCAGCGCTCCGTGGCCGAGCGCAATTGCCATACGCTCTCCGGGGAGGCTTCCGGGTGCGAGGTACTTGTATTCGTAATCGATTTGTTCGCGGTCGGGCGGCGGAGGGGCGCTGGAAAGCGTGACGCTTTCGGTTTTAATGCGGTACTGTAGGGGCGCGCCGTAAATTTCGACGCAAGCCGTCCGGCCGTCCCCGTAGGCGCGGATGAATACCGGGGTGCTCCCCGCGTTCTTAAACCTTAAATCAGATGAACCCGAATTGACCATCGCGTCCATCGAGGGCAGGACGTACGAGGGCACTAGCGAATGCGAACGCGCCTGCGTAATCGCCATGTCGGCAAGCAACGCGGCGTTGTACACGGTGGTGGAGGCCTGGCAAACGCCGCCCCCCACCCCGTCGACATACTCCCCGTCCATAATGATTTTTGCCGTGCGGAAGCCGTTTGCCTCAGATCGCTTGCCGACGGCTTTGTTGAATGAAAACTCGGCGCCCGAGAGGAGTGTAATTCCGTTGATTTTTGAGAGCGCCAAGGCGACGTTGTGCTTTCTGTCCTCACCCGAGGACGAATAATCGGTGGTAAAGCGCGAACGCAAGTCCGTGAGGCGCAGGTTGTCGAACGAGGTGACGGACGGCGACAGGATTTTCGGCCGCACCGGTAGCGGGCTTTTTGCGCCGCGCCGCAGATGCGTGTAAATGTCGCGATACAGCGATTCCTCGTTGACCTCGAAGCCGTTTTGCTCACGCGAGACGGTAAACATCGGACGGCGGTTCGGCGCGAAGGTGATAACGGAATCGACGGGCGGAGCGTCGATGTCGGTGACGATACAATCCACCGTTTTTGCCAGCAGCGGGAACGTATAGAGCATCGCCTTTTTGATGTCGCCGCCGGCTTCGGCGCATTTATCCGTCAGGCGCAGCTTTTCGGGAAGCGGCGCGTTAATTTTACGCGTATGGATTTCTTCTGCCACCAGATGGTCGGTGGGCTCGATCAGCTCGTCCGTATAGCGATAGGTGCGACCCGCGTAGGTCAAATCGATTTGCGCGCGCCGATCGGGCGCCCCGACAATTAAGGGAACCTGCCCGGTTGCGGCGCGGGCGATACCGTCAGGCTTGGGCGAATGCAAAACGCCCGCGTCGGATTGAGCCGTACTTACGCGATTCTCCGGTTGAAAAACAACCCCTTCCCCCGGGGGTGTCAAAATGCCCCCTTGCCCCTGGTGAAAAATGAACG
This sequence comes from Bacillota bacterium, assembly GCA_009781235.1. Lineage (GTDB taxonomy): Bacteria > Bacillota > Clostridia > Christensenellales > Pumilibacteraceae > WRAP01. The sequence continues at coordinate 8,125 of WQYM01000006.1, forward strand.
CAAGCCCAAGCAACAGTGTAAGGGCGAATACTATGTATATAAAAATGCACGGGATGTAGGCTTGTCCCGCATTTTTTCTTTTCATACGCATCCCCCCCTTGTAATGGTCGGTGGTTAGAGGTCAGTGGTAAAAAGGCAAAAGGACTGTTCGTAATTTGTGCAGTTTAACGCGGAAATATGTGCGGTTGCTAACGAATGGAGCTGTCTCACGGAAAAAGCAGCTCAAAAAAGGGCTGCCTCGCGTTTTTCTTCGTGAGACAGCCCCTTTCGTTTTTCGTTATCCGTCAGTCCCTTATTGCGGCGACGGCCATGCTTACGGGATCGATCAATACGGCATAAATCGCCTGATTTTCGCCGATGAAGGCGACATACCAGTAGTACCCACCGGAATTGTCGATGGGGTTTGCCATAAGGCGCACATAAATTTCGCAGTGCAGCGCCCCGTCCGCCCGAAAGTTGTCGAGACAGGATTTAAGCTTCCGTTCGGCGATTTCGACCGCCTTATCGGCAGAAATCATCTGCTCGGTTTTAACGGATTGCGCCGTTAAGGCTTCGGACTTGCCACCCGCCGAAATGGAAACCTCGATAGCAGTGTCCGACGACAACACGGCGATATCCGCGCTAACCGTAGCCGCAAACGGGTGCGGCAAAAAGGTGCCCGCGTATTCGGTGCCGTTTAAGGTGACGCGGTAGGTGAATGTGTGCTCTCCGATTTTAGGCGTAACGGTAATCACCGTAAAATCGCGGGTCGCGCCGGCGTGCCCGTCCATCAAAAACGGGTCCTCGCGTTTGCCGGTGATGATTTGCACCGAATAATTTGCCGATTCCGCCACATAGACGTTGTCGCGCAACTCGCTAACAAGGTGGCCGTACCTTTGCATAGCGGGCTGGCAGGCAGGGAGCATGAGAAGGCAGACAAGCGTGGCGGCAATGCAGATGAAGCGGATGAAACCTCGGGATTCGGGATTCGGGATTCGGGATTCGGGATTGTTGTTTTTTTGTTTGCTAATCATAAAAAAACTCCATATATAAAAGCGTTACCTTAATATATATGGAGCAAAATTCGACAATATTCCCCATCCGTACTTTCGAGTCCTGAATCCCGGGAATTCGATTACAGCGGGTCGGCGAGGGCATCGGCCCCTGCGGGATGTCGTTTGTCGACGTGTTGCGGCGGGAGCAAGCCCCCGCCCTACAGGGGTGGGACAAAAGCGTTTTGCCTACAAACACGGCAATCGTAGGGGACGATGCCCTCATCGTCCCGCACCATATAGGCCGTGTCGGTTCCGGCGGGTCGATGAGGACATCGACCCCTACGGGAAAGATGAAACCCCTCCCATCCGCTGTCAATAAGCCTGACCCCGTGACAGCAAAATCACAGTCCCAAACCGCTGCAATCATCTCGGCTTGTGCGCATATCCAAATCCGACGATCACACCCCGCCGCCATGGGCGGCGGATTGTAGATTGCCTATGTCTAGGATAAAGCGAGCACGAGGGCGGGCCGGACGCCGTAGAGGAGGCCGTACGGGTAGTCGTAGCTGCGGCCGCCGTCGCGGTGGACGTAGCGCACGTACAACGACGAGTAGGCCGAACGCAACCACCAGAGACCCATTCCGATTCCGATAGAACCATATTCCGACGTGTTATAACGATACCCGTAGTTCGCTATCGCCCAATCGTTTGTCCAAGCTTGTCGTCTTGCATCGGTGCCTAATACACTGTTGAACATCCCGCTTGCATTGGATACCTCGTAATAGGACGGCAGGAATATTTTATCCGAGGTGGATACACCGTCGCCTATCGTATTTATATTGCCCGCCGTGGTGTTGTTGGGAACGGATGTGGTGTTGATGGCCGCACGTTGGGTGGAATCGAACGCTTCGTTGATGAAAGAGCCGTTGAGATACGTCCGAACCGTCGAATTTGCCCATAAGGTATAATTCGCATCCGTATCGTTGTGATAAAACGGCACGCCCGCCATAAGCTCCTCCGACGCGACCAGTTGCATGGTAGTGGCTGTTCCGTTGCCGGAAGGGTTGATGCTTGCCGGCAACTGCGCCCAATTGCCTATCAGCCAGCGTATCGGCATAACCATGAACCAGTAGTAGGTTCCCGAGACAAAGCTTGAACCGTCTATAAAGGAAGTAACGCTGGCTGCATCGCAATCATACGCACGGTAGGCAAGCTTGCGCACATATTTACTGCCGCCGTAACTGTACTCCGCCGCCGTGGCCGGTATCCAGTTGTTCGCGGCATTCCCGCCGTACCAGCTTGACGTATCGGCGATGGTATTTACGGTATACGACTTACCCGTCGCCGTCATGCTGTTTTGCAGGGCGCCGTTGTTGTAGGCCGTGTTCAAGGTGGCGTTTAAGGTGTCGCCGACATAGGTTTTGGGGTATTCGCCGAACTCTACGTACGGCAAGCCCGTCCGCACACCGTTGGAAGCGGCGTAACTCGCATCCGTGCCATCCCAGTTGCCGATGCCGAAGACTAACGCGGCGGGAGTTGTGCCGTCGTCCAACGATAACGTAGATAGGTCAAACACGAGGGCGAGCCGAACCCCAATGTAGAGGTAGTTCGAGATGCCGGTGTTGCCGAGGCGACCGTCGTCGTTGACGCCGAGCACGCCCGACGACGAGTAGGCCGAACGCAACCACCAGTAGCCCATTCTCATATAGCTTGCGTTGTTGTATGAAAAGGCAAAGTTTGCCAGTGCAAAGTCGCTTACCCTGCTTTGGCGCTTTTCCGCCGTGTCAAACAAATTGTAGAACATCCCGCTTGCATTGGATACCTCGTAATAGGACGGCAGGAATATTTTATCCGAGGTAGATACACCGTCGCCTATCGTATTTATATTGCCCGCCGTAGTGTTGTTGGGAACGGATGTGGTGTTGATAGCCGCACGCTGGGTGGTGTCGAACGCCTCGTTGATAAAGGAGTTGTTTAGGTACGACCGCATCGTCGAATTTGCCCATAAGGTACGGTTCGTATCCGTACCGTTGTGATAAAACGGCACACCCGCCATAAGCTCCTCCGACGCGACCAGCTGCATGGTAGTGGCCGTCCCGCTGCCATTCGGATTTATGCTTGTCGGCAGTTGCGCCCAGTTGCCTATCAGCCAGCGTATCGGTTCCACCTTGAACCAGTAGTAGGTGCCCGAGACAAAGCTTGAACCGTCGATAAAGGAAGTAACGCTGCTTGTGGAGCAATCACACACACAGTAGGCAAGCTTGCGCACATATTTACTGCCGCCGTAACTATACTCCGTCGCCGTCGTGGGAATCCAGTTGTTGGTACTGTTGCCGCCACGGGGACTTGACGTATCGGCGATGGTATTTACGGTGTACGACTTGCCCGTCGCCGTCATGCCGCTTTGCAGCGTGCCGTTATTGTAGGCGGTGTTGAGTGTAGTGTTGAGCGTATTGCCCACATAGGACTTCGGGAACTCGCCAAACTCCACATACAGCAGGCCCGCACGCACACCGTTGGAGGCGTTATAATTCGCCGCCGTGCCGTCCCAGTTGCCAAAACCGAACACCAGTGCGCCGGTTGAGCCTCCGCCTACGGGTGTCCAGTAAGCGGTGAAAGTCTTTTTGCCCGTGCTGCCAATGCTTATCGTGCCGTCTGCCGACCAGCCCTCAAAGGTATAACCGGCACGTTCTCCGGGAGCAACCAACGTCACTGCATCCACTATCGTATAGGTCGCCGGATTGGAATTGGTTGCGCCGTTCAATCCGAGGTATTCTATCTCATAGTTAATAATCGACCACACCGCGGCAAGGGTAATCGCTCCCGTCGATTCCTTAGCTATGCCAGTAAACTCAACACCTGCCTCACTTTCCCAGCCAACAAAGTCGTACCCCGCCCTTGTAAGCGGCAACAGCACAACCTCATCGCCGAAAGAATATTCGGCCGGATTTTCGTTCAACGCACTAAAAGTATTTGCGTATGTAATCGCCCATTTGCTAACCGTCCACTTTGCATATAAGGTGACGCTTCTCGCTACCTTATCGGACGCAAAAACCCACTCATTGTTACAGGCGGCCTCTTTATACCACCCGTCGAAAGTATATCCCGTCTTAGTCGGCGAAGCGGGCGCGGAAATGGTGTTTCCGCCCTTAATGTCGGTGAGCGCACCGACACTGTTGCCGCCGTTGCTGTCAAACGTCACCGTGTACAAGACGGTATCATCACGGTTACGCACGTAGCATCCGCCCAACAGCCCGCTCGCCGCTAAAGCCAGCGCGCACAGCAAAGCAATTAATGCGATTACCGATAATCGTTTATATTTTTTCATGAAGCCTCCGCCTTTTGTGGATAACTCATCCGTTTTTGCTGACTTTTGAGGCGCGAAAAATTGGTAATTAGTGTTATCCACAATAAAGGGTATTATACCCCAGGGCACCTCGCCTCTCTGGGCTTTGCTATCGCAAAGCCGCCAGCCGCAAGCGGCTGGCGGCTCGGCCGCCCTGGACCCGCCGCTTCGCGGCTGTTCCGCCCGCAAGGCGAGCGGGGTATTAAACCCTTTGCTCGCCTCCTCATTCGGTCATGTGCAAGCTGCGCTTGCCCGCGACCCTCATTTCGTCGGCGAATAAAATAAGTATACGTCGTTGTCGCCGTCTATGTCAAGCGCATTTTTGCCCCTATTTTACCTTTTTGACGAATTTTTGAGTTTTTAATGTGGCGGAGGGTCGATGTGGGCATCGACGCTGGCGGGTAATCGGCATCCTTCGGTTACGGCTCTGCCGGGGACGGAGGGTCGCCAAATCGCGACCCGAGGCGTGGTGACACCGACAAACGAAATTTTTCCAATGCTGTCCGCCTCGTCGAATGGTTGTTTCGGGCGCGACCCGCCCGGGCGGCCGGGGACGGGTTTACGGTGACACGAGCGCGAAGCGCGAAGTGCCCGAAGGGTTGCCCCCACAGGGCAATCAACGTCCCCGTCCCCCCGACACCTCCCCCCGGCACGGCAATGGCCGAAATCAACGGTTCGGGCGGATTGCCATCCGCCCCTACGAGAAATCGGTAACCGGCGGGTCGGTGCAGGCCCGACCCCTACGGGGAATCGGCAGTCCATCGACACCTCCCCCCGGCACGGCAATGGTCGCCCGCACAACGGCGGCGGGTCGCACGCCGTGCGACCCCTACGGGAAAGATGCAACCCATCCCATCCGCAATTCCTAACTCCTAATTCCTAATTCCTAATTCATTTCTCCCATCCGCTGTCAATAAGCCTGACCCCGTGACAGCACGGGAAAGATGCAACCCATCCCATCCGCAATTCCTAATTCCTAATTCCTAATTCCTAATTCATTTCTTACCCTATCCACTCGTCATCCCTGTAAATCAGCACCTCGGCCACTACATGGCGGCCCTTTAGGAGCGGCTTGCCGGGGTGGGTGCGGTTTTCGAGTGATAGGGCGTCGATCGGGAACGGCGCCAAATACTCGCCGTCCACGTCCAATATGATTTTATAGGAGGATTTGGCGTACCCGGCAAAAACGAGGGCGGTTCCGGTTTCACTTTTGCCAAAATCAATGATCTTAACGCCCTTGCGGTAGCGCGCCATCACGTCTAAAGAGGGCACCAACACGCGCTTTGCATATCCCTTGTCCGTCACCAGCACAGATTCGCCCGCGCCTTGTACCTGGCGGATGCCCACGCACACGTCGGTATCGCTAAGCTGGATGCCTTTTACGCCCGTGGCAATGCGGCCTTGGTTGGGGATATCGGACATATCGGCGTTTAAACACATCCCCTCTTTGGTGACAAACAGCAGCGTTGAATTCGGTTGTTCGTCCTCGATCGTAATCACCTCGTCGCCCTCTTTGAGCTTAATCGCCGCAAAAACCGATTTAATCACGTTCAGCTCGTTCCAATCGCTCTTTTTGACCATGCCCTCGCGCGTGTAGAACAACAGGTTGCCCTTGGGGAGCGCCTCCTCAACGCTGCGCCAATACACGACGGTTTCATTCTCGCCCGCCTCCGGCATAATCTTACTAAGCGGCAAGCCTTTTTCTTTCCACTTGCCGTCGGGGATGGAGTCGGCGTCTAACTTATAGCAGTTGCCAAGGTTGGTAAAGCACCACAGCCGATCTTTAGACGACATTTTAATGATGTGGCTGCAAATCTCGTTGCGCGTCGAATTGTCCGAAAAGTCCTTTTGCGCCAAGCCGAAGTTTTTGACAGGCATTTTTTTGAGCTGGCGGAGGCCGTTACAACACACGTAATAGTCCTCGACGGGTTTTTCGTCGTCGTCGGAGGGCACTGTGTATTCGGCGGCGTCTTTAAGGATGACGGAACGGCGCGGGATTTTAAAGGTCTTCTTGATTTGCAGCATCTCGGTCTTTACGAGCTCCATCTGCAGCTTTTTGTTGGCGATGATGGCGGTGAGGCGGGCAATCAGCGCGCGCACTTCCTTTAATTCTTCTTCGAGCTTGTATATCTCTAAGTGCGTCAACCTAGCAAGGCGCAAGTCGAGTATCGCCTGCGCCTGGCGTTCGGAGAGTGAGAACCGCTGGCGAAGGCGCTCGCGCGCCTCGGAAGGGTTCGCGCTGGATTTAATGATTTTAATCACCTCGTCGATGTTTTTGACGGCAATCACCAAGCCCTCTAGGATGTGGGCGCGTTCTTTTGCCGCGTCCAATTCGAACTTACAGCGCTTTAAGATGACGTCGCGCTGGTAGTTGACGTAATAGGCGATAATATCGAGCAGCCCCATTTGCTGGGGCTTGCCGTCGGCAATCGCCACCATGTTGATGCCGAACGAAACGGAAAGGTTGGTGGACTTAAACAGCTTTTCGATAATGTCTTTCGGGTCGCAATCCTTTTTGACCTTTATGACGGCGCGCATACCGTTGCGGTCGGACTCGTCGCCGATTTCGCTGATGCCGGTCAAAACGCCTTTCTTTTCTTCGCGCACCTTTAGGATGGTCTCTAAAAGCGTCGCCTTGTTCACCTGATAAGGCAATTCGTCAATCACAATAAGTTTTTTATCGTTGTCTCCGGATTCGATGTGCATTTTGGCGCGGATGGAGATTTTGCCGCGCCCCGTTTCGTACGCGGTTGCCAGCTCCTCACCCGCAATCACATAACCGCCAGAGGGAAAATCCGGACCTTTGATGATTTTCATCATCTCTTTAAGCGAGATGCGCGGGTTGTCGATGTACGCCACAACGCCGTCGATTGCCTCGCCCAGATTATGCGGGGGGATGTTGGTGGCAAGCCCGACCGCGATGCCCGCCGCACCGTTAACGAGGAGATTCGGGAAGCGCCCCGGCAGCATGTCCGGCTCGGTAAGCGAATCGTCAAAGTTGCACGAAAAGCGCACGGTGTCTTTTTCTAAGTCGCGTAACAGCTCTAAAGCGAGCGGCGCCATACGTGCCTCGGTGTAGCGCATCGCTGCCGCGCCGTCGCCGTCAATCGAGCCGAAATTTCCGTGGCCGTCGACCAGCGTCATGCCCATCGAAAAGCTTTGCGCCATGCGTACCAGCGCGCCGTACACCGAGGTGTCGCCGTGCGGGTGGTATTTGCCCAAGCAGTCCCCGACGATGCGCGCGCACTTTTTATGCGGCTTGTCCGGCGTTAACCCGAGCTCGTGCATGGTGTAGAGGATGCGCCGCTGCACGGGCTTAAAACCGTCCTCAACGCGCGGCAGGGCACGGTCTAGGATGACAAACTCGGAATACGGAATCATGCTCTCGTGCATGACCTCTTCCATGGTTTTGACGACAATTTTGTCGCCGGCGGGCTCGATGATTTCTTCTTCTTTTTTTGCCATGGTTTTTTACCTCGGGGTTCGGGATTCTGGATTCGGGATTCTGGATTGTTACATTCTTTCCCGTAGGGGGCGCAAGTCCATTGTGCGCCCCGCCGGAACCGATTTTTCTCATTAGGTGCGGGTCGCACAATGGACTTGCGACCCCTACGATTTGATTTGCGGATCACCTAATCACTTGATAATCCATTCATGAATCAGCTCAAAACAAAACAACAAAGCAGATAAAACGATTGCTACAATTGAGCATACAATTACAACTAAACCTAAGGAACTTTTTATTGTCGCAAACAATAACCAAGAAAAAGCCGCTAACGTATAGGTAAATTTAATAATTGCAAGAGCATTTTTATTCATTCTATAAAAATCTTTCTTTCTAATCGTATCAATAAACATTTTTATGTTTTCTACAATAATTGGAACCAGCGGCGCGAAAAACAAGCCCCAAATTATTAGACCCCCGAAGGGGCCAAAAATAACCGGGTAAATACACAAAGGCACTGTAATTACAACTAAATACACCCGTAACAGGCCTACCATTGTCTTTGTGAATCTACCTTTTTCTTTTTTGTTATCCACGTGCCGCTTAATCATCCCCCTCTTCGATATCAAACTCCATCCGCACGCGCTTTTCGATATCCTCCGCACTTGGAAGGGTATCGATGAATTCGGCGGGGACAAAGTCCGACAGCTTGTATTCGCTGACGCCGATGGGCTTATGGATGTCCTTTAGCGCGTATTCCGCGGTCAGCTTATCTTTGGACTTGCATAGCATAATGCCGATGGAGGGATTGTCCGTCTCATGCTTTAGCATATCGTCCACGGCGGAAAGGTAAAAGTTAAGTTTACCCGCGTATTCGGGCTTGAATTCCGTGTTTTTTAGTTCGATGACCACAAAGCTGCGGAGCTTAAAATTATAAAACAAAAGGTCGATGTAGTAGTCCTTTTGGCTGATTTCAAGGTGGTATTGGTTGCCGACAAACGCAAAGCCGGTACCGAGCTCTAAGATGGTTTTTGCGATGTTAGCCACCAATTCGCGCTCAATTTCGCGTTCGATGATTCCCTTGCGTTTTTGCACAAAATCAAACACGTACGGATTTTTCAGGGTTTCCTCCGCCAGCCCGCTAAAGGGCGATGGGAGCAAACGGTCGTAGTTGGTCGTTTTTTCGGCGACGGCTTGGCGGTGGTATAATTTCATCTCTATTTGATGCGTTAGGACAACGTTATTCCATCCGTTTTGCACGTTTTGCTCTACATACCATTGCCGCTCCGCCTCGCTCTTTATTTTTGAAATCAACGTCAAATTGTTTCGCCACGGCAAAAGTGCAACACCCCGTTGCACTTTTTGAAAATCGGGATAAAGCTCGGAAAACTTACGCATGTAGTTTAGATTTCGCACAGAAAAACCTTGAATGTCTGGGAAATCTAATATAATGTCTCTTGATAAGTTTTTTAAAAAACCGACACCGTACTTAGTGTTATCGATAATAATCTTTCCGATGTTCCAGTACAACTCCATCAGTTCCTTGTTCGCGCCTAAAACAGCCCTGTATTGAGCCGACTTAATGCGGGTTTTGATGTCCTCTAGCACCGCAAAATATTCACTGTTGTTGATTAGCATTTTATCGCCTCCTACTTCGCGATTTCCCGGAAGGCGTCTTCCTTGTTAAAATCCGCATTCTCAATAATATACGCCTTGCGTAAGTCAACCGCGTCGCCCATCAGCACGGACACCAGCTTTTCGGCCTCGGCGGCGTCCTCGATGCTGACGCGCACGAGGGTGCGCTCGGCAGGGTTCATCGTGGTCGCCCAAAGCTGCTCCGCACTCATCTCGCCTAAGCCCTTGTAGCGCTGGATGGTGGAAGCGCGGCCGAAACGCTTGCGGGCATCCTCGAGCGCGGCGTCATCGTAGACGTACTCTACCGCGTCCTTTTTGGCGATTTTATAAAGCGGGGGCAAGCCGATGTACACGTGCCCCTCGTGAATTAATGGCTTCATGTAGCGGAAAAAGAACGTGAGTAGTATCGCGCGGATGTGCGCGCCGTCTTGGTCGGCGTCGGAGAGGATAATGACCTTGTGATAATTAAGGTCGTCTAAGGTAAAGTCGTCTCCGATGCCCGCGCCTAACGCGGAGATAATCGTGCGGATTTCCTCATTCGCCAAAACTTGGTCAATGCGCTTTTTTTCGGCGTTTAGGGGTTTGCCACGGAGCGGCAAAATCGCCTGAAAGGAACGGTTGCGCGCCTGCTTTGCCGTGCCGCCCGCAGAGTCCCCTTCCACGATAAACAGCTCGTTATTTTCCGGCTTTTTGCCAGAACAAGATGAGAGCTTGCCCACCAAATTAAAGCTGTCGATTTGGTTTTTGGCGCGCGTGATTTCCTTCTCTTTGCGCGCGGCCTCGCGCACCTTTGCCGCCAAAATCGCTTTCTTTAAAATGATGTCCAGCGTCGCCTTGGCTTTGGGGCCCGATTCAAAGAATTTTGCCAGCTCGTCCTCAATGATGCCGTCCACGGCGGTTTTGGCCTCGGGGTTGCCGAGTTTTGTTTTGGTTTGCCCCTCGAACTGGATATTCTGCATTTTGACCGAGAGCACCGCCGTTAAGCCTTCGCGGTAGTCGTCACCGAGTAAATTCGCGTCCTTATCCTTCAACATCCCGCATTTTCGCGCGTAATCGTTCATCACCTTGGTAAGCGCAATCTTAAAGCCCGTCTCGTGCGTGCCGCCCTCGGTCGTCGGGATATTGTTGACGTAGGAGAAAACATTTTCGGTGTAGGCGTCGGTGTATTGCAGCGCAATCTCTAAATAGATATCGTCGCGGCTTCCTTTAAGATAAATCGGCTCGGCGTGCGCGGCAGATCGCGTCTCGTTTAAGTATTGCACAAAGTCCGACAGCCCGCCCTCGTAAAAATATTCGCGGCGCGGGTTTTGCTGCAGGCGGTGATCGGTTAAAATAATGCGGATGCCCCGGTTTAAAAACGCAAGCTCTTTTAAGCGCTTTGCAATTGTGTCAAGCGAAAAAACGACGGTCTCAAAAATGGTTTTATCGGGCTTAAAGCGCACCATGGTTCCCTGCTTGTCCGCCTTAATGCCGGTGTCAAACAGTTGGTATTTCGGCACACCGCCTTTTAATTTTCCGTCCACCGTCTTGGCCTCGAATTCCATGCGGTAGGTCGTTTTATGCTTGTATACCTCAACCGTCAGCCACTCCGAAAGCGCGTTGGTGACGCTCGCGCCCACGCCGTGTAAGCCGCCCGAATGCGTGTAGGTATCGTTGTCGAACTTGCCGCCCGCGTGAAGCTGCGTAAAAACGACCTCGACGCCGGAAACGCCGGTTTCGGGGTGCAAATCGACCGGGATGCCGCGCCCGTCATCCTCGACCGAAACGGAGCCGTCCGCGTGGATTTCGACGTTAATCGTGGAGGCAAACCCGTTGGCGGCCTCGTCCATCGCGTTGTCCACGATTTCCCATAATATATGATGAAGCCCTCTTACTCCGGTCGTGCCGATGTACATGCCGGGGCGGGTACGCACGGCGTCGAGGCCTTCGAGGATGCGGATGTCTTTTGCGTTATAATCTTTGGGGGGCATAAAAAAGCTCCTTAATAAAGGTATCAGGGCACAAGGCACAAGGCACAGGTATCGGATATTTGATATCGGAATACAAGGTTCAACGCTCAAGTCACTGAAATTTGAATTATTTCGATCCATTACCTGTGCCTTGTGTCCTGATACCTTTTACCTCGCATTTTGCATTTGCTAGCTATCATTATACCACTTTCTCTCCCCTTTAGCAAGCGTTTTACATTTATATTTATGCACAAAAAACCGCCTATTTCTTGCCTCGACGGTTTGTAAATGGAGTAAATGCATACTAATTCATGTTTTTGAATAATTATTCATGCGGAAAGAGGCACAGGTATCAAGGCACAAGGCACAGGTATCGGTGTCGGGATACACGTCGATAAGGTTGAAAGTCGACGAAGTGCCCGGGCGGCCCGAGGACGGAGGGTCGCCGACCGGCGATCCGAGGCGTAGTGACACGGAGCGCGGAGCGCGAAGTGCCCGATAGGGTGCCGAAAGCTTGCCTTTCGGCATCAGCACCCCCGTCCCCCCGACATGTTCCCCCCGGAAAATTTAGGGTGCCCAAACTTCCGTCCCCGTGACAACCGTCGGCGGGTCGATCTGTAGATCGACCCCTACGGGAATATTTGCAACCATTCCAAATCCCGAACGCCGAACCCCGAACCCCGAACCCCGAATCCCGAACCCCGAATCCCGAACCCCGAATCCCGTACCTCAATACTCCCCAAATAATCCGTAAAAACTTTCAAAAAAAACTCTTGACAAAACAATAAATTAGGTATATTATATACACAAATATGTCCTTGGAGGATGTCATAGATGGAAAAGGAAAAACCGGTCGTCTTAGGGAAAACGTCGTACTACTACAAAATCGCCGTGCCGATTTTGATGGCGGCCGTTATCGGCGTGCTCGTCTTAATAGGCGTTGCGTTTATTGAAGCAATCCCTATCTTGGCAATCACGATGTTCTGCATTTGCGCGCTGCCCGGTCTGATTTTATTGTTGTACGTACTGCTGCCACTCGGCGCGGTGCTCTACGACGAAAAACGGGACGTGCTTATTCTGCGCGGCGGCAGAAAATTTATTTTTTCGGCCTTTAAACGCCAAGAAATCCCCATGGGCGACATCAAAAAAGAGCCCAAAGAGAAAACCGTCGCTTGGGGCGAGTCTCCGAACGCCAAGTATGTCTTTTTAGGGTGGCTTTTTTTGGATACACAAGGGCATTTAGAAGGCTTGCACATAACGACGGTGCACGGGGAAATCCGGTTGTTCACGGTCGGCAAATCCGAAAGCGCCGCTAAAAACATCCAAGCGCGGTACGAGAAATTCCGCTACAAGCTAAATTTCCAAACGCCGACGGGGACTGCTGAGTAAAGCTTAGCGCTTTGCCGTTTCTTGTATCAGCCTTGCAATCCTCTCCGTGCCGTCAATGTTTTTCGCCTCTTTACAGGCGGAGCGTAGTGACGCGGCATCTTTTTGCAGTTCGTCTAACGCTTTGCATAGCGGGAATTGTAATTTGTAATTTGTAATTTGTAATTTGTAATTTGTAATTTGATTCTGCTCTAGCACCTTGACGCACCCTAAGCGTTCAAAATACCGCGCGTTGTCGATTTGATCGCCCCGAGAGACGCCTTTGGGGAGCGGGATGGCCAAGGATGGGATGCAGAGCGCGCATAGCTCAAACAACGCGTTCGCACCGCCGCGCGTTATGCAATAATCCGCCCACGCCAAATAATCCTCAATATTTTCAGCAAACGGAATCGGATGATAATGCGGCTCTTTTACAGGAGCCGCGTTGCTTTTGTGCTCAGCGCCCTGCTCTCCCGCTGAGCCCCGCTCCCCCGCCGCGCCCTGCTTTCCCGTAATATGCACAACGTCGAAGCGCTTTGCTAATTCGCCAAATTCCGCGTAAACGGCCTCGTTGATAGCCTGCGCACCCAAGGAGCCGCCCATAATCAGCAGGTTTTGTCGGCCGATAAGCCCCGTCTCAAGCTCCGCCCGGCGCTTGTCGCCCCGATAAATTTGCCCCCGCAGCGGCGCTCCCGTACAAATCCCGCCGGGAATTTTGGCCGCCAAATCCGAAAAGGAAGTGCAAACGTGCGCGCACTTTTTGGCGCCCATGCGGTTGGACAGTCCCATCGTGTAATCGGATTCGTGCAAAATCACCGGGATTTTCCCGCCCGCCGCCAGCATGACCGGCAGCGCGACAAACCCGCCCTTAGAAAAAATCACTTTAGGCCGAATCTCCGCCAGAATCCTTTTCGCCTTTTTCTTGGATGCGAGCAGCTTAAAAGGAACCGCGAGGTTTTTTAAGGTAAATTTGCGCGGCAATTTGACGCATTCCAAGCCGTGAAACACAATATAGGGGCAGTTTTTTTTCACGAGCTCCTCTTCCATAGAGCCCGGCCGCCCGATGTAATGCAGCTCAAAATCCTTCGCGAGCAGCGGTGCAAGCGCGAGGTTCGGCATCACATGCCCCGCCGTCCCGCCGCCCGTCAAAACAATAACGTCCATGGGGGTAGTATATGCTTATTTTAGTGAATAGTGAATAGCTGCGGATTATTTTTGCCTCTTATGCAAGCAAAATGTACAAAATCTATTGAAGTATTACTTTATATGTGCTATACTATGAGAAGTCGAGCGTCGCGCGAAAATTTATTTTCGCATGGCCGATACGCCGATTAGTACAATATATGTGTGCAAAACCGTAGGTTTTGCCATCCGACGCAAGTCGGATATATTCGTTGACAAATGAATAGCACATAGATTATACTATTCTATAACATTAATCTTTGGGAGATAAAACGCATGAATATTAAAAGAATAGTCCCTCTGTTGATTTTGGCCGTTGCGCTGGCCTTGGCGGCGTCCGCCTGCAAAAACGACGGCGACGGCGGAAAGAACAACAACACGCCCGTAGCGGTTACCGGGGTTACACTCAGCCCGAAAACCGTTTCCGTGGGGATTGGTGAGTCCGCGACGCTGGCCGCTGCCGTGGCGCCGTCAAACGCGACCAATCAGTCGCTGGCATGGTCGGTCGATAAGCCCGCAATCGCGACGGTGGAAAACGGCGTTGTTAAGGGCATCGCGCTCGGCGGGGCAACCGTTACGGTAACGACCGCCGACGGCGCCAAAACCGACACCTGCGCCGTAACGGTTACCGAAGTGGTGCCGGTCACCGGCGTCGCCCTTTCGCGCGCGGCGCTGACGCTGGAGGTTGGCTCGGCCGTGACGCTGAGGGCTACCGTATCACCAACAAACGCCTCCAATAAGTCCGTTACATGGTCCACCAGCAATCCGGCCGTTGCTTCCGTCTCGGGCGGGAGCGTAAAGGCCTTAGGCGTCGGCACGGCGTCCATCACGGCAAAGTCCGAGGCGGATCCGACCAAGCTTTCCTCCTGTCAGATTTCGGTGGTAAATGAGGACGCGGTGTCGCCGAATATCGTGCTCTCTGGCGGAAAAATCACGGTCACGTGGGAGGCGGTCGCGGACGCGGTGTCGTACGACGTTTACCGCGCCGGCAGCCGGCTGGGCGAAAAAACAAAGCTCGCCGCCATCGACAAGCTAACCTATACCGACGAATCCCCCAATCCGGTCAAGTATGAAAACTACTATACGGTGGTACCGAAAGACGCCGCCGGCAACACCATCATCGGCCTAAAGTGGAACTTTATCGACGGCGCCGTGAATTACCGGGTGGAACGCGCCGCGACGCCTTCCGGCACATTTGCGCCCCTGGGCACCGTGAGCGCCGACGGGGAGCGCTCGTTTATCGACAAGGCGCCTAATTATGCGTTCGGCCAAACGACCTACCGCATCGACCCGCTGGATCAGGCGGGCGACGTAATGAAAGGCGGCTTCGATACCGACAGCCCGACCCACACGGTTACCGCGTCCAACGTGCGCGCGTATTCCGTCACCCGCAATATCGTCTTAAAGGAGTTTTACCCCGAGGTAATTTCATTCGAGCGGCTGTTGTTTGGCGAGAACGTGTATTTTTACGACGCAAAGCATGACAGTATGCCCGCCATTTTAAAGGACGTCAACCGGATTGCCGACGCAATGCGTTCGTCCGCCGGCGTCGTTCAGATGAGCTACGAACGTTTTTCGCTGTACTTTAAGCCGGGCAACTATCCGTTCGGCACTTTAGAAAGCGGCCAGGAATATCCCGACACGCGCGGCGCCAGGCTTGACGTCGGATTCTACACGACGCTGGCAGGCCTTGGGCTATTGCCCACGCAAACCCGCATCGGCGCCACCGTGTACACACCGCCGGCACTCGCCCACACCAACAACGGCGGCAGCAACGCCACACATAACTTTTGGCGCTCCATCGAGAATTTTGAGGTGTACCGTCCGCAGGGCATGGCAAGCACGCCCCGGCTGAATTGGGCGGTCTCTCAAGCCGCGCCCATGCGCCGCATCTCGACGGCGAGCGGTATTTCTACCGACTACAACGCCAACGGCGGTTGGGGCTCGGGCGGCTTTACGGGAGATTGCCGCTTTGGCGGGGGCGTCGGCGCGGGCGGCCAGCAGCAATGGTACACACGCAACAGCCATTTCGGCTCCGGCGCGATGAGCGGTATCGCGTGGAACAATTTCTGTATCGCCTCGACCGGCAGCAAGTTCTCTAACTCCTATCTTACGGGCGGGACCGGCACGTTTGTCGACTCCCCGATTAAGCAAATGCGTGAAAAGCCGTTCCTGTATTACGACACGACGGTAAACGATTACAAGGTTTTCGTGCCGGGTTTGCGCCAAAACGCGAGCGGCGTTTCGTGGTCCGATATCAGCCCCGGGCCCGGAGAATCCTATGACATCAGTGAATTCTACATGGCAAAGCCCGGCGATTCCGCGTCCAAAATCAATTCACGCCTCGCGGGCGGCAAGCACCTGTTTTTAAGGCCGGGGATGTATGAGTGCGAGGAGCCGATTTTTGTCGGGGAGGAAAACGCGGTTGTCATCGGAACCGGAATGCCGTCGCTCTATCCCGTAGAGGACAACGGCGAGGGCGTCATGCTGGTTTCCGACGTTTCCGGCGTAACGCTGGCGGGCTTTGTCGTGGACGCGTACGGCGACACCAAGTACCTGCTGCGGGTCGGAGAACCCGGCTCGAATAAAAACCACGCGCAAAACCCGACCTTTATCTCCGACGTGTTCGCGCGCGTGGGCGGCTTCCCCTCTGTCGCGGTAAACGCGGAGGTTTCGGTGGACATCCACTCCAATGACGTCATCGGCGACCACTTTTGGATTTGGCTTGCCGACCACGGCAGGTTTACCGGGTGGGCGCGCAATACCGGGGCGTTCGGGCTGATCGTGCACGGTGACCGGGTCACGATGCACGGGCTGTTTGTCGAGCACTACCAAAAGTACCAGACGCTGTGGCTGGGCAATTACGGCGAGACGTTCTTCTATCAAAACGAGCTCCCCTACACCGTGCCGAGCCAAGAGGCATGGATGGCTCAAGACGGCGCCAAGGGTTGGTCGGCCTTTAAGGTGGCAAACACCGTAGATAACTTTCACGGCATAGGCTTCGGCAGCTACAGCACCATCCGGCTCAGCGGCGGTAACATCCTTTTAAACAACGCCTACGAGGCACCCAACAAACCCGGCGTTAAATTAGAGGCGTTGTATGCCAACAACATCAGCGACGGGACCAACGGATTTGTCAACATGATTAACGATTACGGCGGCAGGGTCAACGGGCAGGGCTACCGCCTTGCCAGCTTTGATAACGGCCAAGTCAAGCGCCAGGGCTCCTCGGCGCCCGCGCCCGCGACCAACCCGAAAGACCAGGATTACGCAAAATTGATCGAAAAGATTTTTTAGACGAGAAATGAGATAAAAGGACTGCCCGTAGGGGCTGCACGGTGTGCAGCCCGCCGGGACGAACAATGCCTATATGGTGCGGGCCGCACGCCGTGCGACCCCTACGATTGTGCATCGAACATACCTAACCGTAGGGGCTGCACGGTGTGCGACCCCTACGATTGTGCATCGAACATACCTAACCGTAGGGGCTGCACGGTGTGCAGCCCGCGGGCTACGGAAAACCCCATTCCCCCATCCCCCATCCCCCATCCCCCATCCACCACGTCATAACGGAGGTAATTTTCTATGAAAAAAGTAAGAAAGATTCCGCTTCTCACCCTGACGGCGCTGTTGTGCGCCGTGTGTTTTTCGGCGTGTGTGGCGAAAACCGAGCGACAGCCCGAAACGCCGAAAAGCACCTATACGATTGCGTTTAACTCCGGTGGCGGATCTACCGTAGCATCCATAACGCGGATTGAAGGTTCGCAGGTGGCAAAGCCCGCCGACCCGCAAAAAGAGGGCTTTACCTTTGCCGGCTGGTTTTTCGACTTTGAACTTGAAAACCCGGTGACTTTCCCGCTGGCGCTGAATGACAATTACATCTTGTATGCCAAGTGGGCCGCCAAAGCCTCCGACAATCCCGGAGATAATCCCGGCGACAATCCGGGCGACAATCCGGGCGACGACCCTACTCCGCCGGATACTACTAAATTTACCGTTACGTTCGAGTTTACCGGATTGACTCCCATCACGCCGCTTTCGGTGACGGTCGGCGGTAAAATCACCAAGCCCGCCGACCCGATTAGAGATGGCTATGTTTTTTCCGGCTGGTGTGCGGATGTGGGTTTAGCACACCCGTGGGTGTTTGAGACCGATACGGTCACAAAAAATGTGACGCTGTACGCCAAATGGGAGGCGGTGGAAGAAGACGGCGACGGCTCGCAAGAAAACCCCTTTAAAATTTATAACGCCGCACAGCTTATCGAGTTCGCCCAAACTGCACGTCTCTACAACTACGCCGGACAATTTATCGAATTACGCGCCGATATCGACTTGGGCGGAGCGGAATGGGTGCCAATAGGAGGCAATGTCCTGATATTTGCCGGCAGCTTTAAGGGCAACGGGTTTAAAGTCCGCAATTTTAAGATAACCACCGGGCAACCATACGCGGGTTTATTCGCCCGCAACGGCAGCATCGGAACCATTCAAAATCTCGCCGTAGAGGATTTTGTGATCGACATGACCCATACCGCAAACGTTTGCGCGGGGGGGCTTGTAGGCAATAACATGGGCGCGATTTTAAACTGCAGCGCTTCCGGCAGCATAACCGTAGAGTGCCCGGTCACCTCGACCCAAAGCGTCGGGGTAGGCGGCTTAGCCGGAATCAGTTCCGGTACTGCCAGCCGGGTTTCGGGCTGCAGCGCGGCGGTTGTGGTAGATTTTACGTGGACTACTACGACCAGTTATTCCGGATATGCGGGCGGATTAATCGGCTATGCCTCCAACGTTAGCGATTGCTATGCAACGGGCGATGTGAATACGGAAACTAATTCCACAGATGCGAGGGGCGGCGGACTGCTGGGAACCTTGGCGTCGTACGGAACCGTGACCAACTGCTATGCGACAGGAGCAGTATCCGCAACCGCAAGCGGAACCAGCCCCATCGGCTCATCGCAAGGCGTTTGCGCGGGGGGCTTAGTCGGGAATAATAACGCCACGATAACCAACAGTTTTGCGATCGGCGACGTGACTGCGGTCGGAGGCTCAGTTGCCCGCGCGGGCGGGGTAGTCGGAATCAATCTCCTAACCGGTTCCACATCGGGGAATTGTTTCCGTTTGGCGGGGCAACAAGTAACGGCGACGACGCCCGGCTCGCCGGGAACCGTTACTACGGCAGGAACCGCGCTTGCCGCCTCCGAGTTTAACAGCGCGGCCTTGTATACCGCTACGCTCGGTTGGGACGCCGCAATCTGGGATTTTACCGATCTAGATTTTGCCGCCGGAAAGCTGCCAACGTTGAAGTAAATCACAAATACTGCGTGGCGTTCACTTCAGCTCCGTCGTCGCGCGTAAACGCGACGCTGCCTAAAGAGCAAGATTACGCAAAGCTTATTGAGAAGATATTTGGCTCTTATTCAAATAGGTTGGCGCACTTCGTTTTGGCTCCCGTAGGGGGCGACCCATTGGGCGCCCCGCATGGCCCATTGGGCGCCCCGCCTAAACAAAAACGGCTTGTAAGGTGCGGGGCGCCCAATGGGTCGCCCCCTACGGATTGGTTAGTCAACCTATTTGAATAAGAGCCAAATATTCTAAACGAGGAATGAGATAATAAGGACTAACCGTAGGGGCTGCACGGTGTGCAGCCCGCGGGCCAGCGAGGGCATCGACGCTGGCGGGGAATCGGTAACCGCAGGTCGCACGCCGTGCGACCCCTACGATTGTGCATCGAACATACCTAACCGTAGGGGCTAATCTATAGATTAGCCCGCGGGTCGATTTGTAAATCGACCCCTACGGGAAACCGCAAATCCCCATCCCCCAGTCCCCATCCCCCAATCCCCAGTCCCCATCCCCCATCCCCCATCCCCCAGTCTCCATCCCCCATTCACCACTTCATAACGGAGGTAATTTTCTATGAAAAAAGCAAGAAAATCCTTGTTTCTCGCCTTCGCGGCGCTGTTGTGCGCCCTATGCTTTTCGGCATGCGTTGCTAAGCCCGGGCAGCAAACCGAAACATCGAAAAACTCGTATACGGTTGCGTTTAACTCCGGCGGCGGATCCACTGTTGCGTCCGTTACGCGGATTGAGGGCTCGCAGGTGGCAAAGCCCGCCGACCCGGTCAAAGAGGGCTTTACTTTTAGCGGCTGGTTCTTTGACTTTGAGCTTGAAAACCCGGTTGCCTTTCCGCTGACGCTTAATAAGGATTACGTACTGTACGCAAAATGGAGCGATGCCTCCGGCGACCCGATCGACCCCGGCGGTGACCCGGGCGATCCGGTTAAATTTTCCGTAACGTTCGACCTTAGCGGCGGAACGGGCGCCGCCGCCCCGCTTTTGATAGATGCGGGCGGCAAAATCGCAAAGCCCGCCGACCCGGCAAAAACGGGCTATACCTTTGGCGGATGGTACGCGGACGCAAATTTCGAAACCGCATGGGCGTTTGAAACCGATACCGTGTCCAAAAACGTAACGCTGCACGCCAAATGGACGGCAAACCAATACGCCGTAACATTTAACGTAAACGGCGGCGAGGGCGTTCCTGCTTCCGTCCAAGCCGTGTTCGGCGCGCCCATGCCCGCCGTTTCGGTAAAGCCGACGCGGGAGCTCCATTCCTTTACGGGCTTTTTCGACGCGGCAGAAGGCGGCGTTAAGTACTATAACGCCAATTTGACAAGCGCCAAGGCTTTCGACAAGACCGCTGCGCTGGCGCTTTTTGCGCAATGGGAGGCGTGGGAGGAGGACGGCGACGGCTCGCAAGCCAACCCCTATAAAATATACGCGGCCCAGCACCTGACGAATTTTGCCGTTGCCGTAAACAACGGCGATAACCATTACGGCAAATACGTCGCTTTACGCGCCGATATCGACCTAGACGGCGCGGAATGGACGCCGATTGCCGCCACCGACGGCACGGCAATCCGCAGCTTTACCGGGAATTTTAACGGCAACGGCTTTACGGTCGGCAACTTTAAAATTACGTCGGCGCGCTTGCACGCGGGCTTGTTCGGCAACAACGCCGGCACGATTGAAAACGTTACCGTAGCCGATTTTGAAATCGATGCGGCCAACATCGCCGGCACCACGTTTGCGGGCTTGACGTCCATCACCTCCACGCGCTGCTTTGCGGGCGGCATCGCGGGCTATAACGGCGGCTACGGCATCATCCGCAATTGCGCTACATTTGGCAGCGTTAAGTCGACGGCCAACGGCGGCGCGGGCGCGTACGCGGGCGGCATCGTCGGCATCAATACCGGCAGCGCGCGGATTTTGGAGTGCTATACGTCCGCATCCGTGACCGCCGACGGCGTTACATCCGTCTATGCGGGGGGCTTTGTCGGGCGCGCCGAGGTTGATATGACGGCGTTTATCCGCAACTGCTACGCTACGGGGGACGTAAGCGCTGTGGGCGGCGGGGGTGCGGCGTCGGTGAATGCCGGCGGCTTTGTCGGGTACTTTACCGGCGGGACAATCGTGGCACCGGAGGGGAGCTTCGGCGGGATTTCCAACTGCTATGCGTCCGGGAACGTGACCTGCGAGAGCATTACTGCTTCCGCCGCGTACGCCGGCGGGTTTGTAGGGAACAACGGCGGACTCATAACGAATTGCGTGGCCTTTGGGAACGCGGGCGCACAGACGGCAGCCGCCGGCTTAACTGCGGCGCTGGCGGGCGGATTTAGCGGCTCTGCCGGAAATTTTGGCAGTAGCATCGGAACCTGCTTCCGGTACGAGGGGCAGCAATTTTTCCGCAAAAGCGCGTCCGCCGAATCCACCGAACCCTCCAACACCAACCCGACCGCCAATTCCCGTAATGCTCTCACTCTTAACATCACTACCTTTTACACAGACTTACTCGGTTGGGACGCGGCGGTTTGGGATTTGACCGCCCTTGATGTCGCCGCCGGAAAGCTGCCGACGCTGAAGTAAATCACAAATGGGGACGGGGGCAATTTGTTATTTTTATTGATGTAACAAACTGCCCCCGTCCCCATTTGTTAATCTCTTGGGGTTAATTCCCCCGACGCTCGCGTCGTTAACCGCATCGCCGTAGGGGCTGCACGGCGTGCAGCCCGCACCGTAGGGGCTGCACGGTGCGCTAGGGCGGCGGGTCGCACACCGTGCGACCCCTACGATACCCCGACGCAAGCGTCGGGGAGGGTTTATTTTGTTATTTTGTCGGATTTTGTCGACGCGGAATTTGTCCTTTTTTGCGATGGGCGGGACGGATGGACTTTTGTATGATAAAATTGTATCCATGAAATGGACAAAATCGCAAGTGCGCACGCTGCTGGTCGTAAATTCCATCACGCTGATATTGTTTGTCGGGATACTGTTTTTGCCGTGGGTCAACCCCTTTTTTGGCGGGACGAAACCCGTGGACGCCGACCCCGAGCCGCCTCCCGTCAATAGCGCGGTGCACGACCCGCTCCGAAGCCCCCGTCCCGCCGCCGACTCGGCTTTGGCGTGGGAAACCAATTTGGGCGGCAGCGGGAATGAAACCGTGGTTGCCGCCTTTGAGACCGCTTCGGGCGTGTTAATTTTCGGCAACACGGAGTCAAGCGATTACGATTTTAAGGATAAAACGCCGGGGGGCTTTGTAATATTGCTTGGGTTCAACGGCAAGGTTGTCAACTATTTGATGTATGAGGGCGAAATCGCAAAGGTGTATGGCCTAGACGACGGGTTTTTGTTGTGCGTCAACAGCGCGACCGAATGCTTGCTGCTGCGGACCGACAGCTTGGGGATTGGAACAGGGCGCGTCAATTTGCGCGAGGCCGAAACCGAAAAAATCATCGACGTGTACACCGACTGGTTTTCGGCAAATCAGGAGTCCGAACCGTTTCATGCGGTCGTCGAGTACCAAAACCCCAACACCGGCTACAAGGAGCTGCGGGTGCACGCGCTGAGCGACAAGTTGGAGGAGCGCTACAAACGCTGGTTTAGCCGCTCGCAGAGCCTCGAATACGTCGCCGCGTACTCCCACCCGAACGGATTTTTTCTGCTTGCCAACATTAAGGGCCTCAACACATCGATGCTCACCTACTATAATTGGCGCAAAAACTCCTCGACCGAGAACGATTTTAATAATCTGACGCTGCAGTTGATTGACCGCTATACTTGCGAGGCTGTGATTCCGGCGGGCGCAAACCGCTACGCCGCGTTGATTCGGACGGCCGACAATATCCCCTACTTTATCGATTGCAACCAAGACTTTACCCGGCACCCGATTCACGAGTTGGGCGCGGCGCCGGCAGAAAAAGTGATGCTGCTGAGCGATAACGAAACGGTTTATGTGTACGTGTATCGCGCGGGCGACATTTCCGCGCTGTTCCGCTTTGACGAGACGCTGGCGGTGATTGACGAGGTTGCGGCGTTTAAAAAATTCAGCGACCTTTACTGCCACACCTTAACAAGCCGGGGCACGCTGTTTTGCGGCCGTACGGTAAACGGCGTAACGGTGGCCGGGGTGAATCAAAACGGCGTGGCATGGGAGCGCGCATTTAACTCGCAAAACGAAACAATCCGCGCGTGTATCGAGACAAACGGCGGATTGATTTTGATTGGAGAAAGCACCGGCAAGGGCTATAACGTGGGCGGCAACTTCGGCGGCAGCGATATTTGGGCGGCAAAGCTATTGTTTTAAAAGCTTGACGCGCGGTTTTTCAATCGGCGTTATGCCGTTTTTGACGGACAAGTAATACGTCGCGGCGAAGTAGGCTGCGAAAATGAACCCGAAAACCAATGGGACGGCCGCAGCAATCCAATAGATGCCCGCGTGGACGTGCCCGATGATTTGCTTGCTAAGGAGCGCGCTAAGCAGCACCGAGGGAATTAAAAAAAGGCACGGGATTAGGAGCGGCACCGCGAAAAACGCGAGGATTTGGCGCAGCATAATTTTGCGCTGCCCCGAGGCGCCCACCCCAAGCATATTTAAAATCTTGTACCTTTTTTTATCCAAATCCGCGTCGCTCATCATCTTAAGCGAGAGGAGCGCCATCGCAAAAAACATAAACGCGACGCCCAAAAATAACGAGCCTATCACCGAAATCGAGGACTGGGCATAATGCGCGGCAAGCTCGGCGTATTTAGAGTAAACTTTCACATCCCGGCTTTCAAATCTCCCCCACCAGCCGTCTTTCAGAACCGTTTTAAACAAATCGGAGGGCAGGAATTTTTTGGTGTTAATCTGCAGCCCCGTATTTGTCCGGTACGCGTCCGACGCGCCTTCCGGCAACAGGCGGTCGGGAACCACGGCGCTGAACGAATAGCCGTCAAAATATGACAGCCCGCCGCGCATATCGCCCGTCGCCTCCGGCGCGGACTTTGCGGTGAGCGGCACGCCGTACAACACGGCCGGGGCGCCCGCGGCCAACGCGCCGACATTCTGCCCAAAGACGATAAATTCGTCGTCCGAAAACTCAAGCTCCGGGCTGCCGAAATGCCTCATAAGCGCGTTGGCGTCGCTTTTTTTGAGAACGCGCATACGGTTATAGCCCGCGTCCCCGTCAAAGCCGCTGCCCGTCCAATCGGGGCGGTAAAGATTGTACTGCAGCATAAAGGAAATGCCAGCTTTCTCTTCGGCGTAAGCGATAACCTGTTCGGGCGTAAGCTCGAATACCGGCGGCTCGTCTTCTTCCCATTCATACCGCTCATACCGCCAGCCCGCCGATATATCAAAGGGCGCGATATCGTTGAGATCCTCCACCAGCGTATAGTGCGACGAGAACGCCATATTGGTAAACATCACGGCAAAGCTCATAAGTACGGCGATTAAGCCCATCATTAAAGCGTTCCGGTTTAACGAGCCCGACATCTGCCGGTAATGGAACGTATTGCTCCCCCGGCTTGCCTTTTTACTTTTGAGCCTTTCGGCGTAAAAGCTACGAATGAAAAAATGAAACGCGATAACGGCTGCCATGGCGACGCAAATCAATATGCCGATATAAACGACGTATTCCATAATCTCAAAATGCGGGTCGCCGAACATATAAAATATCCAGGAATCCAACAGCAGCAGCACGGCTCCCGTAACCGCCGCTATCATCACCGCAAGGCTGAAAAACGCGAGTATTTTTTCGATATTGGTATGTTTGGGCAGGTTTTTTTTAACGGTTTTTGCGTTAACGAGGCCGGCGATTTTGGTTTTACCCAGCACGATCCCCGAATACAGCACCGCCGCAAAGAAAATAACCGCCCACTGGAGCAATGTGAGCCAAAGGCTCGCGGGCGCAAAACCGAGCGGAGCCAGGTATTCCCTGCCGATTAAGCTGCGGACCACGGCGTCCAGCGCCTTAAAAACGCCCGTGCCCGCGGCAACGCCCAGCATAAAGCTTGCCGAGCCGATAATAAGGTTCTCCAAAATAAAAATCCGTAATACGGCGGAACGCGTAATGCCCAAGAGTAAATATGTGCCGAGCTCCTTTTTGCGTTTGCGCAGCAAAAACACCGTCGCGTAGCAAATGATGAACCCGCTCACCAACGTGACCAGCGCAGTCGGTATGCCCAACAGCCCCGTCATGTCCTCTATGTCGTAGGTCAGCATTTCGAGCAACTCCTTGTTTAACAGGATATTGTTGACGGCGAACATCAGAGCGACGGTAAAAACAACGGTGATAAAGTAAACGATATACGACGAAATTTGACGTTTTACGTTACGAAAAGCCAGCTTACCTAACATCATGCCCGCCTCCCGCCGCCTCTTGGGCGTCTAAAATTTCTTTAAAAAACCGCTCATCGGTTTTTTCGCCCTTGTAAATTTCGTTGAATATTTTCCCGTCTTTA
>WQYM01000007.1 GCA_009781235.1 Bacillota bacterium
AAAGTGCGCCGATGCCGAGGGCGTATCGCAAAACACGCCGGTGGATTCCAAAATGTACTTCGCGCCGCATTTACGCCACGGGATGAGCTTGGGGTCGCGCTCGGCGTAGAAAATGATTTTCTTGCCGTTGACCACCAATGCGTTGCCGTCTACCTCGACGGTCCCCTCGAACTTGCCGTGAACCGTGTCGTACATCAACATATACTTCGCGTAATCCACGCTGATAAACGGGTCGTTGACGCCGACGACTTGTACGTCGCTCCGGCCGACGCTGGCACGGAACACCAAGCGCCCGATGCGCCCGAACCCGTTGATACCTACTTTTACTTTTGCCATTTTTTTAACTCCTGGAATTATAAAATTTATTCTTTTATTCGAACCCGTTCATGATACCACAGCCTGTAAAATATTGCAAGCGAATGAGGGGGTGATTAGATACGGAATATTTAAATATGGAATAAGCGTAGCTTATCCTTTAAACGGTCGGAATCAAAGCGTATCGATTCCCCGTAGGGCGGGGGCTTGCTCCCGCCGTCTCGATGCCGTTATACGGTTTCGGCGGGGGCAAGCCCCCGCCCTACGGTTGCAAAGTTCGGAAAATGAAACCGATTTCGTTTAACCTGACAACACTGCGTTACCGCCATACCCGTCCCCGGGCAGTGCCGTAACCATTTAGGGCGAGGCGCGCCTCGCCCCTACTTGAATTTCGCGCCTAGACGCGCCTTTAGCATCGCCCTAAAATCATCCGCCGTGCCCGGGGCGCTAAAGCCGGACTTTTCCACAATGAACGCGGCGCTTGTTGCCAAGAACAAGAAAAAGTATTCCTTCTTTTCGACGGCTTTAACGACCCTCGCCCACGCGTACGTATTCGTTTTGCCGTGCGAGACGTCGGATGTCTCGCAAACCGTAATAAAGTCTGCAAACGTAAAATGCTGCACCGTATTATACAGCACCTGAAACGATTTGGAACCGGTTTTTTGAACCAGCAAAAAGGTGAAGATAAACGCCACGGGCGGAACCAATATCCCGACGATAATCAAAACGATACCCACAAACATCGCGTCCGGTATGCCGAGCAAAACGAACACGCCGACGCCTGCAAGAATCGCCATCATGGCGCCGTACAACACGTACAGGGCCTTGTTGGATAAAATGACCTGCCGGGAAAGCGCCTCCACGGCCTTTTGATCGATCCGGCTCGTCGCCTCGACGGGCGGCCCGTCGTACCCGGCCGGTAAAGCGGCGCTTGCCCCGGCGGACGATACATCAGCCGCTTCCGTTTCCGGGGCGGCATCGCCGCCCGGGATATCGCCCTGCGCGGTGTCGTCCTGCGGGGGTTCGGCGATTGCGACGCCTTCGTCTTGAAGTGTTTCTTTGAGTTCTTCGCTCATGTGTAAGCTCCTGTTTTTTCTAATAACTTTTGTCGCGCACCTTCGGCGCGCAAATCTTTTTTCGCCCTATCCCCGAGCTGCGCGTTCGCTTGCTCGGGGTTACCCACGTTTAGCGCCTTCGGCGCATGAGGGGATGTTATTTTAAATGCTCCGGGTTCAGCCCTTCCAGCTCTTTTGCCATAAACCGGCCGTCCTTGCGGATGTTATTTTAAATGCTCCGGGTTCAGCCCTTGCAGTTCCTTAATCACAAACCGGCCGTCCTTGCGGATGAGTTTGCCGTCAAACCATATCTCTCCGCCGCCGTACTCAGGCGTCTGAATTAAAACCAAATCCCAGTGAATCGCGGACTTATTGCCGTTGTCGGCGTCGTCGTAGCACGCGCCCGGCGTAAAATGAATCGACCCCGCAATCTTCTCGTCGAACAGGATATCGCCCATCGGCGCCGTGATGTAGGGGTTGACGCCGATTGCGAACTCTCCAACATACCGCGCTCCCTCATCGGTATCGAACACGGCCTTTAGTTTTTCGGTGTGGTTTGCGCTTTCCTCCACAATCTTTCCGTCCTTAAACTCAAGGCGCACATCCTCAAACTTGACGCCCCGGTGAATCGACGGCGCGTTGTAGGTTATAACGCCGTTCACGCTGTCTTTAACCGGCGCGGAATACACCTCGCCGTCCGGAATGTTGCAATGCCCGCTGCATTTTTTTGAACCGATTCCTTGGATGGAAAACGACAGGTCGGTGTTTTTTGCGATTATGCGCACCTTGTCGGTTTTATCCATCAAAACCTTTAGCGCGTCCATCGCCTTATCCATTTTGGAGTAATCGAGGTTGCAAACGTTAAAGTAAAACTCCTCGAACCTTTCGGTGCTCATGCCGGCCAGTTGGCTCATCGATTCGTTTGGGTAGCGCAGTATCACCCAGCGCGATTTTAATACCCGCTCGTTGTGGTGGACGGGCAACGAATAGAACTTGGCGTACAGTTCCAACTTGCCGGCGCTAACGTCGCTCGTCTCGTACGAATTTTTGCCGCCGCGAATACCGATGTAGCAGTCCATCTCGCTCATGCGGGCGACCGAGTAGCGCGCCCAATCCTTAACGTGCGCCTCGGTCAATCCGTTCAAAAGTGCGCATTGAACCTTCGCGTCGAACAGCTCGACAAACGGGCACGCGCCGACACCGTAAAGCTCCTTAACGAGTTCGGTGATCAGCGGCGTATCGATTTCATGCGCCTCGATTAAAACCCTGTCGCCTTTCCTTGCGGCAATCGAATAATTTACGAGGTTTTTGGCTAAGACGGTGATGCGAGGGTCGGTCATGATTAATAGTATAATCATTTTTTAAAAAATGTCAACGGGATTTTGACGTAAAAAGTAATAAGTGATGAGTGATAAGTGATAAGTGATAAGTTTCAGATAAACATTGATTTGAATAATTATCATTGATTCTAAAACAAAAATTAAATAAAATCCATAACTTATCAATAACTTATCACTTATCGCTCATCACTTATCACTAAAAAAGCTTGCCATCCGTAAAAAAAAGTAGTATAGTGTACGAGTACAAAATTTTTTCATAGGAGTATAAAGTTATGCCATTAGTTAACACCAAGGACATGTTCAAAAAAGCGTACGCAGGCGGTTATGCCATCGGCGCGTTTAACGTGAACAACATGGAACTCATCCAAGGAATCGTAGGCGCCGCAATTGAGGAAAACGCGCCGCTGATTTTGCAGGTATCGTCGGGCGCGCGCAAGTACGCAAACCCTATTTACCTGCGTAAACTAGTCGAAGCGGCGGTAGAACAATCCGGGCTTCCTATTGCGCTGCACTTAGACCACGGCGATACCTACGAGCTGTGCAAATCCGCCATCGAGGACGGCTTTACGTCCGTTATGATCGATGCGTCGCACCACTCGTTCGAGGAAAACATTAAAATCACCCGTGAAGTCGTAAGATTAGCGCACGACAAAGGCGTAGACGTAGAAGCGGAGCTCGGCCGATTGGCCGGTATCGAGGACGACGTGAACGTCTCGGCTGCGGACGCAAGCTACACCAACCCCGCCCAAGTAGAGGAGTTCGTCTCCAAGACAGGCGTTGACAGCTTGGCGATTGCCATCGGTACCTCGCACGGCGCATTCAAATTCAAGGGCGAAGCAAAGCTACGGTTTGACATCTTAGATGAAGTTTCAAAAAGGCTACCGGGCTTCCCCATCGTACTGCACGGGGCGTCCAGCGTATTGCCCGAGTACGTAAAAATTATCAACGATAACGGCGGCTCAATGGCGGGCGCGAAGGGCGTGCCCGAGGATATGTTGCGTAGAGCCGCGTCGATGGCAGTGTGTAAAATCAACATCGATTCGGATTTAAGGATGGCGTGCACGGCGGCAATTAGAAAGCACTTTAACGAAAACCCCGCGCACTTTGACCCCCGCCAATATTTAGGACCGGCTCGCGAACTAATCAAGCAATGCGTCAAGCATAAGCTTGTCAACGTGCTCGGCTGCAACGGGAAAGCGTAAACCTAAAATTAAAATTTCCCCGTGAAAGTTTTCGCGGGGAAATTTTAATTTTAGTGATCAGTGGCCAGTGGCCAGTGGTCAGTTTTTGAGGATAAGAACAATTTCCGAAAAAATTGTACGGTTACGGCTCTGTCGGGGACGGCGGGTCGCAGAGGACTGCGACCCCTACGGGAAATCGGTTCACCTCGGTTGCGACTTTGCCGGGGATGGAGCCTCGGATAAAAAATAGTTGGAATTCACGTCGAAAAGGTTGAAAGTCAGCATAAAGCTAGGACGGCCCGGGGACGGGTTTACGGCGACACGAGCGCGCAGCGCGAAGTGCCCGGAGGGCGCGCCCCACAGGCGCGTCGACGTCCCCGTCCCCCCGACACCTCCCCCCGGCAGTGCAGGTTGTCAACAACTACGTCCCCGTGACACGTGACACGTGACAACATGCAAAAAAAATCCGTAACTCCGGACAAAAGAGTTCTCCCGATTGTTATAGTATAAATACCGCAAACCGAGGTGCTAAAAATGGAATTAAAACCCGTCGCCCATACTCAAAAGCCGAAGTATCCGCATAAGTATGAAATTGACGTTAATAAGGTGTTGCTAGAAAACCGCCCGAAGGCTTGGTTTGCAAAGCCGATTGTAGGTCTGGCGCTTTCGGCCGTCATGGCGGCGGGGTTGGCCGGATGGGATTGTAGCGGAGACAGCGGCATAACCGGAGGAATAGATGAGTGGGTCCCCGTCTATGTTTCCGACGCCGACGCCCTAACCATCATCGCAGACGAATTGTCTAAATCCGGGTTTGGATTTGTGTCGGGCGCCGGTGAAAGTGACGCCGAAGATAACGATTTCGACTTTGACGGATATTTTTTAAACGGCGAAAACAAAATTGACGTCGAATATGTCTCGCAAGAAGATTGCGAGGCGCAAAAGTATCCGGTCTTAACTTATCAGAATTATTGTTACCCGCAAAACACCGCAACGCAATTAAAAGAGCTTTATCCGGACGCCGCCGTTTTTTACGACCCGGTGACGGAATGGCAAGAGGGCTCCGAAGAACACATCCGCAACCAGGTGCTCGACTTTATCGAATGGCTGCTGGGTATGGAGTAAAATATTTTTTCTTTCCGGTGAAAATTTTTTGATATTTTTACGTCTATATTGTTAGAGCCTTTTAAAAGCCACAAAACACGAGGTATCCGCACATGGGACTAAAGCCCGTCGCATTTTCTAAAATGCCGAAATATCCGGCGCAACACGAAGTCGAACTCGACAAAACGCTGCTCGAAAACCGCCCGAAGGCTTGGCTGGCTAAACCAATTGTCGGGTTGGCGCTTTCGGCTATCATGGCGGCGGGGCTTGTCGGTTGCATTCCGGCAAGCGAGCGCGCGGGAAGAACCGGGAACGGCGACGGCGCAACGAAGACCGAGCAAAGCACCGACAACGATAACAATAATGGCAATACCGATGGGACCGGAAACAATAACGGAAGCAACGGGAATACCGGCAACAACGACAACTGGGAAGACTGGGGGGTCACCGGCGGCATACCGATGCTCTCTTACGTCCATCTTGCCGACCGCGATGCCCTAACGATTATCGCGGATGAATTAAGTAAGTCCGGATTTAGTTTTGTGCAAAATCTCGCCGAACAAAGCGACAAAAATTCCAGCTTTGCTTTTGACGGCTATTTCTTAAACGGTGAAAACAAAATCGACCTTGAATACGTGTCCAAGGAAGATGCCGAAAATCAAAAATATCCGGGGCTAGCATATCAGGGCGAGGGCTATTTCGAGTTTTACGACGCACGTTCCGTCTCGATGGAGTTAAAAAAAGCCTACCCCGATGCCGCCGTGTTTTTTGACCCTGTGACGGATTGGCAACCAACTTCCGAAGAACTCCTCCGCGCCCAAGTGCTGGATTTTATCGAGTGGCTGATGAGCGTGGGAGAGTAAACAAATTCGTACCGAATTCGGCATGTCGAACGCGGGTCATTGCTCCCGCCGAAGCGAAATCCAACGTTACGGCGGGAGCAAGCCCCCGCCCTACATTGTAAACACAAAACACGAGGTGACTCATTATGGAACTTAAACCCGTACCCTTTTCCAAAAAACCGAAATATCCGGCGCAACACGAAGTCGAACTGGATAAAACGCTCTTAGAGCACCGCCCGAGGGCTTGGTTTGCAAAGCCGATTGTCGGCCTCGCGCTCTCCGCCGTTATGGCGGCGGGGCTGATTGCTTGCGTTCCGGCAACCGGGCGCCCGGGAAAAACCGGCGACAGCGGCAACGGCGCAACAAAGACCGAGCAAGGAAACGGGAACGGGAGCGGAAACACTAACGGGAATACCGGCAACACCGATGCCAACACCGAAGACGATAACGGCTGGGACGTCGGGTTACCTCAAGGCGATATGGCGCCTCCCCCCTACGTCCGCCTTTCCGACAAGGACGCACTCATCATTATCGCGGACGAATTGTCAAAGGCGGGCTTTCGCGTTATAGAAGGGAGCCCTTTATCATCCGTCCGCATTGACGGAACCGTTGTGGTCGATGAGTCCGCCGGAAAAACGGTGCTGCTTGAATACGTTTCCGTGGACGACTATATCGCGCAAAAATACCCATTTTCGGAGCTTACCTATCTACCGGAAGATTACTACGGCGACTATTATGAAACAGGCAAGCTTGCGAACGAGTTAAAGGACATCTACAAGGGCGCCGCCATATTTTACGACCCGATGCGCTTCGACGAGGCGTCCGCCGAAGAACAGCTCCGCGCCCAAGTCCTCGACTTTATCGAGTGGCTTTTGGCGGTGGGGAGCGAATAACGGAACAGATAAAAAACCGTAGGGGTCGCACTTCCCGAGCGACCCGCACCTTATTAACCGTGCTGTCACGGGGTCAGGCTTACTGACAGCAGACTGTTCTTTTGACATGTATTTCGGATCTCTCAAATTATCTGCGATACTGCCGCTGTCAGTAAGCCTGACCCCGTGACAGCAACCCTTCGCATTGCGACCAAAGGGAGCTCTCATGCATTACACCTTACACCTTACCGCCGACTGTAATTTAAAATGTGATTACTGCTACGTTAAACGCGGAGAAGTCGGCATGAAAAAGGAGGTCGCGTTGTGCGTAATCGACAACGCGATTGCCGCGGGTCAAAAAAAGACGGGCGTCGCGTTTTTCGGCGGCGAGCCGCTGCTGCATAAGGATTTAATCCGCGATACCGTCGCATACGCCCGTAAGGCATCCGAGGGTACGGAATGCAAGTTTTTCTTTAAACTCACCACCAACGGGGTGCTGCTGGACGAGGAGTTTATACGGTTTTGTAAACGGGAAAACATCTTTACCGCCATCTCGCTTGACGGCCACGAGGCGGCGCACAACGCGCACCGGAAAGATTTGGGAGGCAAAGGGAGCTATGAACGCGTCGCCGCGCACGCAAAGCTTCTCTTAAAGCGTATGCCCAATTCCCCCGTCATGATGACGGTGAATCCCGACACCGTAAAATACTATGCCGAGTCCGTCGAACATCTGCACAATCTAGGTTTTTTCTATATCCTGTGCGGCATCAACTACGCCGCGAAATGGCGCGAGGCCGATTTAAAGGAGCTTGCCCGCCAATACAAAAAACTCGCCGAATTTTACTACGCGGCTATGATGGCGGAGAAAAAGCTGTACCTCTCCCCCTTTGAGATGAAAATTTACAGCCACGTCCACAACCGCACCTACTGCGGGGAACGCTGCGAATTAAGCAAGAACCAAATCTCGGTAGGTCCAGACGGTTCTGTCTACCCCTGCATCGAATTTGTCGGCGACCCCGTATATAAAATCGGCGATATACATAGCGGCGTAGACCCGGCCGCGCAACAAAAATTGTTTTTAGAAAACCGCAAAGAAAAAACGGCGTGCGAGGCTTGCGCCATCCGCATCCGCTGCAACCATTACTGCGCGTGCCAAAACAAACGCGCCACCGGCTCCATCGACGAAGTCTCCCCCGTTTTGTGCCGCCATGAGCAAATCCTCTTGCCGATTGCCGACAAACTCGCGGAGCGCCTTTATAAAAAGCGCAGCGCGTTGTTTATCCAAAAACACTACAACGATTATTACCCGATATTGGCGATGATGGAAGAAAAAGCTTAGCTTGGGGCGTCTGCTTTTCCCGTAGGGGTCGCAAGTCCACTGTGCGGCTCGCCGGTATAGACGTTGTTTGTAAGGTGCGGGTCGCACGGAAGTGCGACCCGCACGCAATAATTCAAAAAAAACGAAGCCTGTATCCCGAGACAAAAAACATCCGAACTTCTTACTTTTTCCCTTTTACTTTTTACTTATAATGCGCTATACTGTCGGTATGGCGCATTTAAAACGTTCCGCAGGGATACTCCTACCTATATTTTCTCTCCCCTCCCACCAAGGAATCGGGACTTTCGGAGAGGAGGCTTATAAGTTTGTCGACTTTTTGCGCGATGCCGGCCAAAGCTATTGGCAGGTTTTGCCGCTTACCCCGACAAGCTACGGGGACAGCCCGTATTCGGGTCCGTCGGCGTTTGCGGGCAACCCGTATTTTATTGATGTTGTGAATTGTGGATTGCAGATGAATAGGGGTCAGAGGCCAGAGGTCATGGGTCAATTATTGGATGATGAATCACCCGTAGGGGCGGATGGCAATCCGCCCGCAGTCCATGCGTTTTCCTTGCATTCGGGCGGATTACCATCCGCCCCTACGGAAAATATAGACTATGGCCTATTATATCGTGCCCGTCATACCGCCCTCAATGCAACGTTCGCGCATTTTTCCGGAGGGAAGGAGTTTGAAGCTTTCAAGGCGGAAAACGCGGAATGGCTGGTCGATTACTGCTTGTTCGCCGCGTTAAAGGATGAAAATCCCGAACGGGTTTGGCAGGCTTGGGACGAGCCGATTAAGCGCCGCGACCCGGCAATGCTTGCTTCCTTGCGAAAAGTTTTCGCGCGGGAAATCGAATACCATGCGTTTGTGCAGTTTGAGTTTCAGCGCCAATGGGACGCATTAAAAGCGTACGCAAACAATAACGGCGTCCGCATCATCGGCGACATCCCGATTTACGTTGCCGCAGACAGCGCGGACGTTTGGGCAAATCCCGAATTGTTTGAGCTCGATGCCAATTACATGCCGACGCGCGTCGCGGGCTGTCCCCCCGATGAATTTTGCGCGGACGGACAGGTTTGGGGCAACCCGCTATATCAATGGGACGCGCACAAAAAAACGGGTTATAAATGGTGGATTTCGCGTATGGCGCGCAGTTTAAAATTGTTCGACGTCGTGCGCATCGACCATTTCCGCGGATTCGAAAGCTTTTTTGCCATCCCGGCCCACGCGAAAACTGCGAAAAACGGCGTTTGGGAAAAAGGACCGGGTAAAGCGTTTATTAAAGTCATCAACGAGTGGTTCAACTCTCCGCCCGTTATCGCAGAAAACCTCGGGTTTTTGACGCCCGCCGTCGAGGAGCTGCTAAAGTTTTCGGGCTTCCCCGGGATGCGTGTGCTGCAATTCGGGTTTTCAAAACCCGACGGCTCCTCCGAGCACCTGCCGCACAATTATGAGCGGCACCTTGTCGCCTATACGGGCACGCACGACAACGACACCTCGCCGGGCTATTTTAAAGCCGCCCCGGCAGCGGAACGGCAAACGGCAAAAGCATATTTAGGGATAGCGGGCGGAAAGGATACGGGCATCGCCTTTGCGCGCGCCGTGCTAAACAGCGGGTCAGATTTGGCGATAATCCCCATGCAGGATTATTTGAATTTAGGTTCAAAAGCGCGTCTGAACATTCCCTCGACGCTGGGCGGGAATAATTGGCGCTGGAGAGTGAATGGAGACGACTTGTCGGATGAACTGGCTAAAAAAATACGCAAGGTGACGGCGTTGGCCGGGAGAGCCCCGACGCACCGGTCAACGTAGGGCGGGGGCTTTCGGGACGGATGTCAAAAACACAACGACCAACGTAGGGCGGGGGTTCAATGTTGTCAGGTTAGGCGCACGTTTATCGTAGGGCGGGGACTTGCCCCCGCCGAAAACGCAAATATTGACGGCACGGCGGGGGTTAGCTCCAATGTTGACTAATAACAAATCCTCTCATCTAAAAGTCGTAAACGTTTACGCTTGTCACCGTCGCTTTGACGGGCAAGCCCGTCGCAATCGCAATCATCCGGTTCGTCTCGACAAATTGCCAGCTTTCATCGGGCGCTAAATTTTTATGATTAAAAGGAATCGTCGAAAGCGCGGTTCCGTTTTCGTCAAATAAGGTGACGGAAATAAAAATCGACTTCATCTCTTTTTTAAACGTGTTTTTTACGGTACCGGCGATGCTAAAATACCGGTAATTCCCTTGCGTGCGCGTAAGCGTCAGCACCGGTTCCTCCGTTATTACCAAATCCTTTGCCATGGGTTTATCCTGCGGAACCGTAATCTCACAGGCTGCCCTAACGGCTGAATTGACCGAGGATGTCGCGGTAATCGTCGCCGTGCCGGTTTTCTTTGCCGTTACCACGCCGCTTGCATCGACCGAAGCCACAAAGATATCCGAGGAAGACCACTTTACCTTCCGGTTATTATCGGTATCCGGGCTTACGGTAACCGTCGCACTCAAAACCGCAATGTCGCCCACTTCCAACGTCACATCGGTGCGGTTCAGCGCGACGCTATCTACCGCCGCCTTGCCCGAGGACGAGCCCCCGAACGGGTTATCCGTATAGTCGCCTAAGTCGTCAAAAAGGGACGACATGCCGTTCATCACCCAAACAATCGGCAAAACGACCGAAAGCACGATCACCGCAAACGCGACGCACGAAACAATAATCGTCGCCTTTTTATGATTTTTAAAAAAATCGGAGATATGTAGGTTGAAAAAAGAAAATGAATTCTGTTGCGGAGGAGGAGGCGCGGGAGAAGGGGGTGGCGGAGGAGGCGCCGTCACCTTTTCTTCGGGCAATACCCCGCCGCAAAATTCGCATGTCCTGGCGCCCTCTTTAATCGAGGCGCCGCAATTGGTACATTTAATCATGAAAAACTCCTGTTTTTAGTGATAAGTGATGAGTGGTAAGAGATAAGTCCCGGACTGATTATGTTGTGGGAATCATTTTTTGGTCTTCTAAAATTTCATCCATAACTTATCACTCATCACTTATCACTAACCAATATCTCCCACAGCTTATCCGCCAAAATATCCGGGCCGTCGCAGCGGCGCTCGGACGCGCAAGCCGCTACATAGGGTGCCATAAGCTCCGGGCTTTGCGCCCAACGCTCGGCCAATTGTACGGCTTTTTTTACGTTGGTGATTTTAATCGCGCTTTTTACAAAGTCGGTGTAGTGCGCGCCGATCCATTTTTCAATCGGCGTCGCGGTAAACGTGATGATGGCGGGCGCGCCAAAGTACGCGGGCTCAGCCAAATTCGACGCCCCTGCCTTGCCGATAAACAGGTCGCACGCGGCGGACAGGGTAAGCATTTTGTCGGTAAACCCGTAGGGCTTAAAGGTGATGTTGCCGGGCGGTGTGAGTTTTTGAAACTCCTCGTACAGCTTTTCGTTTTTGCCGCACACGGCGATAACGTTTAGCGGCAATTTTGACTTTAGCAGTTGCCGGACGGTTTCGCCCAGTCGCCCCGCTCCGTACGCGCCGTCTGCCAACAAAATCGTGAATTTGTCCTCGGGAACGTCGATCTCGCGGCGGTAAAAAGCCCGGCTTTCGGTGTAGGAGGCGACGGCTTTGCGGATTAAAAACGGTACCTGTACTACGCTGGTATTTTTAAAGCCGCGCTTTTTTTCGGCGGCCACTTTGCCGGCGGCGGACGAGAGCGCGAATACGTCGGCGCGGCGGTCCCACTGCTGGCCAATAATAGGGTCTGGACAGTATACAACGATTTTGGAGTCGATGAGCCCCCGCTTTTTGGCGGCGCACGCATAATACAGCGTCGCAAAATGCGTGTTAAAGATAAGGTCGGCGTTTAATTCCTGCATAAGTGCCAGCGAGGGCTTAAAACCGCGCTTCCACCATGTTCCGTACAAAAACTTTAGGCTGATTTTTTGCCCCACAAGGCGCATCATCGAAAACTGGAACAGCCCGAAAATCTTGTATTTGTTGTGGTTTTTTACCTCTTTGATTAACGTGTCCTCGACATATTTTAAGTCGGGATCCTGTTTGTCCTGAAAAAATTTGGTGCGGACAATCTCGCAACGGTCGCCGTACTTTTCCTC
Organism: Bacillota bacterium; assembly: GCA_009781235.1. GTDB lineage: Bacteria > Bacillota > Clostridia > Christensenellales > Pumilibacteraceae > WRAP01. The sequence continues at coordinate 12,133 of WQYM01000007.1, forward strand.
AAACGCGTCGCAAACGGCGGTCATAGGCATAATATGCCCAAGTCCCGCCTCCACAAAAGGAAACACCACACGGTATTTTTTTGTTCGCTCTCCTTCCACCCCTATATTGTACTACAGCCATTAAAAATTGTCAACCCCGCATGAATTAAAATTTGGTTAGAATTTTTGGTTCAAAAACGCCAAAAACCGTTCCCAATCATAAAGCTTAACCGCATGGCGCCCGCTCCGCAGGTGGTAGCCAACTTGTCGGGGGGACGGACTCATCGACAAGCCGGTACTTGTTCTTGCATTATTTGCGGGCGACGCAGTTACATTTGCTTCCAACTTATCGATGAGTCCGTCCCCCCGACAAGTTTCATATAATGCATAGGCCTCACCGCATAATTGCACCGACAATAATTCCGCGTCCGGATCCGCCCAGCGGTCTTTTGAAGCACTTGCGATATAGAGCGGGCGCGGGGCGATGAGTGATAAAAGCTGATGCTGGTCGACGGGCAAATCGTTTTCGCGCCCGGAAAATTCGGCGTAGCGCGGGCAAAACCAATACGGGAAGCGTTTTGTGATGTCGGCGATTCGCTCCCCCGCCTTGCCTCGCGCGAGGGCGGCGCCGGAACAGCCGGAATTGTTGGAAATTACCGCGCCGACCCGTGTGTCCTGCGCACCGCACCACAATGCGGTTTTCCCGGCGCGCGAATGCCCGCACACCGCGATACGTGCGGGGTCAACGTCGCCGCGCGTCAACAGGTAATCGATGAAGCGGCTTACGCAGAAGGCCCATGCGCCGATCGCGCCCCATCGGGAATTAGGAGTGAGGAATGAGGAATGAGGAATTGCGGATTTATTTTTTTCAGATTGCTTGCCGCTCCCCATTGACCGCCGGCTATTATCTATCCTACATTCCTCATTCCTCATTTCTAATTCCTCACTCTTCCCATCGTACAATCCAAGCAGCCCCCTCCTACCCGGCTTATCGGGACACGCCTCGTCTACGCGGGCACGGATTGCGATAAAGCCCGCGTTTGTAATGACATCCGGCGGGCAGTACTCATAAACGGCTTTCCGGCTCCTAAAAAAGCGGCTCGAAAACGGGTCAATCATGATGATGACGGGCAACTTAGAGGATAGAGAATAGAGGATAGGGGATAGGGGTTTAGGCCGGTAAATGTCGGAGCGGAAGGCACACGCTTTGCCGCCTAGCTTCATGGTCAAGGTTAAAACCGAATGTTCGATATCCGGATAGCGGCTTTTGCCCGGCGTTAATTCGTGCGAAACTTCGGGAAGCTGCGAGGGCGTCCGTCCGTAAACGTAATCGGAAAATAAGCCCAAGAGCTCCGGGCGGCGAAAATTTTCCCACTCCGAAACGGTTGCGGGCTTGTCGGGCAAAAATATAGGCGGCAAGTTATTTTCCGGCATTGTCTTCTCCCAATGCGTGTCCCGTGACCCGGTCACCGTGCACGGGGTATTATTCGCTTTTGACACTAAGCGCTCATCCAAAAAGGCCAAAAATAGGCGATGAGTACCACAAGCGTAGCGCCCGCGACAAAAATTGCCGCCATTTCTAAAGCTACCGCAATGTACGCGCCTTTATTATCTCCCTCCGCAATCCGCCCGGCATAAACGGGAAGCACCCCGAACACCGCGATCATTTCGGTTACAAACATGCCGAGAAAAAGAAAAAAACACCAAGCATTATACACACCGAGGTAACCGACAAACCACGCTTGTACGGCGATGAAAAGCATGATGGCCGCGCCCGCCGCAATCGTAAAAAGCTCGGATACAAATACGACGTATTCTAATTTCGTTTTTTTAGTTGTATTTGTTTTTTTCAAGCGGAAGCCTCGCTCTGTCCAAAGTCAAAATGATTAAGCAAATCGTTGCTTAAACGGGTCGATGAGGGCATCGACCCCTACTGGATGGAGTTCTCTGTTAGGATGTGTCCGTTCCGGCGGGTCGCAAAGGACTGCGACCCCTACGGGAATGAGCGTAACCACTAATTACTAACTCCCAAAAAATCCGACATTCCTCACTCCTAATTCCTAATTCCTAATTCCTAATTCTCTGTCCCCTACCCCGCTTTTTCAAAAATCCTCAAAAACAGCCGCGCCGTCGCCAAAGCGTCGTCTAAGGCGCGGTGGGCGTTGGTTAGTTCTATTTTAAGTTGCTCTGTTAAAAACCCGAGGTTATAGTGCGGCAGGCCGGGGAAAGTTTTGCGCGCAAGCGTCACCGTGTCGTGCTTTGGGTGGTCAAAGAAGATGCCGAGCGACTTGCCCTTGTCCGCGATAAAACCGAGGTCGAACGGGATGTTGTGCGCCACGAGCTCCGCACCGTCGACAAATTTATAAAAATCCGGCAGCACCTGCTCTATTTTAGGCTTTCCCTCAACATCCGCGTCTTTGATGCCGTTAATTTTGGATGCGGCCTCGGGGATCGGGGTTTCGGGGTCGATGAGCGAAGAAAAAGTCTCCGTGATGCGCCCGTTGACGATTTTGACCGCGCCGATTTCGATGATGCAGTCATTTTGCGCGCTTAAGCCGGTCGTCTCTAAATCAAACACCACCAGCGTTTTGCCCAAAAGCGCGGCAGGGACGCCTATGCTTGCGGCTGCGCCGTCGAACAGCGAGCCTTGAGAAAAAACCTCATAGGGCTTAGGGAATACCGCTTGGTAACGGGGGCTGACGCTTCTTATCAGGCGGTTTGGCACCAAATCATCGGGCAGCGTGCAATACGATATATCTTTTATCACCATCATGAGCTTCCCGGCGTTTTTTTTGTCCGGCTCTAAAGAGCCGCGCACCGCCACTTGCTTACCCTGCTTTAAAAGCCCGATTTTGTTTGCGGTGTACTTGTTAGGAAAATATATCCCCTCGATAGTTCCGGTAAAATCGGCCAAACTTAACTTATAAAAATTCTTTTCGCTTCCGTCTTTTGCGCGGTAAGCGAACTGCGAAAATTCCGTTAACGTGCCGCAAACGGTCAGTGATTCGCGCGGGTTTTTGGCGTCCTCTATGTACGCGGCACGCTCGTAAATCGGCGCGCCGATGAGAGCGTCCACGTTTTGAGGCACGATAAACCTTCCGCCCGGTTTTTCCGGCGCTAAGGCGGGTCCTTCCGGGTCCGCCTCCGGTTCCGGCGCTCTCACACCCGCATCGCCTTTTTTGACAAACGAAAACGCTACGGGCTCACAATAACTGCGCCCCAAAAATTTTTGAACCTCCGCCGCCGTGCCCGCGCCCTCGCAATATTCAAAAATGACCGGGTCTACTGATATGCGCGCAAACGCGCCGCCCGAATTTACCCCCGCCTCTATGGATTCCGCCGTTACGGTCGTCGCCAGCGGCGGGATTTTTTTAAAAAACTCTACCATCCGCGCGGTAAAATCTTCCGCGTCAAAATGGCTTTTTACGAGTTTTACCATTACATTTGCCGGACTGTTTAACACTTTTTGCGCGGCCGACGCAATCGCCCCGCGATCTTCCTCCGAAACGGAGGAATAAGATTCCGGGTACAATAAAACCAACTCGATTTGCCTTTTGCGCACCGAGATATTAACTTCCCTCAGCTTAATATAGCTGAATCGGTCATTAGTTTCGGAATTGAATTTCTCAAGAAAGGTTTTCAATCAATCGCCTTTACGGATTCAAACCCATTTCATCCGCATTTGTAATTTGTAATTTGTAATTTACTCGTGATGTAAAATTCCGACGGAATTTTACATCACGAGACTTGCCGCGCCGATTACACCCGCGTCGTTGCCAAGCTGCGCCGTTAAAATCACGGTGCGCAAGGAATCCTTTCCCCCGTAGCGGCGTTCATCCACGTATTTTTGCAATTGGTCGGTTAAATATTCGCGCTCGCCCGAAACTCCACCGCCCAAAATGACCGCCTGGCTCCGAAATACTGCGACGACGTTTAAAATCCCTTCGGCCAACGAGCGTATGTAAGCGTCCACCACCTTTAGCGCGGAGGCGTCGTTTTTGCGGGCGCACGCGAACGCCGTCCTACCGTCTACCTTGTTTAAATCCTTGCCGCAATGATCCCACATCATGCTGTTTTTATCGGTCTGCATCGCAAACAGCGTCTCGCGAATTAAAGCCGTGGCGGAAGTGTAAACCTCCATGCACCCCTTGCGCCCGCACGAGCACTGCACGCCGTTTTCTTTGAGCACCGTGTGGCCGATCTCTGTGCCCATGGATTTATAGCCCTCGAACAATTTACCGTTCACAACAAAGCCGCCCCCAAGCCCCGTGCCCAAGGTTAAAAGCGCCGTGTCTGAGAAGCTTTTGCCCGCGCCGAACTTAGTCTCCCCCAGCGCCGCGACGTTCGCGTCGTTGGAGATTTTGACGGGCTTTCCCGTCCTCTCGGAAATGCCTTTTGCGAGCGCGACGTTCTTCCAATACAGATTGGGCGAGTACTCGACGATTCCCGCCTCCGAATCAATCGCGCCCGGGCAGCCGACGCCGATTGCCTCGTACTCGAACCCCTGCGTCAGCTCGATGACTCCGTCCGCGATGTCGCCGATGACGTGTATGGCGTCGCGGGTGCTTTTGGTCTTAAGACTCGCCTTTTTGACGATTTGGCCCTTTTCGTTGACGAGCGCGATTTTAACGTTCGTGCCGCCGACATCGATTCCTACATAGTTCATGATAAAAACTCCCGTTTTTATTGGTGGAAATATCGCATTCATTATACGCGTACATACGCATTCTGTCAACTGCTTTCTGTTCAAAAACAAAATATGCTTGCATTTTGCGCGAGCGTACGTTTTTATGGACACATCTCATAAAGGGATTTTCTCTTGACAAGCAAGTAAATCCGTGCTATCCTAAATTTATCATACAAACCACCGATCTCACGGAGGCGTCTTTTTTATGAAAAATTTCCAAAAAATCCTGCTCCTGCCGCTGGCCGCACTGTTGTGCGCGGCGTGTTTTTCAGCGTGCGAAATGACGGACGGGGGCTTGGAATTTGCCCTGAGCGAAGACGGTGCGACATACGCCGTCGTACGGTGCGCGACCAAGCGGGTCGGCGAGGTCGTAATTCCCGCCGTATATAACGATAAACCGGTAACGCGCATCGACAATGTCGCGTTTTACAAATGTGCCTCTCTTACGGGCATTACGATTCCCGATTCGGTAACAAGCATCGGGGATTTCGCGTTCGAGGGTTGCGCCGCGCTTAGAAGCGTTACGATCCCCGCCTCTGTGTCCAGTGTCGGCGGCGCTGTGTTCAGGGGCTGCCCTTCCGTTGTAATAACATGGCATTACAACCCGGCTATCAGGGCAGACCTACTCGACGGCGCGTTGGACGTCATTATTCCGGAGGGAATTGAAAGTATCCGCTTTGCCGCGTTCCAGCTCCACACCGGACTTAGGAGCGTCGTAATCCCCGATCCTGTGACAAGCATCGATCTTTTTGCGTTTATAGGCTGCACCGGGCTTTTGGACATCACCATCCCCTCCGGCGTGACAAGCATCGCCGCCAGTGCGTTTGAGCACTCCGGCCTATGGAACAGCACTGAGGATAACAGCGTAGTGTACGCGGATAAATGGGCGGTCGGTTACAAAGGAAACTCTATCGGGAAGCCGGCGTTGAGAGCCGGCACCGTAGGCATCGGCAACGAAGCGTTCCGCGATTGCGCCTCGCTTACGGGTATCACCATCCCGGACTCTGTGACAAGCATCGGCATAGCGGCGTTCTACGACTGCGCAAGACTTACAAGCATCACAATTCCGTCCGGCATGACGGACATCGGCAGTTCTGCATTCGCCAACGCGACCGGTCTTACAAGCATCGTAATCCCTGACAATGTTGTCGGCATCGGCGATGCTGCATTTGCAGGCTGCACCGCCCTTACTAGCATCACCATCCCCGATTCGGTAACAAGCATCGGCGGTGACGCATTTCACGGCTGCACCTCTCTTACGAGTATCGTCATCCCGGAAAGCGTAACGAGCATCGGCGGCAGCGCGTTCGCCTTATGCGCCTCTCTCTCGAGTATCACAATTCCTTCCGGTGTGACAAGTATCAGCGGCGACTTGTTCGGTGGTTGTACCGCTCTTACAAGTTTCTCAATTCCTTCCGGAGTGACAAGCATTGAAAATTTTGCGTTCTACTTTTGCACCTCATTGTCAAGCATCACAATTCCGTCCGGCGTGACGCACATCGGTTCCTTTGTGTTTCAGTATTGGACAAGCGAACAAACCATACGCGTTCAAGGCCATTCGAACGCGCCGGCCGGGTGGAGCAACCTTTGGGATACCGGATGCGGCGCCGTCGTCGAGTGGGACGCGCCGTAAAGCACAACAGTGTCTTGCATTTTATGTGGAAGAACGCTATTTAATAACTTTTTATCGGCATTTTTTTATCTCCTTGCGCCGCCGTGAAACCGCCGCGAATGATAATAATGCGGCGAACGCTAATATAGGTATTATCAGCCCGCCCGGGTCGGCAAGGTTTGAGACTGAGCCGCAGCCGGCGGGAGCGGGGTCGCCCTTTTCTCCCTTTTCTCCTTTCTCGCCAGTGTCCCCTTTGTCACCCTTATCGCCCTTTGCGCCGGAATCTCCCTTATCGCCCGTTTCTCCCTTGTCGCCTTTCTCGCCCGGCTCGCCTTTTTCGCCCTTTAGCGATTCAAGCCACTCTTCTAAAGTGCCCTCAAAGCCCGCCTCTACGGCTAAATCATAGGCCGATTTGCCCACGCCCCCGGGCGCGGGCTCGTTCACAAACACGCCGAACTGCGTCGAAATGCCCTCATACGTTACCGTGACCATTTTTACGCCGGAGCTTGATAATTCAGGGGTGCTTACTAAAAAGCCCGTGGCGGGTTCGACGGAGCCGTCGTTCATAAAGGCTTTTACGGCCAATCCGGCCGCCGTAAACGTCTCGCCTGCCTCGTAAACGGTTTTTGCGGGCAGCGCCTCTACGGCGATACCGACCGCCGTCACCTCGCTCCTTTTAATAATCGCGTGCGTATCAAAGGGGTAGTCGTCATCACCCGCCTCAAAGGCCGCTATGGAGAGCATATGAGGCGTAACCTCAATCGAAACGTACATCGGAACCAATACCGGGTCGCTCTCCGTCCCGACGTTTCCGCCCCTTTTAAACGCGGTATAGGCATAGGTCGAACTACCCGACGCGACGTTCTGCTTATTGGCCGCGCCCGCAACCGTCAGGTACAACGTGCCCTGCGGGTTTACGCTGTACCAATTCCAATCGTCGTCGTATTCAAAATTCTCGTACACCTGCTGATCGCCCCTCATCGCAAGCGAACGCATATAGGAATGCACGTGGCCTTGCAGCACCAAGTCGATTTCCAGCCCGTCAATTACGGGCAACAAAATTTCCCGCAGCGCGGTCGCTTCGGAAGCACTGCCGCCCGCCCGGTATATAGGGCGGTGCATCATGACGATTTTCCAAGCCTTATCCGAATTTTGAACCGTATCAGTTAAAAATTCGGCCTGCTTAGCCAGATTTTCGCCGCTCATCGCTTCGGTATTGAGCGCGACAAACAACGCGTCGCCGTATTCAAACGCATACACCGAACCCCTCGGCTCAATCCCGAGCCCCGCGTCCGGCAAATTAAAATGCTGCGCGTATTCGTCCGCTACGTCGTGATTGCCCGCGACCGGCATAATCGGCAGGCTAAAAAAGGTTTCCTGCGGGCTGAAAAAATACCCGTATTGCGTTTCGCTGTTCGCCGTATCGACCTGGTCGCCGCAATGCGCCAAAAAAGCCGCGCCCGGAATCTTTGCGTGCGCCTTTTGCAGCGTGTTTTGCCAAACGATCGCATCTGCTTGCGAGGCGGTTTGCGCGTCGGAGGCATACAAAAAGCTAAATCCCCCGCCGCTGCCTGTGGTAAAGATGCCGGTTTCACTCCAAACGCCGTCACCGTTTTGCAACCGATAGGCGTATTCCGTATTGCGGCGCAGACCCATGACGCTTACCTTATGGGAATATTCGCCCGTCGATACCTTTTCGGCCGTACCGGCAACGGTGGGCGCCGACACGGGGAATTGAGCGCCGTTCATCTCGGATTTGCGCGCCACCTGCACGATGCTCCGGTTTAAGGCTGTTGTGCCGGGCGAATACCAATTAAAACCCATGGCGGTTTCGGTCGCGCCGCGGCTCATCGAAAAACAGGAGTACTCAAAACTCCCGGCCGCTTTTGCCGTGCGCACCACCGAAAATCCGCCCCATGCCGCAAGCCACAGCACGCCGCACAATAGCAAAACGGGAACCGTCTTAAAAATCTTTTTGAAGTGCTTTGTTAGCATCGTTTTATACCGCCTGTTCCTTACTATGCCCTATTATAAATCGAACAAACCTATTTGTCAACAAGGAAATACAAAAAGGGCTGCCTCGCGTTTTTCTTCGTGAGACAGCCCTCTTATCTTTCATTACTGCATTATTGCATTATCGCATTGTCGGTTACACCAACTCAATCAGCGCCTCTTCGGCCGCGTCGCCGCGCCGAAAGCCCATTTTAAGGACGCGGGTATAGCCACCGCCTTTGCCGACTTCTTGGATGCGGCGGGCGTACTTGGGGGCGTAATCGTTAAAAATCTTCTCTAACAGCGGATGGTAAATGTGCTCGGTCCGGCCACGGAACGCGGCTTTGGTTTCACCCTTAGCGCGCTGCTCCTGCTGGTCATAGACGACCGCCATAATCTTACGGCGTGCCGCCAGCTTTTTGGGCCCGTCGTTAACAATAGCAACCTTGATTTCCTTTTGCGTCCGCTTGCCCTTTTTGTCCGTCTCGGTCTTAATGCGCGTCTCGACCTTTTCCACCGTATCGGTGTACGAGTCAATCGCAAGCGTCAACAGCTTTTCGGCAATGCGCGATACTTCTTTTGCGCGCGCCGCTGTCGTTTGTATTTTTCCGTGCCACAAAAGCGCGGTTACCTGATTGCGTAACAGCGCGTCCCTTTGGTCTGTGGGCCTGCCTAGTTTTCGTTGTTCCATAATGATTTACTCCTCGGACCTTTTCATTGCCAGTCCGTAACTCAATAACTTATTCATAACCTCGTCGAGCGATTTTCTGCCTAAATTGCGTACTTTTAACATATCGTCCTCGGAACGGCGGGTCAAATCCTCTACCGTGTGGATTCCGGCGCGCTTTAAGCAGTTGTACGAGCGAACCGACAAATCCATATCCTCAATCGTCATCTCTAAAACCTTTTGCTGCTTATCTTCCTCGCGCGAGATTAGGATGTCCATACCGGAAATGGATTCGGAGAGCCCTACAAACATGCGGATGTGGTCCTCAATCGCCTTTGCCGCCAAGCTTATCGCGTCGCGGGCGGAGATGGAGCCGTCGGTGGCAACGTCAACCGTCAACTTGTCGTAATCGATGTTGTGGCCGACGCGGGTTGCCTCCACGCTGTAGCTCGCGGCCTTGACGGGGGTGAAAATCGAGTCGATGGCAATATAACCGATGGGCTGAGCATCATCCTTTTGAGCCTCGGCGACTACGTATCCGCGCCCACGCCCCACGTAGAGTTCCGCCGAAAACCGGCCGCCCTCGTCCAACGTACAAATATACAGCTCGGGATTTAAAATCTCTACCTCGGGATCAATCTGAATATCGCCCGCCGTCACAACGCCCGACGACGAACGCTCGATCCTTAATATCTTTTTAATGCTTTTGTCGGGATAATTTGCCCGCAAATTGAGGTTTTTGAGGTTAAGTATGATCTCGGCGACATCCTCTTTTACGCCCTTTACGGTCATAAATTCGTGGTTGACACTCTCGATGCGCACGCCGACCACCGCCGACCCGGGCAACGCGGACAGCAAAACCCGCCTTAGCGCGTTTCCAAGCGTAATACCGTAGCCGCGCTCCAGCGGTTCGATGACAAATTTGCCCTCGCGCAAATCCGCGCTTTCCTCTACCGCAATCCGCGGTTTTTCTATTTCCATCATGGCTTTAAAATCTCCTTGGACGGACTTTATATGCCGACCTTTTGATAGTGGGTGTTCCGAGATAAAAGATAAAAGATAACAGATAACAAAAAATGGAAGGATTTAAAATAGGAAACCGTTCGTTACTCGCAATAAAAAATATCCGATTTCTTTTATCTTTTATTTTTTATCTTTTATCTGTGTACCCCTTAACTTTTGCATTTGCCGCTTAACACTGCCCATCGCTTACTTCGAATAAAGCTCTACAATCAACTGCTCTTTGATGTTCATATCGACGTCCGCGCGCTCGGGGGTTTGCAAAATCTTGCCCACAAACGATTCGGTGTCGAACTCCACCCATTTCGGCATCACGATTTTTGCGCCCTTGAGCTCTTTAAACATTTCGTTGTCGCGTTTTGACTCTTTAACGGAAATGATGTCGCCGGGCTTTACGCAAAATGAGGGGATATTGACGGATTTACCGTTGACCGTAATGTGGCCGTGATTGACGATTTGACGGCTTTGCGCGCGCGAAGAGCCGATGCCCATGCGGTAGACGACGTTATCGAGCCGCTTTTCTAACAGAAAAAGCATCGTCTCGCCGGTAACACCCTTTGAGCGCGCGGCCTCGTCGTAATACGAACGGAACTGCTTTTCGAGTAACCCGTACGTCTTTTTAACCTTTTGCTTTTCGCGCAGCTGAATGCTGTACTCGCTGGCCTTTTTGCGGCTGGGCGTAGGCCCGTGCTGCCCGGGAACTCCGGAGGTCGCGCGGCGCTCGACCGAGCACTTTTTAGAGGTGCAGCGCTCGCCCTTTAAAAACAATTTTTGTCCTTCGCGCCTGCACTGACGGCAGTCCGCGTCTGTATATTTTGCCATTATGTTATACCCTCCTCCGTTTGGGCGGCCTACAGCCGTTGTGCGGAATCGGGGAAACGTCGGTAATCGACGTAACCTCTAAGCCCGCAACCTCTAAGGCGCGGATCGCCGATTCTCTGCCGGCACCCGGGCCTTTTATGAACACCTCGACCGTGCGCAGCCCCATCGCTTTGGCGGTGACCGCGGCCTTTTCGCTGGCCTGCTGCGCCGCGAACGGTGTGGACTTGCGACTGCCGCGGAATTTTAACGCCCCCGCGCTGGACGCCGTTAAGGCGTTGCCTTTTTCGTCGGTGATTGTGACGATTGTATTGTTAAAGGACGCCTGAATATGCGCCTGCCCGCGCGAAATATTGTGCGTGATTTTCTTTTTAGATACCGCTTTTTTGTTAACTTGTGCCGGCATTTTGTGTTGTACTCTCCTTTTTGTGTTCCTCTAATCAAAGACTGTCGGAAACTTAGATAAAAGATAATAGATAACAGATGACAGATAACAGAAAATGGACGGCTTGTAAAAGATGTATCAAACGCGCATTGCCTAAAAAACGATAAGTCCGCACTCTTTTATCTTTTATCTGTTATCTTTTATCTCGTAAAGTCAAATCGCTAATAAAGTGCTACCAAGCGATAGAGCCTACTTCTTTTTCGCCTTGGCCCTGCCTACCGTGCGCTTGGGACCCTTGCGGGTGCGCGCGTTCTGCTTGGTGGACTGGCCGCGCACGGGTAACCCCTTGCGGTGGCGCACCCCGCGGTAGCAACCGATTTCCATCAGCCGCTTTATCGAGAGCGAAACATCGCGGTGCAGGTCGCCCTCCGTCACGACGTTTTTTTCTATATAATTGCGAAGTTTTGACACCTCGTCCTCGGTTAAATCCTTTACGCGCGTGTCGGGGCTGATTCCGGTATCCGCCAGAATCTTGTCCGCCGTCGGGCGGCCGATTCCATAAATGTAGGTCAGCCCGATTTCTACCCGTTTTTCCTTCGGGAGGTCTATTCCTGATATACGTGCCATGCTATCTCCTTCTAGTGCAGTAGTGCAATAGTGCAGTAGTGCAGTAGTGAATATTGATGAGTTTCTTGATGGAACAGTAATCGACAATTTTGCAAATACAACAGCTTGTACAGATTGTTATCCGTCTTACTACTATTGCACTACTGCACTATCGCACTACCGCACTAATTTTCTAGCCTTGCCTCTGCTTGTGGCTGGCGTTTTTTGCGCAAATAACCATAATTTTACCGTGACGCTTGATAACCTTGCATTTATCGCACATCGGTTTAACGGATGTCCTGACTTTCATAATGTCTCCTTCTAGTGCAGTAGTGCAATAGTGCAATAGTGCGGTAGTGAATATTGATGATTTTTCAATTTAAGCTCAATAACTTATTATCCTTCACTATTGCACTACTGCACTATTGCACTACTGCACTTGTGAAAGCAAATCGTTCTCGGTTTACTTATTTCTGTATGTGATGCGCCCTTTGGTAATGTCGTAGGGCGACATTTCGATTTTCACACGGTCACCCTCTAAAATCCTAATGTAATGCATTCGGATTTTACCGGAAATCGTGCACATAACCATATGCCCGCTGGCAAGTTTTACCTTAAACGTCGTATTCCTGAGGCTTTCAACGACGACGCCCTCGGCTTCTATGTTGTCTTCTCTTGGCATGAAACTCCTTTTGGGGGAATGCAGTAATGCAGTAATTATTGTTGTGATTGGTTTGTTCTTTACATGCTATCATCCTTCATTACTTCATTACTGCATTATTGCATTACTGCATTTCAACAGATGTCTTTTGAGCTCGTTATCTTTTAGTGTTCCGTCGGCGATTTTCGCCAAAACGCCGCCCTCGACGGCTGCGTCGAACAAAATCTTTACGTGCTTTACTCTTTTTTTCTTCGGGGCTTTTATGCTGCGGTACTCGCCGTCGGCAACCGCCACGAATTCGTGGTCAATCACCTTTACGATGACGTATGCGCGGCCTTTATCGTGCCCGGCAAGGCTTACGGCGATACCGCCCAAGGTTGGGAGCTGAGGGTTCATGCACTCGATATCGGGGTTCGGGGTTCGGGGTTCGGAGTTCGAAAAATAGATTTATCCTTTTACGAATCCCGAATTCCGAACCCCAAACCCCGAAGGCCTCCGATATTGATTCGTTATTCGGTTAAAACTTCGGGTCCGCCGTTGGTAATAAGCACCGTGTTCTCGTAATGCGCCGACAGCTTTCCGTCTTTTGTGCGTACGGTCCATTTATCTACGGGGTCCACCGTCACCTCGAAGCCGCCCGCGTTTACCATCGGCTCGATGGCGAGCACAAAGCCGGCTTGCAAGCACGGCCCTTGCCCGGGTGCGCCGTAGTTGGGGATTTGAGGGTCTTCGTGCAGGTTTTTTCCGATGCCGTGGCCGCAAAAGGCGCGTACGACCGAGTATCCGTTTGCTTCGGCGCGGGCTTGGATTGCCCGGGAGATGTCGCCGACCCGCCTGCCCGCACGCGCTTGCTTTAGACCTTCATAAAAGCATTCGCGTGTGACGGCCATCAGCTTTGCGGCTTCTTTTGAAACGTTGCCGACCGGGTAGGTGCGCGCCGCGTCTCCGTGATAGCCGTCCTTAACGGCGCCGAAGTCCAGTGACACGATGTCACCCTCACGCAACGCGTACGCGTCCGGAATCCCGTGAATCACGACGTCGTTTACCGAAATACAGGTGGCCGCCGGGTAGCCGAAGTAGTTTTTAAAGTTTGGGTACGCCCCGCGCGAGAGGATATAGTCTTCCGCAATTTTATTGAGCCCGCCCGTCGTAACGCCCGGTTTAATAAACGCTTCCACGTGCTTTAAGGTGTCTGCGACAATGCGGCTTGCGGCGCGCATTTTTGTAATCTCTTTGTCAGTTTTTATAGGTATCATTTCTCTTCGCCGGTTCAGCGCTTGTTTGAGACTAGATAAAAGATAACAGATAAAAGATAAAAGAAAATGGAAGATTTGGTTTTTTGTATAAAAGAATATTGCCGGTCAACATAAATAAGTCAATTTTCTTTTATCTTTTATCTGTTATCCTTTATCTCGTTCCATACCTACATTTTGCTTTCCTCAAATGCCCGTAACACTCTAACCGCTTCCGGCGGGTTTTTTAAGCCGTCGACCGCTTTTAGGATACCTTTTGCCGCATAATAATTCACCAGCGGCGCGGTTTGGGCATCGTACACGGCAAGACGGGCCAGAAAAACTTCCTCGCGGTCGTCGTCGCGCTGGACGACGGAGCCGCCGCATTTACCGCACACGCTTCCGCCGTACGTTTCGACGTGATAGCTGGCGCCGCACGCCGCATTGGCGCAGACGCGCCGTCCGGAAATGCGCTTAGCGAGCAGATCTGCGTCCGCAACCACGTCGATGACAACGTCGATATGCGTGATTTTATCTAATGCCTCGGCTTGCGGGAGCGTCCGGGGAAATCCGTCTAAAAGGTAGCCGTTTTTGCAATCCTCTTTTATAAGCCGGCTTTGCACCAACTCGATGACAACCTCGTCGGGAACCAATTTGCCTTGATCCATGTACGCCTTTGCCTTTAGGCCGACGGACGTGCCTTCCTTGATGTTTTGACGAAAGATATCGCCCGTTGATATGTGCGGAATCTGATATTCCGCCGCGATGAGTGCGGCTCTGGTGCCTTTTCCGGCGCCCGGAGCGCCTAATAGAATGAGGTTCATATGATTTTGCGCTTACTCCTATCAATTCGCTAACCTAGTGCAGTAGTGCAATAGTGCAATAGTTATTGATGTTTCTTGATTATACGTGAAACGGCTTTGTTTGCAAGCTCACTTTCATCCTTCACTACTGCACTACTGCACTACTTCAAAAAGCCTTTGTACTGTTTCATCATCAGTTGGCTCTGCAGTTGCTTTTCAAATTCGAGCGCAACGGAAACGACAATCAACATACCGGTCGCGCTGAACCCGTTCAAGAGAGGCGAACCCTGCCCGAACGCAATCGCGAATATCAGCGACGGCACAATGGCAATAAACGCGAGGAACAACGCGCCCCAGAACGTAATGCGCCGCGTCACCTTGGTCAGGTACTCTTGCGTGGGGCGTCCCGGCCTTATGCCGGGTATAAACCCTCCGTACTGCTGGATATTGCGCGCCACCTCGTCGGGTTTAAACTGAATCTGCGCGTAAAAGTAGCTAAAAAACAGGATGAGTAAGCCCACAACCACGCAGTATACCGGTGCGCCGACGCCCATCCATCGCTGCCACCATCCGTAAAACGCGGTCCCGGCAACGGTTGGAATCATCGACATGATAAGCTGCGGGAACGAAATTAATGCGTTGGCAAAGATGATGGGCAACACGCCCGCGGCGTTGATTTTTATGGGGATAAAGGTGCTTTGGCCGCCGTACTGCTTTCGGCCTTTTACCTGCTTTGCGTATTGTATGGGGATGCGCCGCTCGGACGAGTCGATGAATACGATAAATGCGAATATGGCGATAACCAACAAGAAGAATCCGACAATCTGCCAAACTACCTCGCTCGAGGTATCGGGGGTCGCGGCCGCAACCAGCGAGATAATCGCAAGGCCTGCCGAGGAAAGGATACCGACGAAAATTAAGAGCGAGATGCCGTTTCCGATGCCCATTTCCGTGATGCGTTCGCCGATCCACATCGTCAGCATCGCGCCGGCCACCATAACAAGCGCCACAAACATCGAGACCAGCCAGGTAAGGTTGCCGACGCCGAAAATCTCGTAAATGGCGCCGTTCATCGACCAGTTGACGACGATACCTATGGCCTGCGCAATGGCCAAAACCAGGGTTAAAATGCGCGTAGTGATATTGATCTTTCGCTTGCCCTCGTCGCCCTGCTTAGACCACTGTTCTAGTTTTGGAATCGCGACGGTTAAAAGCTGGATGATAATGGAGGAGTTGATGTAGGGGGATATTCCGATGGCGAACAACGCGCCGTTGGCCAGCGCGCCGCCCGAAAGCGAGCTAAGCAGCATGAGCATGGTGTTTTGGTCTTGGTCGCCGGTGCCGTGCGCAATATCGTAAACGTCCAAGCTGATACCGGGGATCGGTATGTAACAGCCGATCCGGTAGATAAACAATAATCCGATGGTGATTAAAATCTTCTTTCGGATATCCTTATTTTTAAATGCGTTTACTATGGTTTGGAGCATTGATAACCTCCGGTTATTTGAAATATAAATTATAAATTATAAATTATAAATTGCGGATAAATTTTGAATATGGATTTTTGAACCGATTCGCAATAAACCTTAATTTATATTTTATATTTTATATTTTATATTTTTTCTCTAACTAACGTTGTGTAGTACGGACTACGGTGCGTCTCCCAGCACTTCTACCGTGCAGCCGGCTTTTTCTAACTTTTCTTTGGCGGCACCCGAAAACTTGGCCGCGCGAACCGTCAACTTTTTAGCTATGTCGCCGCCCGCCAAAACCTTTACGCCGTACTGCTCTATTTTAGAGAGCACGCCTTTTTCTAACAGCGTTTGGGCCGAAACGGTTTCACCGTCCTCAAACTTTTCTAAATCGGCAAGATTGACGATAGAATAAACTTTAGACCAATTGTTGGTAAAGCCGGTTTTGGGGATACGGCGTGCCAAGGGCTTTTGACCGCCCTCGAACCCAATCCTGACGCCTCCGCCGGAACGCGCCCATTGGCCTTTGTGGCCCTTACAGCAGGTTTTGCCGTGCCCCGAGCCGATTCCGCGCCCCAGCCTTTTTACGGTCTTTTTAGAATTGGGGGCAGGCTGTAATTCATGTGGTTTCATATATTGCTCCTTCGTCGCAATATTAGTGCAGTAGTGCAGTAGTGCAATAGTGCAACAGTTATTGCTTTTCTAGTGCAGTAGTGCAATAGTGCAATAGTGCAAAAGTTGTTGATTAATTATTAACTACACGTTCTTGGGGGGACGATTCCCCATCCATCACTACTGCACTACTGCACTATTGCACTACTGCACTCGTGTGAACTCGGCTCGTCCGGCATAAGCCTCTACCCGTCGACTTCCTCAACCGCTACCAGGTGTTTTACGACAAAAATCATGCCGCGTACCACCTGCGTATCGTTGTGCACCTTACTTTGGCGGATTTTTTTGAGCCCCAACGCTTCCACCGTGCGCTTTTGCTTTTCTAAAGCTCCGATGGTGCTTTTGACGAGGGTCACTTTTATTTGTTTGGCTTGTTCCGATGCGTTTTTCGCTTTCATAATCGATATTCCTTTTCTAGTGCAATAGTGCAATAGTGCAGTAGTGCAGTAGTTATTGATAATTTTTCTATCACGTGACGTAGTTTGGTTGCCAATTGCCATTCATCCTTCACTACTGCACTATTGCACTACTGCACTACTGCGCTCATGAACGCACTGCCACACTTTTCACTTAACCAAGTATTTCTTCTACCGTTTTGCCGCGCAGCGCCGCCACTTTTTCCGGCGAGCGCAAGTTATATAAGCCGTCAATCGCCGCTTTTACCGTGTTGACGGCGTTGCGCGACCCGTAGCTTTTGGTCGTGATATTTTTAATGCCGGCAAGCTCTACGACCGCGCGGACGCTGCCGCCCGCGATAACGCCGGTACCTTCGGGCGCGGGGCGCAAATACACCTTGGAGGTGCCGAAAAGCCCGATGATGCCGTGCGGGATGGTGTGCTCCGCCAAAGGAATTTTTTCCATGGCTTTACGCGCCGCCTGCTCGGCTTTGCGGATGGCCTCAGGAACCTCGGCGGCCTTGCCCATGCCGTATCCGACCGAGCCCACCCCGTCGCCTGCAACCACCAAAGCGGAAAAACGCATATTGCGCCCGCCCTTAACGGTTTTTGAGACGCGGTTTACGGCGACTAACTTACTTTTAATGCCGTCGTCTTGCTTGAATTCGTCGCGCTCACGCCTTCCGCGCGGCGCACCGCCCCTGCCTCCGGCGCCGCCGGAGCCTCTGGGCTCCCTGGGCTCTCTTGCCGATTCTCTGTTCTCTTCCATTAGAATTCTAAGCCTCCCTCTCTCGCGCCGTCCGCCAACGCCTTAACGCGGCCCGTATAAAGATATCCGCCGCGGTCAAAAACTACGCTTGCGACATTCGCCTCTTTGGCGCGCGCGGCTAAACTGATTCCCACCGCCTTGGCGGCTTCCGTTTTACTAAGCCCTGCCACATCGACGCCCTTGGCGATACTCGAGCTAGACGCCAACGTCTTGCCCTCCGTATCGACAATCAACTGCGCGTAAATGTGCGTCGTGCTTTTATACACGCTAAGGCGAGGCCGTTCCGGCGTACCGAATACACCCGCCCGGACGCGCTTATGCCTTTTTTGGCGCGATAGGTTTTTATTTTCTTTGATAATCATGAAAAACTCCTGTTTTTAATGATAAATGATAACTGATAAATGATAAATTTCGGATTTTTTAACTTTAATGTCAAAGTTCTTCCTTTTGCTCCTACAAAACAATTCATCAATAATTTATCATTTATAATTTATAATTTATCATTATTTCTTGCCTGAGGTCTTGCCCTCTTTCTTGACTACAACCTCGGTCGAATACCTTAGCCCGTAATTGTGGTACGGCTCGACGGGCTTTTTGCCGCGGATGGTCGCCGCGACCTGGCCGACTAATTCCTTAGATATCCCGGTAACCGTGACGGTATTTAAGTCCGGGCACGCAAGGGTAATCCCCTCGGGCGCGACGAACTCGACGGGGTGCGAAAAGCCGATGTTCATCACCAATTTGTTATTGGCAACCGACGCCTTGTAACCGACGCCTTTGATGAGAATCGTTTTGACAAACGGGGTGACGACGCCCGCCACCATGTTGGCAACCAGCATCCGGTAAAGTCCGTGCATGGATTTTGCCTCTTTGGACTCGTTGCTCCGGTTCACCGAAATAACGCCGGCCGATTGCTCGACGGTGACGGCCGGGCTTGCGATTAATTGCGTCAGAGTCCCTTTGGGACCCTTAACGGTGACCGTTTGTCCGTCTACAGTGACGGTGACGCCCGCCGGGACGGGTATTTGCTTTCTTCCGATACGCGACATATTGCTCCCCTCCTTACCAAACGTAGGCGAGCACTTCGCCGCCGACTCCCGCGGCCCGCGCGGTTTTGTCCGTCATAACGCCCTTGGACGTCGAAATTATCGCCGTACCGAGGCCGTTTAAAACCTTGGGCAGATCCGCAGCGCCGCAATAAATCCGAAGCCCGGGCTTCGAGATGCGCTTTAGATTGGTCAACACTCTTTCGTTTTTATAGCCGTACTTAAGCGTAATCAAAATGCCCGGATGCCCGTCGGGCTTTACAAGCTCGACCGCACGCACATAGCCCTCCTCGGACAAAATGTCGGCGATGGCTTTTTTGATACGCGAATATGGAACGAACACGGTCTCGTGACGGGCGGTGAGCGCGTTACGGATCCTTGTTAATAAATCTGCGATAGGGTCTGTGGTTACCATAGGGTTGTCTCCTTGAATGGAATACGGATAGTGATAAGTGATAAGTGATGAGTGATAAGTTGCGGTTGGTTACATCGTGAATAATCCAAAACTTATCACTTATAACTTATAACTTATCACTGAATTCAACTTCGTTGAATTCCTACCAGCTTGATTTTTTGACGCCGGGGATTTCGCCCTTGTAGGCGAGCTCTCTAAAACAAATCCTGCACACGCCGAACTTGCGAAGCACCGCGTGAGGACGCCCGCACAGAGTACAGCGCGTATAAAAGCGCGTAGAGTATTTTGCGGGCCTCTTTTGCTTGTTGACCATTGCTTTTTTAGCCATGATAGATGTGTACTCCTTTCAATACGTGTTGAATGGCGAGGGGTAGTGGGTTACGAGATAAAAGATAACAGATATAAGATAAAAGAAATCGGATATATTAAGTTTGAGAACATACGTTTCTGACATTAACAGAAAAACAAGAACCGCTATTCTTTTATCTGTTATCTTTTATCTTTTTTCTCGGAACGTCAGTTCCGGAATGGCATTCCGAGTTTTGTCAATAAAGCCTTAGCTTCGGCGTCGGTCTTGGCACTGGTTACGATACAAATATCGAAGCCGCGCACTTTTTCGACCGTCTCGTAAGAAATTTCCGGAAAAATGATTTGCTCTTTTACGCCGGTCGCGTAATTGCCCCTGCCGTCAAAAGACTTAGCTGAGACGCCCCTAAAGTCCCGAACCCTCGGCAACGCGACCGCCACGAGTTTATCGAAGAACTCGTACATGCGGGCGCCGCGCATCGTAACCTTAATGCCAATCGACTGATTTTCGCGCAGTTTAAAGTTTGCGACGGACTTTTTGGCTTTTACGATGACCGAACGCTGACCCGCAATCGCGTCTAATTCCTTTTGCGCGAGCTGAACGGACTTTGCGTTGTCTTTGATGTCCCCGAGCCGCATATTCAATACGATTTTATGCAAAGCGGGAACCTCGTTGACGTTTGTATAGCCCTTTTCCTTCATGAGCGCGGGCACAATTTCCGTCACATACCGCGCTTTTAATCTGCCGCGGACGCTGCCGTCGGTGATGAGTGTCGCCGGAATCGCTTCGGACTTACCGGAGGGCTTATCGGCTTTCGGCGTTTTTTTCTTATCGGTTGCGCCTTGTTGCGGAACCTGATCTTTTTTAGCTGCCATGTTTACCTCAAGTGCAATAGTGCAGTAGTTACTGATAATTTTCTGTCGGGTACTGTGGCTTGATTGCCGATACATTCGTCCTTCACTACTGCACTACTGCACTATTGCACTGTTGCACTCGTGAAGGCACTGTTTCATTAGCACGTCTAAACCACCGCTCCGTCGGCGTTGCGGCCCATCTTATCAAGCTTTTCGGGCTTGTCGTCGGGCTTGTCTGCTTTGGGGGTCTTATCTTTTTTGGCCTTCTTTTCTTCTTTTACGTCTTCTTTCTTCTTTTTCTTGTCTTTTTTGTCGGCTTTGACGGATTTAACGTCCAAAGATGCCCCGCATTTTTTGCAAGCGCGGAAACGCTTGATTTTGCCTTTTGCGTCCGTTTTTTCGGAGTGGCCGACCCGCGTCATTTTACCGCATTCGGGACAAACCACCTGCACGTTCGAAGCGTCGATGCTGCCCGCGATTTTTTCGATTCCGCCGCGGCTTCCGCTGCCGCGCGACTTAGCCTTAACAGGCTTTAAGTGCTTGATGATAATATTTTTGCCCTCGACAATGACCCTCCCGTCCACGGGGTCTACGGCGGAAACCTTGCCGACGCTGCCCTTGTCCTTTCCGGTCAGGATTTTAACCTTGTCGCCTTTTTTTACGTGTATGCTCATTGTTACATGACCTCCGGCGCGAGCGATATGATTTTCATATAGTCTTTTTCGCGCAGCTCTCTGGCAATCGGCCCAAAAATTCGGGTACCTTTGGGCTGCTTTTGATTGTCGATAATCACGGCTGCGTTATCGTCAAAGCGGATATGCGAGCCGTCGGGGCGCGAAATCCCTTTGTGCGTGCGCACGATGACGGCTTTGACGACGTCGCCTTTTTTAACGACGCCGCCGACGTTGGCCGATTTTACGGATGCGATAATGACGTCGCCGATGTTGCCGACGCGCCGAAACGACCCGCCTAAAACGCGGATGCACATAATTTCTTTGGCACCGCTGTTGTCGGCGACTTTTAGGTATGTTTGGGGCTGGATCATAGGTTCTCCTTTCTCGAGAGGACACCCTAACGGTTTCCTCTCGACGCGAACTTCGTTCGCTACTCTCCTTCCGCACTTCGCGTACGCTCCGTGGAGGACTCGCGCCTCAAAGCGGTTCTTCGGCGCGAGGATTTG
>WQYM01000008.1 GCA_009781235.1 Bacillota bacterium
CGGCCTCGAGAGCGCGTACGTTTCGTTGGACACGTTTTCTTCCGTAGCTTTGACCCCGTCTAAATCCAACGCAACGACCTTTTTATCCCTGCCCTTAGCCGGAACTAAACCTAAGGAGATAAAACCGATGGCATTCGGGTTGCCGGAAACATAATTGCGGATAGAGCCGTTAGAGTTTTGGACGATTGCCTTGTTGGTAATCTCGACCGTCCCCATCACGACTTCCTCGAATGCGCTGCGCGTCCCCGAACCGTCCTCGCGCGTCACCAAATGAATTTCCGCGTTTTTGCGGTTCGCCCGAGCCGCCCAATCGGAGAAGCCCTCAATCTGATCCCAATTTTTTATTTTGCCCGCGTAAATATCTTGAAATTGCTGCTTGGACAGCCCTTTTACCGGGTTATCGGGGTGCACGATAATCGCCAACCCGTCCATGGCGATTGCCGTGAACCAAAGATCCTTTTCGTACGAATCCGCGGCAGTCTTAAGCTTTCGCGAAGACATACCGATGTCGGTTTTCCCGTCGTGCGCCGCCGAAATCCCGGCGCCCGACCCGCCGCCCGAGACGTTAATCCGGTACCCCTTGTGCCCATGCTCGAATGACTCCGCCAAAAGCTCGGCGTACGGCTGCACCGAGGTGGAACCCACGACCAAAATACTGTGCTTTTCGCCGCCGCTCCCGGCAACGCATCCGGAAAATAGCAGCGAGAAAAGCAGTACCGGCAGCAGGGCGCATAATATAATTTTTCGTCGAATGCTCATGGTTTTGTTTCAAAGTCTCTCCTTATGATAAGCAATAGAGTAAAATTTGAAATGTAAAATATAAAATATAAAATATAAATTTCGGATTATTTATTTTTGGAAATAAGCATCGCTACACAACATAACAAATTTACATCCAAAATTTCTTAGCCGAGCGAGGCGGAGCCTCGCGAACGCCAACGCAGTTATATTTCATATTTTATCATTTATATTTAATAATAATCCTACCCGAACCTTCCCGTAATATAGTCTTCCGTGCGCTTGTCTTTGGGTTTGGAGAACATTTGGGTGGTCGGCTCGTATTCCACTAAATTCCCCGCCCGCTTTTCGTCAATCATCATAAACGCCGACATGTCGGAAACGCGCATCGCCTGCTCCATGTTGTGCGTCACGATGATAATGGTATAGTTTTGCGAAAGCTCCGTCATCAGCGCCTCGATGCGCATCGTGGATTCGGGGTCGAGCGCGCTGCAAGACTCGTCCATTAAAATTACCTCGGGTTTCACGGCCAGCGCGCGCGCGATACAAAGGCGCTGCTGCTGCTCGGGCGTTAAACTCAGCGCGTTCTTTTTTAAAACATCCTTTAAATCGTTCCACAGGTTTACCTGCGTCAAACAGCGCTCCGCGAGATCCGGTAAATCCTTGCGCTTCGCCCCCTGACGCAGCGGCGCGATCACCAGATTGTCGTAAATCGACGTGGGGAATACGTTCGGCTTTTGAAACACCATCCCGATTTTTTTGCGTAAAGTCGGCACGTCCGTCGCCTTATCATAGATCGAAAGGTCGCCCATAAACGCCTCGCCGGTCGTTTTGGCGATTGGGATTAAGTCGTTCATGCGGTTGAAAACGCGCAAAAGCGACGACTTACCGCACCCCGAAGGCCCGATAATCGCCGTTATAGCAAATTCAGGTATATCGATATCGATATCCTTTAAGGCGTGAAAATCGCCGTAAAAAAGGTTCAGCTTTTTGGTAGAAATCTTTACGCTTTGACCGGGTTTTAACATGTCCCTGCTTATAAGCCCTCTTCCGTTTGTTAACACCGATGTTGGCCGCAACCTAAGAGTGCCCCGTAAAGATTGCGGCGAATTTTGAATTAGCCGCACATCTCCACGTATACTATTTTACCCAATACCCGTCCCTTTTGTCAAGGGAAACAAGCTAAAATGTTAAAAGAAAGTAAAGATAAGTAAAGGGAAAAAATGTTAGTTTTTCTTATGTTTTGCGCGCTCCAGAATTTCGGCGATGCTCTCTTCGTTTTGAGCCGCGCCGGGGCGAGCACACTCAAAATCTAACAGCGCGGCCTTTGCCTCTCTTTCGGCGATGCGAATCGTTTGGTAAGAGATTCTCTTTTGTAAAAACTTGACTAGTAAACATTCCGCACCTCGCTCTCTATAATATTAAAACGCAAAAACTCCGGAATCGCCGCATAGAGGCATTCCGTTTTTGGCGTGTCACTGCCCGACACCGCGCCCAAAGTGAGAACACCGGCGGGGTAAATCGGCTCGCGCAAACGGGCCGAGCGAATGTCTTGATATTCCGACGCGAGCGGCAGACCGTTTTCGCGCGAAAGATAATCCACCATGGCCAACAAGTAGAAAGCCTCCGGATACCACTTTTTGTTAAATTGGCTCCGTATCTCATCCGATTCCAGCGTTTCGATAATAAAATCAATATCGCCCAAATCCTTTACTTTATGGCAGACGTTACTTTTAAAGGTTTCAAAGCCGATGCGGTACTCCATCGCATCCGCTATTAGCACTTCCATGGAAACCTCAAGCGCCTTGGATAATTTGTATACGGTGTCCGCCGCGCACTTTGCTATTTTTGCCCTGCCGGAGCAAATATCGTTGACCGTAGCAAAAGCCACCCCGCTGTTTTTTGACAACCGGTATTTTGTGATTTTCTTTTCTTTCAACAAATCGTTGATATTCATAACAACATTATAACGGTTGACCGATATAATGTCAAGCAGTTAACGGACAAAAACTTTAAGTATTCTCGCGGGGATGCGATAAATCGGCTAACTATTTAACGGGATTGCCAACAGCAAACCCAAAAGCACCGCGCCGACGAGCGAAATTATATCCTCTAGCTTCAGCTTTACGGAACGCCGGTAAATGATGTACAAGGCTGCCGACATGGCGACCACTATGACGATAAAGATCATCGCCGTGCTGCCCCCTATCGGGACGAGCAGCGCCAAGCCCAACGCCAAATACGTAGGGAGCATGATCCGGTATCCGAACCAGGTGTCCGATACGCGCTCGGCGTTTTCGGCTTTTTCTTTACGCGCCGTCAAAAACAAGCCCGCCCAGGCCGCGATGCCGGTAAGCGCCGCAAACAGGTAATAGAGCCATTCCAAATTGATAAAACCGCTTAAATCCACCTCTTCGTGCGGCCGGATAACGGCTCCGACGCCGTAAAGCGTTTCCGTGTTGGAAATAATTCCGGTGTATTTGTTTGCAAGCCAGGTAAGCGGGCTATAGGTGAACCAATCCCAAAAGCTCGGGTTGACGATATTAATACGCGAGCCCGAGGGATTTGTGTAGTTCCCGTAGTCTCCGTACCCGCCTCCGTAACCGCAATCAAATAATACGTAGACATATCCGGCAAGCATAACCCCGACGCAGGCATACAACACGACAAAGAAAGTACCGTCGCTTTGGCGGTTCGCCCGCGTAAAAATGAACGCGTTGAACCCGAACAGCATCACCGCCAGCGGGATCGAGATAAAATACGCCGGGATAAACGCCCAAAGCTCGAACGCATTCGGCTTTGCGGCGGTGGCGATAAAGCCGAGCCAATAGGCAACGGTGTAGGGAACCAACACCATCAAAAGCCCTATCGCCGACTTAATCAGGTACACCTTTTCCCGCCTTAGCGGCAGGGCGTAAAAGCAGTCCGTTTGCCGCGCGTTCATTTTATACGAAAACACCATCGCCGGCACAAAGGTACAAAGCAACATCAGCGTCACCAGCGGAACCGCGACCAGGCTGGGCGGCACGTAGGTTCCGGTGAAGTTCGGCTGAAAATCCGCGTTTATAATAAAGGTGATGTAAAAAACCGTGGCAAACGCGGCGAGAATAAGCGCGGCCAGCCAATTCTTTTTTAGCTCA
Organism: Bacillota bacterium; assembly: GCA_009781235.1. Taxonomy (GTDB): domain Bacteria; phylum Bacillota; class Clostridia; order Christensenellales; family Pumilibacteraceae; genus WRAP01. The sequence continues at coordinate 3,879 of WQYM01000008.1, forward strand.
TAAATAAAATACTTTTTCATTGTAAGTTCGTCCTCCCCTGAATTCCGCTGATAAAGAACTCCTCAAAATCCACCGGCATCTCGTCTACCACTAAAGGCTTAAGCGCGTTTATTCTATTTAGGTACATCTCCTTGTCGCCGCGCACCACGATTTTGACGATTCTGCCGCTCGACTCGTACGAGAGGCACTCAAAGCCGAGCTCGACGCGGGAAACCGGATGACTAAAGGCGACTTGGAACTTAAATATTTTTTCAAGCGAGCCGCTAAGCGACCCCGAGTCCACGATGCGCTTGCCGTCGATGAGCCCGAAGCTGTCGCAAATGTCCTCTAATTCGCGCAAACTGTGGCTGGCGATGACGGCGGTGCCCCCCGTGCGCTCCATCGTGTCGATGAGGCCGCGCTTAAAAACAAGCCGCGCCGCGGGGTCCAGCCCGTCGAACACTTCGTCAAGCAACAGGTATTTAGGGCTTGAGGCAAATGCGAGGCACACAAAGAGCCTGCGCTTCATTCCCTTTGAGAAGCTGCGCAAGGGGGCGCGTAAATCTAACTGGTACGCGCGGATATAGTCGGTAAAAATTTTCTCGTCAAAGGGGTAGAAGGTTCGGTAGAGTTCCGCCATATTGTGGCCGTTCATAAGGGGGGTATAATGCGGCTCGTCGGGAAGGAAAAAGATTTCCTTTTTCTTTTTTTCGTTCTCAAAAACATTTTCTCCGTCAAAAAGAACCTCGCCCACGTCCGCCTGAAAGACGCCGGAAAGTACCCGAAGCAGCGTAGATTTGCCCGCGCCGTTAATGCCGACAAGGCCGAAAATGCTGCCGTTTGGGATTTTGAGGTTAAAGTTTAATAGCGCCGGCACTTTACCATAGCATTTGGTCATGTTTTTTATTTCAATCATATCGTCTCCTTGGGGCGGGATTCGGGGGTCGGGGATGGGAGTTGGGGGATGGGGGATGGGGTGGGGTTGATATGAATTAGGAATGAGGAGTGAGGAATGGAGGATGGATTTGGTACGCTCTTTCCCGCCAGCGTCGCACTCCCATGCGACCCGCCGGTTGCAGATTTCCCGTAGGGGGCGACCCATCGGACGCCCCGCCGGAACCGAATTATCGGGGTTCGGGATTAAAAGAATTAGGAATTAGGAATTAGGAATTAGGAATGATGGATGGATTGGCTATGCTTTTTCCCGTAGGGGGCGACCCATTGGGCGCCCCGCCGGAACCGAATTATGCCACGGGGACGTAGTACTTGTCACGGGGACGTAGTGCTTGACAACCTTACCGGGGGGAGATGTCGGGGGGACGGGGGTGTTGATGCCGAAAGGCAAGCTTTCGGCCCCCTATCGGGCACTTCGCTGCGCTCGTGTCACCACGCCTCGGGTCGCCGTTCGGCGACCCTCCGTCCCCTGCCGCCCGGGCGGTTTCCGGTTTTCTCTGCCGGTTCGACGAGGAAACATCAAGGTTATGGGTTGGATTTCGGCGACCCTCCGTCCCCGGGCAGAGCCGTAACCAAGGAATACCGATTACCCGTAGGGGGCGATGCCCTCATCGCCCCGCCGTCCCCGGCAGGGCCGTAACCCACGCGCAATTGCTAAGCCAACACCAACCGATACGCAGAGAATGCAGAGGATATAGTATATGCCGATGTAATAACGGTTAAAGCTGAAGGGGTGAGAGAGAATCCAAACCGCTTGTGCCGCAATCCAATGCGCGGCCATTACGACAATCGCGGCGAGGGACAACAATTTCCGTTTGTCGCTCATGGCTCTTCCCTATCCGCCTTATAAACGCGTTCGACAATCTGCAAAATTTCCTGATACTCAAGCCCCGCGTTCTTTAACGCGGCTACCTGTTTTTCCGCCTCCGCCAGTATTACCGTTTTTTGCGAGCCGTTTTCGATGACAAAGGTCCCCTTTTTGTGCATCGTCATCACCAACCCCTCGGCCTCCAGCAGCGCATACGCGCGCTCGACGGTGTTGGGATTGATGCCGAGCTCGATGGCAAGCTCGCGGCAGGAGGGCAGCTTTTCGCCGCCGACAATGACGCCGAGCCGTATATAATTTTTATACTGCTCCGCGATCTCCTCGAAGATGCTTTTGGTTCCTTTCAGTCTTAATTTCAATGCTTTTTTCCTTCTTTAATGGTTTTAACGGAATCTATCGTAAAAAAAACGGCTACGGCAAGACAAAGCGCAGACAAGGTTACTAGACCCGCAAAGAGCCCAACCCCGAACAAAGACCGGGAAAGCTCTGAAAATATAACCGGCCTTGCCCAATACACGCTGATACCGGTTACCACGCCGCAAAAGCAGATTAACACGATTAGGAACAATACGGTAAACAACACGATAAACCGTTTCCTTTGAGCTTTCACCGAACAATAATACAGCGCGGCGCTGACAGCCGTCGGAAGAAGCATCGGAAAAAATAAAATTAGTAACCAACTCGCTAACGCCTCCGCCGTCATCGGAAAACCGCCGGGAGCGAGCGGCAAAAAAATCATATAACAAACGATAGAAAAAATCGCCGGGCTTAGCAAAAAGAACACTTTAAGCGTCTGTTTCTTTTTGTTTTCTGGTTTTAGGTTGTCAGCCGTTTGTTCCATAAAAATCTCCTGGTTCGTTACCTAATGATAAAAGTTGCGGGTTCGCTGGAGGGGTAAAAGATGATGGTATCTCCCTCGACCTCGCGGGCTCTATGCGCTATGACCGTCACCGTCTTTGGATCTCCGGTTACGGTCGCCCAAGGGTCTGAATTCCCAAAGCCGGTCGAGGTGGTGTAATGGTCAGCGTTAGGGACCGGGTCCCAGCTTAGCCTTAAGCCGACGAGGCTGAGATTTTGCGGGGTCGCCAGCTGTTCACCCTGCGCTACCGTAAAACTTGCGTATGAAGTACTTAAATCGCTTGCGACGGTTAAACTTTTTAAGAGCCCGTCCTCGCCGTATGTCGGGATTCCGCCAAGGCTCCGGAGCCGGAATTCAAACGCGCCCGCAGCGGTAAAGCCCCAATCCGCCAAGTCTATCGGGTTGGCTTCGAATCCGCACACTTCGTTTGCACCCGTTTGCTCTACCCAAACGCATTCGTCCGAGGATTCAAAGCCGAGCGTAGTGCCTGTAATTCTTAAATCGGTCGGGCAGTCCTTTGGCCTGACAACCTCCACGCCGTCCATTTTTGTAAAGCTTGCGATTGGCCACTTTATTCCATTTAGTGTCACGGAGGGCCCGTTATATTCGGAATCCGTCATTACCGATACCCAAGACATGCTGCCGTCCTCGTTGAAAACGAATCCTTGCGGATAAGAACCGTGCATCACGGCGGATTGCCAAAGGGAGGACAGGTTGGTTACTTTGTAAATCTCGCCGTCAAAGGATAGCGTTAATCTTGTAAAACGGTCTTCGAATGTGGCGTACCCACCCGTCCCGTTTCCTTTAAGGTATCCGACATATGCGGCGTCATCGCAGAAGACGACGACCGTCGCGTTGTCGTTATACTCCCGCCCGACAAAAACGGCGGCGTCGGCCGGAAGCGGTTCGCTTTTGGTTTTAGCCGGGACGCATCCGCCGACCGCGATAACTGCCGACAGTATGAGTGCCGCAACGGCCGCCACCGTAATTATTTTTATAATACGTTTTGTCATTTATTCAGGCTCTCCGGGATTTAGGGGTCAGGGGTTAGGGAATAGGGGCTAGGGGTCAGGGATTATCTAAATACTTTTGGTCTATGTACTTAAAGCCTGTTTTGCGCTCTTTTACCTTTTTTGCGGCTTTTAAAAAGAGGATGAGGAACACGACGGCGCCTGCCAAGAATACATAGAATAATCCGTTGACAACCATATTCTCCGGCGTGCCGGTGCCCTCGTAGCCGAGAAGGGCAACGCCTAACAGCATAAAGAAAAACGTAACGGGCAACGCGACGGCAAACTCAAGGGGGTTAGGCTCGTGTAAGACGTAAATCTTAAAAACGCCCGTCACAACCGTCGCAACAAGGGCAGAGGCAAAGGCGATAAGAAATATCAGATAAATTTTTTTATGGTTTGACATGGCTTTACGACTCCTTCATTCTTTTGAGAGCTGTCCTTTCATTGATACTATTAGGATATGCGGCTTGCGTTCCGGCTGTACGAACTGCATCATCTGTACCAACTGTACTGATTGTAGCACGCGGAAATCGATTTGTCAAGCGTTTTTTAAAAAAAATTTAAAAAAATTTTGAGGCTTTTTTTACACTTCTTTTCCTGTTATCTTTTATGCCCCTTAAGCATATTGTATAAGTACGGGACAGCTTGTCTATAGGCGGATTTATCCATGCTAAAAATCAGCGAACTCATCGGAAAAGAACTCATTTGTCTAAACGGGGCGGAGCTTGCCGGGGTGGTAGGCAACGTCCTTTTTGACAAAAAGCTCCGCGCGGCCAAATATTTGCAAATTTTAAGCGACGACGAAAAAGAACCGGAAATTCAATTTGTTGAATTTCGGCGCGTCAAAAACCCGGAGGCCGATGCATGCGTCATTGCAAATCGGTCGACTCTGTTATGCGAATGGGCGATTCCCGCCGGACTCGCCGTCAGCCCGATGAATTGCGCGTGCTTTGATACGAACGGCCAAAGATTGGGTTATGTGCGCGATATCGTTTTGGCTGAGAAAAACCTGGTGGAAACAATTCTAGTTTCAGCCGACATTCCTCACTCCTCACTCCTAATTCCTAACTTAGAATTCTCCCCTGCCCGCCTGCTATCTTATTCCGACCGGATGCTGATTATTAACGACGCGGAAAAGCCCGTCAAGCTTAAAAAAACCCGCCCGCGCGTCCCAAAAAACGCGGGCGTGGTTAGGGTGAGAGTGCATGGCAAGGAGCAAGGGGCGGAGCGTGCTAAACAAATTACAAATTCGGAAAAAAACATACCTAATCCATCCGCCACTCCTCACTCCTCACTCCTAATTCCTAATTCTTTTAATCCCGAGTCCCGAGCCCCGAATCCCGAACCCCGACCCGACGGGTCGCCCTACACCCTACCCTTCCGTATTCCGCCCGAACAGACGGAGGTGACGCGCACGCCGCAAAAAGAGCCGCCGGACGGGTCGGCCTACGCGTTCCTGCTTGGAAAAAAGCTGTCGCGCACAATTTGTGCAGGCGACGGAACCCTCGTAGCGGCCGGGGGCGCTCTCGTCGATGAAAATTCGATTCTGCTTGCGCGTCAACACGGAAAGCTGGTGCATTTGGCGCTGTACGCGGATTAGGAGCGTATTGACGCCACACTAATTCCGTGGTTTTAGAAGTCAGTGCCGGCTACCTTTTTGGGTTGGAGAATTGAATATCGATGGGGGTGCTAAATTTTGGTGACTGTAAGTTGTTTTCCTTTTGTAGGGGCGGCCTCGCTATCCGCCCGAAATTAGGATAAGGACATCTCGTTTTACTCAAAATCCGCTTAAATCCTATGCTTTCGGGCGGATTACCATCCGCCCCTACAAAATGCAATTGTCGTCGCATCACCAAGAATTAGCGCCCCCGAATACCGATAAACCCACCGTTCGACTTCTAATTATAGACTATGCACGGTTCGTCCACCTGCCTTTCCGTCGTCCTGACCGAGGCCGCGCTATCTTTTGACAACCCTAAACCTTTTGCGGCCGAGTGGAAAGATCTCCACCATATAAAAGGATGCCTACTTCAAAAGGTGGAGATCCTTCGGCTTCGCCGCAAAGCGGCTTCGCTCAGGATGACGGCGATATGAGAAGCCACGACAACCCCTACAAGACGAGGTACTCCCCCAGCATAAACCCTTTATCCGCAAGCCGCAGCTCGCGCAGTCGGTTGCCCCACGGGTCGGTCACGGCGCGGGCCTCAAAGATTTGCGGCTCGATTAAGTATAGCGCGGTTATTAAATCGTAGATATAGCTGTTGTCCGGGTGGCGGGCCTCGGCCAATTCGTTTGCCCGGTTGACAAGGCGGTGCAGCAGGCTGTCGCTTTTGCCCCGCCAAACCGCCAAATTAAATTGCGGGGCGCGGCAGGTGTCGAGCGTGGCGATAACGTGCGGAAATTTTACTTGCGCGTTGAAACTGCCGGGGTCCAACGCTTGATTGAATTCCATCCCCAGATGATTGGGGACGGCTTTTACCATGCCGCCCATGACGATGTGTTCCGATGCTTTTAGGTTTTTTAACCGCTTAACAACGTCGAGCGAAACCGTGCAGGGGCCCAAGGAAAGGATAATAACGGATTCGGGGAGCGACTTGGCCCACTCGGCATAAGGAACCGCGTCGATTGTTTCGGGTTTTGGGAATAAGTCGCCCATGCCGTCCTCTCCGTGAATGGACGGCAAGCGGGCGTAGTTTTGAGGAAAATCATTGGTGGAAACAAGACGCACGGCGGCGCGATGAGGGCATCGCGCCCTACTTCCCTGACCCCTGGCCTCTGACCCTTGACCCCTTAACTGTCCACCGTCCACCGTCCACTGTCCACTATTCACTAGCTTTTGCGCGTTTGACAGCGAGCAGGCCGCCGGGGCGTTGCCCGCAATGCAAACGACGTCGATGCCGTCAAAGCGGTCGGCATGTTCTAAAAGATAGGCAAGCGCGCATGCGTCGTCTAAGCCATAATCGGAAAAAATAATCAGTTGTTTTTTCATAGGAGCATCCTTTTGGTTTACGTATTTAATTTACCCGACGTTTTTCATTTTTCATTTTTCATTACCTTTACGTTTACCTTATGCTAAATGCTTGCGTTTAGTATAAGGTAAACGTAAACTTCGTGCCCTTCCCTAATGCGCTTTTGACGTCAATCTCTCCGCCCAAGGTGTCGGCGATGGAGCGGGCGATGGTGAGCCCTAAGCCCGTGCCGCCCTTCTCGCGGCCGCGCGCCTTGTCGCAACGGAAAAACCGGTCGTAAATATGCGGCAAATCCTCCGGGCTTATTCCCATCCCGGTATCCTCGATTGAAATTTTCAGCGCGTCGCCTTTCAGCCTGCACTCCATCGTAATTTCGCCGTTTTCGGGCGTGTATTTTACCGCATTGTCCGTCAAAATCCGCACCAATTCAATCAGCAGGCTTTTATCGGTTTCCAAAATAACCCCCTCATCGCCCTTGTAACAGATGCGATGCGTTTTGTGAACCAATTTATACCCGTCGGCAATTTCCCGCAACGCCTCGTCCGCGTCGAACCTTGTCACGTTCATGCTGAGTTCCCCTACGCGCGCGAGAATCAGTAGCTGGTCCATGAGCCGCTGCATATTTTCGGACTCCCTTGCGATGGCCTCGATGGCTTCATCCAGAATTTGTTCGTCTTTAGCGCCCCACCGCTTTAACATATTCGCATACCCGCTGATGACCGAAATCGGCGTTTTTAGCTCGTGGCTCGCGTCCGCGATAAAATTTTCCTGGCGGGTAAAGGTCGCCTCGATGTTCTCCAGCATCCCGTTGATAAGCCCGGTCAGCTTCATGAGCTCGTCCTGCGTATCGACGGGCTCGAGCCTTTTAGACAAATCCTCCGCCGTAATTTTTTCGATGCCGTCGCCGATGCGGCGGATGGGGTCTAACACCAGCGAGGAAATCACGCCGGTCAGCGCGGTAAAGATAATGATTGCCAAACTAACGATGATGGCGGATGTCGCGATGAGGTAGGAGCGGTCTTCGGGCTCGATGTACGTCGAGACGGACACGACCATAAACACGGTGTAGCCGACCAAAACAAGCGTAAAAATCACCGAAAAGTTGAGGAGCATTTTAGCCGTGAGCGGCAAGCGAAGCTTTGCGAATATTTTTTGAATCGGGCGGAACGGCGTGGCGACCGCATGGCCAAGGCCGCGAAAAAACTTGCGGATGCCCCGGTTTTTTTTGGTCTCCTCCGCCGCCTTCTTTTCTGCCTCAAGCTCCTTGAGCGTCTTGTCGACCGCCTCTTTTTTTTCGGGCGGGGCGACGGGGAGGCCGGGGGTATTCGGTTGTTCGTCTATGGTGGGCTGCATAATAAAAAGAGACAACAAATGCTAATTAAGCACTATCTAATGAATCAAAGTGATAAGTGATAAGTTAGGGATAATTGCAATTTGGGTATCATAGGAAAGTTCTTTTTTCCTAAGAAACAAAAGACATTTGCTCATATTCACACACGTACTTATCCGAAACTTATCACTTATCACTTATCACTATATCATCCGCGAGTAGGCTTGCCGACGGCAAGCCTACTCGCGGATGATGTACCCCGCCCCGCGCACCGTCTCTATCATGTTAATTCCGTATTTTTCGTCGATTTTTACGCGCAAATACCGGATGTAAACGTCCACCACGTTGGTGTTGCCGAAAAATTCGAAGCCCCACACGCCGTCCAACATTTTTTCGCGCGAGATAACGATGTTGCGGTTCTCTAAAAGGTATACCAATAAATCGAATTCTTTTTTAGAAAGGTCAACCGGCTCGTCCCCGTAAGTAGCCTTGCGAGCCTCGGTGTCGACGCGCAGGCGGCCAAACACAAGCTCCGAAGCCCGGATTCCGACGTGTTTTTTGATGTTCGCGCGGATACGCGCCAACAGTTCCTCGATTGCAAAGGGCTTGGTCATATAGTCGCTCGCGCCCAAATCTAGGCCCGCGACCTTATCCATCACCTGGTCGCGCGCCGTTAAAATGATAACCGGGGTGCTTTTGACTTGACGGAGGCGCCTTAAAACCTCGATTCCGTTTAAATCCGGAAGCATTACGTCCAGTATCACCAGGTCGTAATCCTTTTTTAAGGCTTCCTCGAGTCCCTCGCGTCCGCTTATGATGCTTTTGGTTTTATAGCCCTCGTGCTCAAGCTCTAAGGAAATAAACCTTGCGATGCGCGATTCGTCCTCTACGATGAGAATTTCGTTATCCATAACCCCATTATAACCGCCGCACTTTTAAATGTCAATCAGAAAATCTACCGTCCACGCTAAGAAGTTTCACGGCTGTAACCGTAAAATTTCTTTCCGGCTTTTTATTGACATGCGCTTGCAAAAGTAGTACAATGACAATGCCAAGCAACATTAAAAATCTGCATAGGCGAATTCTGCCCATAAGGCGATTCTCCACTATGCAGATTTTGCAGTTGTTTGGCGACAATTAGGAGATAGCCTTTTTGGGAGGCGTCTCTTATGGGGACGCCTTTTTTTATTTTATTTCAACACTTGGAGGAAATCACCATGGACTCATATCTAGTATTCCTTGACATTCTGCTTGGCCTTTACGGCGTATGGCTGTTTCTTTTACTCTGCTTCAATTCGAAAACACGGCATTATCAGCATGACGGTCATGAGATTGAAGTTAAAGCTGGTTGGGTACAGCATTATATAAAAATCGACGGCATCATAGCCGACGAGTTAAAAGCTGCTTTTACATTGCGACAAATAAACTTACAAGCCCAACGGGAAAACCTAATCGTTGAAGTAAAAATAGGTAACGGCTTTTTGGGCAATACCATCCATACAAAAATAAACGGCATGTTAGTTTGAGTTATAGGCGGACATTGAACCTTCTTTCACTGGCCACTGAAATCGCCTGCGATTTTTATTTGATGGATTCAATGTCATACGGGGTTGCTTGATAGACGCAATAGTTCAGCCAGTTGGATATCAAAAGGGATTCGTGGGCGCGCCAGCGGATGGGGGGCAAATTTCCCGCTTCCCCGCCGACGTAATAGTTTTTGGGGGGAGCGATGTCTAACCCTTTGTTAACGTCGCGGATGTATTCGTTGTGCAACGTATCGGCGTCGTATTCGCCGTGGCCGAACTGGAACACGCGCCGCCCGTCTACGGAGGCCGCCAAATAAAGCCCCGCCTCCGAAGATTCGGCCAACACGGTAAGGCTTTTATTTGCATACACTTTGTCAGTTTCGACTTCGGTATAGCGGGAATGCGGCGCCCAAAAGCTCTCGTCAAAGCCGCGCACCAGCGGGTTTAGTTTATCCTTTACACAATGCTCGAACACCCCGGAAATCTTGGCGGGGACTTCCTGCTTTCCGATACCGTAATGATAAAACATCGCGGCCTGTGCCGCCCAGCAAATATACAGGCTCGAATATACGTTGCTTTCCGCCCACGCAAAGACTTTGGACAGCTCGTCCCAATATTGAACCTTAGCAAAATCCAGCTTTTCGACCGGTGCACCGGTAACAATCAACGCGTCGAACTTTATGCGCTTTTCCGAGATTTCTTCGAACGTGTGATAAAACGCCTGCAAATGCTCCGGGGGGGCATTTTTGGATTGATACGTTGCCGTACGCAACAAAACCACCTCGACCTGCAGGGGCGTGTTGGAAATAAGGCGTAAAAGTTGCCGCTCGGTAATATGCTTTTCCGGCATTAAATTTAAAATCGCAACCCGCAACGGACGGATGTCCTGCGCTTCGGCGCGATCGATTTCCATGACGAAGATATTTTCCTGCTCGAGCGCGTCTGCCGCAGGCAAATTTTTTGGGGCTTTAACGGGCATGGGGGGCTCCTTGCAGTCGCAGTGAAAAATGAAGAATGATGGGTTTTTTTGATACGGCACTCTAAGGCGTGTTCACACAAATCATAGCACGGTTTTTTTTATTTGTCAATCGGTTCAACGAACCGTAATCGAATACACGTCCGAGCCCTCTTCGACTTTTATTTTATCGGAAATTTCATATTGTGCGACCGCTAAAATTTCGTTGCCCGACGCGATACAGCGAATCCAATCGCGAAACCGGAGCGGAATTTTTTCGTCGATAAAAAACTCCTTTAATTTGCGCGTCCCACCGCCGTAGGGGCAAAAAACGTCGCCCGCGCGCCTGTGCCGAAAGACCGCGTCCGCAGGGATTTTTTTGAGGTCAAAGTAAAGCGTCCCAAACGGAACATCCTCTTTTTTTGGTATTTTTTTGCATTTTTTTATCTCGATGACTGCGTTTTCCATTTGCGTTCTGCCGGTTTTGAATTTCATTTCCGCCGTGGATACGGATGAGCCGTCGGTGCGGTACAGTGCGACAAAATCGTACTCCTTGATGGCGCGGAAATTCCCCGGCAAATCGATCATGCTCCCGTTTTCCGCTTTCGCCAATTCACGGATATTATAGACATGCTTTTGCTGTATATCGCTGTATGCGCCGAGCTTCTTGAGCGCCTCTATCACACACCACGCAGATTCCACTTCTTCTCCAAACGCCTCGACTCGAATTTTTGCGGCGACGGGGTTATCGTTTTTTGGGTCGGTTTGTTCCGCGTATTCGTAATGAATCTCCGCGCCGCACACGCCGTCCGTCCAGCGGAAAAGCGCCGTTGCCTGCTCGCCCAACCGATTCACCGCCCGTTCGACGCCCGGATATTTTTGCTTAATAAGCGGCAAAACCTCGTTGCGGATAAAATTTCGGGCGTAGGCGGAGTCTGCGTTGGTTTCGTCGGTGACGTAAGGGATATCGTGCGCAACGACGTATGCGTCGATTTCGTCTTTGACGACATCCAACAGCGGACGAAGCAAAAAGTCCTCGCGGCAATACTCCATACCGCACAATCCGTTGAGTCCGCACCCCCGAAAGATGTGCATAAGAATCGATTCGGCGTTGTCAGAAGCGTGGTGTGCAGTCAATACCTTGTCCGCCCTTCCTTCGAACACCAAGGAATAAAAAATCCTAACCCGCGCTTCCCTGCCGGCCGTTTCGAGGCTGATGCCTTTTTCCTTGGCAAGCTTCGGCACATCAACGGAAAAGGGCAAAAACTTTACGCCGTGCAATGCGCAAAAATCCCGTACAAACGCGAGGTCGCGCGCGGAATTTTCTCCTCTTATTTTGTGGTCGACGGATATTACAATCAGGTTTTCTTTTTTAATTTGGGGCGAGGTTAAGCACAGCGACAAAAGGCACATGGAATCCGCGCCGCCCGAAACGGCTACAGCCAGCACATCGTCGGGCGGGGTGTATGCCTTTATGATATTCTCAAATTTTTCGCGCATAGTTTTTAAACAACTCAAGTGTAGCACACGTTATCAAAAACGTCAAATGTTATCCTACTCAAAAAAGGGGGCCGCCTCCATAAGAAACGCCCCTCTAAGTCGCGCTTAGCCGTATTCGTAATACGCGTCAACGTCCTGCATAATCCTATCCCACAAAGCGGCAGTCTCTAACTTTGCCAAAACCGGGTCTTTATCCTCTTCCTCTTTTTCTAAAAGCCCCGACTTTGTTATAAGCTTGTCGAGCGTTTTGTCTATATTTTTCGTATTGCTCCCAATCAACATCCCGACGTTGATGCCGGAGGCGGCCTCAAACAGAGGCTCCCCTATAACGCTGCGGGGCATGCCCGCCTTTGCTTTTACGCCTTCCGACGCCTCGACTGCGGGCTTTCCGTGAATGATGTCCCGAACAAATCCGCCGATCAGCGGAAGCGTCGAAACGGCGGAAACAAGCACCAGTACCATGATGACGTAGCACGTGCCCTTGAGGCCTCCGACGATAAACCCTATGATGCGCGAAGTGCTTTTAAGCGTCTTGGATTTCTTGCCGAGTTTGCCGAAAAGCAGCACGATTACGGCCGCCAAAACCCGGATGAGCACAAATAACAGAACGCCTACGATGGTTGCGAATATAGCATACGCCGCCAGCAAATACGCAGCGTCCAGCTCCGAAACGGCACCGGAAAGCACCGAGGAATTCTTAGCCGCCGCAGAAAAAACGCCCTTAAAGATTCCGCCTATCCCCTGCGGGATGTTTCTAATCACCGAAAACAAGGAGCCGCTTTGCCCGCATACTATACTTGCGATGCCCGGAACATCTAATAACGCGACGGCCACGGCGTTTGCCAAAAAGAACGCAATCACAAAGGACAGCACCCAAACGGCAAAGCTGACGACGGTCTTTAACGCGCCGCGCATCAACCCGAACAACGCGGTGATTCCGATGACTACGATAATGAAGATGTCTACAAACGACATGCCTTAATACCTCGCAAAAATTAATAGTAAATGTATGGTTTGTTGCCAAAATCGGGGGAATTTATACGTTTAAGCGCGGCGGATAATGGAAATAATGACGTTTTATGACCGAGCCGGAAAAAATTTTCAAGGCGCTTCGCTTTTTAATAAAAGATTGCTCCCGCCCACCCGTGATCTTATGCATCGGCTCGGACCGCGTAACGGGCGATTGCTTCGGCCCGTTGGTCGGAGAGGAGCTGGTGCGCCGCCATAACGTGGGCGCGTTTGTGTATGGGACGCTGCGCGCGCCGGTGACGGCCAAGAACCTGATGGAAACCGTTGGCTTTATCAAGGCGCGCCACCCGACCGGAGCCGTGCTCGCCGTCGATTCGGCGCTGGGAGACGGGCGCGACATCGGGCGCTTTAAGGTTTTTGACGGCGGCCTTTTTCCCGGCGCGGGCGCCGGCAAGTTTTTTCCCAAAATCGGCGATTTTTCACTGACCGCGACCGTCGCGGCCGGCAAGGGGGCGGGGGCGTTTGGCGTGCGCCTCGCCTTAGTCTCCGCGCTCGCACGCGTCGCGGCCGGGGAGATTGCGCGGGCTGTCGGCCGACTGCCCGCCTGACTGCCGACGACCTTTACATTACTATCATAGCACGTAAAACTTATAAAGTCATTAGACGAACATTAAAATTTAATTAGAAATTTTTATACCTTATGCAAAAAGCGGCGCGCGAAAACCCCCGCGCACCGCCCGATGCATTCTTTCGATGCTATACCCTATCCCCTAGCCCCCGGCTCCTAACCTTCATGGTATGTCTGCCGCACGGCGGGCTCCGGCTCGGCGGTTTCGACGGGAAAAATGTTTTTGTATTGTTTCATGCCGGTGCCGGCGGGAATGAGTTTCCCGATGATGACGTTCTCTTTTAGGCCCAAGAGGGGGTCGACTTTATTTTTGATGGCGGCGTCGGTGAGCACCCTGGCGGTCTCTTGGAAAGACGAGGCGGAAAGAAAGCTGTCGGTGGCAAGCGCGGCTTTGGTGATGCCCAGCAGCGTGTGCTTTGCCGACGCGGGGCGCTTGTATTCGGCCAAAGCATTCTTGTTCGCTTCCTCAAACGTCTGCAGCTCTGCAAGCTCTCCGGGCAGCAAATCGGTTTCGCCGCCGTCCTCAACGCGCACTTTTTTGAGCATTTGGCGGATAATCACCTCGACATGCTTGTCGTTGATTGACACGCCCTGGCTGCGGTAAACGGATTGGACTTCCTTTAAAATATATTCCTGAACGTCGCGCTTGCCTTTTGTCCTTAAAATGTCCTGAGGATAAATCGGGCCCTCGGTCAACGGGTCGCCGGCAGTAACGGCCGCGCCCTTTTCGACGCCGGCCTTTAGGTGCGCGGTAAACGGGATGGCATACTTGTCCTCTTTGCCGCCCTCCTGCTTGATATGAATATAGCGCGCGCCGTCTTTTTCCTCGATGCGCACCTTGCCGCCGTATTCGGCGATGACCGCCGCGCCCTTGGGGTTTCTGGATTCGAACAAATCCTCGACGCGCGGCAAGCCCCGCGTGATGTCGTCGGCCGCCGCAACGCCGCCCGTATGGAACGTGCGCATGGTGAGCTGCGTACCGGGTTCGCCGATACTTTGGGCGGCAATGATTCCGACAGCCTCGCCGATTTTAACGCGCTCAAACGACGCCATGTCCTTGCCGTAGCACATCGCGCACACCCCGTAGCGGCTTTTGCACGTCAACACAGAGCGGATGGAAACCTCTTTGATACCGGCGGATTTAATCCTCTCGGCCGACTCGTCGGTAATCATCTCCCCCGCCGAAACTAAAATCTCCTTGGATTTAGGGCTTACGACGTCTTCGGTGGCGTAGCGGCCTACGATGCGGTCGGTAAGCGATTCAATGACCTGATCCCCTTCCATGATTGCGCCGGTGCGGATGCCTTTCGATTCGCCGCCGCTAAAGCAATCCTCTTCGCGCACGATAACGTCTTGGGCGACGTCTACCAACCGGCGCGTCAAATACCCCGACTCGGCCGTTTTTAACGCGGTGTCGGCTAAGCCCTTGCGGCCGCCGTGGCTGGAAATAAAGTATTCAAGCGCGGAAAGCCCCTCTCTGAAAGAGCTGCGGACGGGCGTTTCGAGCGTTTCGCCCTGCGGGTTGGTCATAAGGCCGCGCATCCCGGAAAGCTGAGCAATCTGCTTCATGCTGCCGCGCGCGCCGGAAACCGCCATCATGTTAATCGGGTTGTATTCGTCCAACGTCTCTTTGAGCGCCTTGGTCACTTTGTCGTTGGCCTTACTCCACTCGGTCACGACCAGCTTGTACTTCTCGCGATGCGTCAAGTGCCCGAGCCGGTACAATTCCTCAAATTCGACGACATTGCGCTCCGCCTCTGCCAAAATATCCTTTTTGTCGGCCGGGATATGCATGTCGAAAACGGATGTGGTCACCGCGCCGATGGTGGAATACTTAAAGCCGAGCGCCTTAATCTTGTCGAGCACCTTACACGTTTCCGTCGCTCCCTTAAGGCGGAACACAGCCTCGACGATTTTTTGCAGGCGCGATTTATCGACCTTGTAGTTGACCTCCGGATCGAATACGGTGTTTTCGTCGGCACGGTTTACAAAGCCTAAATCCTGCGGGATGGCTTCGTTAAAAATGATGCGCCCAACGGTAGTTTCGACGATTTTGTGCTTTAATTCTCCGCCTAAGTTGCGGAACATGCGCACGAAAATCTTGCTTTGCAGTTTAATTTCGCCGTTCGCATACGCCATTTTCGCCTCGGAAACGTCGGCAAAATATTTGCCCTCACCCTTCGCGCCTACCCGGTCCATCGTCAGGTAAAAGCAGCCGATAACCATGTCTTGGGTGGGGGAACATACGGGGCGCCCGTCGGAAAGCTTTAAGATGTTGTTGGAGGCAAGCATTAAAACGCGCGCCTCGGTTTGCGCTTCGATGGATAGCGGCACGTGAACCGCCATTTGGTCGCCGTCGAAGTCCGCGTTGAACGCGCCGCAGGATAAGGGGTGCAGCTTAATGGCGCGCCCTTCCACCAACACGGGTTCGAAAGCTTGAATGCCCAGCCGGTGCAGGGTGGGCGCACGGTTTAAGAGGACGGGGTGTTCTTTGATGACGTCCTCTAAAATCCCCCAAACGTCCGCGCCGCCGCGCTCGACGATGCGCTTTGCGCTTTTTATATTGTGCGTTTTTCCGCGCATCACCAGTTCGCGCATCACAAAAGGCTTAAAGAGCTCGAGCGCCATTTCTTTGGGGAGCCCGCATTGGTACATTTTAAGCTCGGGGCCTACGACGATAACGGAACGGCCGGAATAATCGACGCGCTTGCCAAGGAGGTTTTGGCGGAAGCGGCCTTGCTTGCCGCGCAAGAGGCCGGAAAGCGCCTTAAGTTCGCGGTTGCCGGCGCCCGAAACGGCTTTACCGCGGCGCCCGTTGTCAATTAAAGCGTCGACGGCTTCTTGCAGCATACGCTTTTCGTTGCGTACGATGATGTCCGGCGCGCCTAATTCCATCAGCTTTTTAAGCCGGTTGTTGCGGTTGATAACGCGGCGGTAGAGGTCGTTTAAGTCACTGGTTGCAAAGCGCCCGCCGTCCAACTGCACCATGGGGCGGATTTCCGGCGGCAGGACGGGCAAAACCTCCATCACCATCCACTCGGGGCGGTTGCAGGTTTTTAAGAAGGAATCGAGGATGTCCAGCCGCTTTATCGCCTTTACTTTTTTGGCGCCGGTAGAGGAATCGACGATTTTTTTAATCTCGTCGTAATCCTTTTGAAGATCAATTTCACATAATAGTATCCGCACCGCTTCGGCGCCCATGCCCACCTTAAACGCGCTGCGCCCGTACTTTTCGCAATAATCCGTGTACTGCGCATCCGTTAAGATTTGCTTTTTTTCCAAATCCGTATCGCCCGGGTCAAGCACGATGTAGTTGACAAAATAGACCACCTGCTCGAGGCTTTTGGGTGCCATGTCAAGCAGCAGGCCGATGCGCGAGGGTACGCCCCTAAAATACCAAATGTGCGTCACAGGCGCCGCCAATTCGATGTGACCCATGCGGTCGCGCCGAACCTTGGCACGTGTGACCTCTACGCCGCACTTGTCGCAAATAACGCCCTTGTAGCGGATGCGCTTATACTTGCCGCAGTGGCATTCCCAGTCCTTGGTGGGGCCGAAAATCCGCTCGCAAAACAGTCCGTCTTTTTCCGGCTTTTGCGTGCGGTAGTTGATCGTCTCGGGCTTGGTTACCTCGCCGTGCGACCATTCGCGGATCTTGTCCGGGCCCGCGATAGAAATTTGGATAGCGTCAAAGTTGTTTAATTCGAACATGGTTCACCTTTATGCATACTATTACAAACTAATATTATAACAAAAATTTCTAGACTTGTAAACTCAAATGACGTCAGTTTCAAGTAAATTTTTACGCTTTATCGAAGATTTTTGCAAAAAAACCGGCCTGTACCGCGTTGCATTAACGCAATCGGCAAAAATTCCTTAAAAAACGCTTGCCAATGTCGAAATATGTCGATATAATATAGGGGTGAAGCGAATCCCGAAAATCTTTATCCTGACTTTAGCCGTCGTCTTAGCTCTTTCGACGCCCGGCTGCGAACTCCTATCCACGTACGACGACGTAACTGTCGATGCGCCTTGGATAACTTTTGTGCCGGGGCACGGAATCGACGACATTATTCGGAACGCGGAGGACGGCAGTGTGGAAATGCCCGACATCCCGCATCGGGACGGGTATGAGTTTACGGGTTGGTTTTATTCGCCGGACGGCGGGAAAACGCTGGGGGATGAATTTGTGAACGTCGGCATCTCGGGAAGCGCGGCGGTCTACGCAAACTGGTACAAGGCCGCGACGGGCGGGCTGGCGTACAATATCGCTCCGGGCATGTACGACACACCCCAAACGCTTGTCCTGCATAACGGACTCGGGTTGCCCATTTTTTACACCACGGACGGCAGCGACCCGGTGGAACTTGCACCCGACGGCTTAGGCGGTTATATCGAAGCCGAGTCCACTAAGGTCTACGGCGGCTCTATCGATATTTACGACCGGCGATCGGAGCGCCCGAGGCTGCACGACCGTATCGACACGTCTATGATTGACTATGAAAACGTGTCTCTTGCCAATCCTCCGGATTACAACCGCGGCACGGTGATAAAAGCCGCCACACTAAAAGAAAACAATAGGTTAAGCGAAATTTGGACCGGCACGTACCTTGTTTGGGATGAGGAGTATTATGGCACTGCCTTTAATCTGCCTATCATGAGCATCGCCATAAACGAAGAACTTTTATTCGGCGCGGTGGGCGACGAAAGCAATGAGGAGTTGGGAACCGTCGATTATCCGTATTACGGCGGAATTTACCGCGCACAATGGGGCAATAATCTGAAAGAAGTGAAACATCTTGCTACTTTTGAATATTTCGATAAAGACAAAAATCCGATATTCTTCCGCGACGGCAGTATTAAGATAGCGGGCAATTATACGCAGTCCATGCCGCAAAAATCCTTTAACGTCAATTTGAACAAGGGCGTTTACAACGATGCCGTAAGTTATCCGATTTGGGGCAACATGAAGCGCGGCGACCGTACGCCGCTGACAAGCTTTTCGCGTTTTAAGTTAGACAATCACGGGAACAGCTATTGGTGCGCCGGCTGGAACGACGACCTTGCCAATCGGCTTTGCGACCCCTTAGACATCGGCAGCAAGGCAGGAAGCAGCGTCGCCGTTTACCTAAACGGGGATTTTTGGGGCATATACGTCATGCAAGAGCATTATGACGACCGTTTCTTTGCCGACCACTACAATGCGAAAGACCGGAAAAACATCATCCAAACAAGCTTCGACATTGACGGCATCCCAAATACTAGGGACGGAGATGTTACCTTCGGGCGCGAATCCTACTTTGAGATGTACAATTACGCTTTGCAGCGTGAGGTGTTTTCCGACGAGGATTACCGGGAATTCGAAGAAAGATACATGGATCTCAATCATTTTATCGACGCATACTTGGTAAACATCTTTGTCAACAATTCGGATTGGCCGTCCAACAATAACCGGATGTGGCGTGCGGAAAAACCGGAGCCCGGCAATCTCTACATGGACGGGCGGTGGCGTCCCGTAATACACGATTTGGACATAGGGTTTAGCGGTGCGGATCAAGATATCTTAGCGCATCTTCTGTACCAAAAGGAGTTCATACGCGATTGGGCAAATCTACCCTTCGGAACATTGTTTTTCAGGCGTCTTTTCACGAATGAGCTTTTCCGTACCCGCTTTTTAGAGCGCGTTGTGTTTTTTTACAATTCCGTGTTTGATGTACAACGCGTCCAAAACATCAATAATAGAATATATGAAGAACGCGCTTCCATGCAACCATACCATGGAGCCCGGTGGTATGCCTACCACCCGTTTGCGGCCATAAACATCAGAAAAAGCTACGATGAGTTTTTGGTGAGCCGCCGCGAAGAAATGCTGAAGCATTTTAAAAGGCATTACACGAATCCCTACATAACGGAAGAAACACAAATAGAAGTGCCCGCGCACTGCGAAACGCTTGAGCCCGTTTATCTTGAATTTGAGTCGTCCGACGAACAAAAATCCGACGTTACCAAACTTAGATGGACGTATTGCATTCCCTCCGACGCGCAGCAAGCGCCGGCTGTTTTTAAATCGGGCATCGAAGAGTGGCCCAATACCGCCGCCGTAAAGCAAGCCTTGGTTTTTAATAATATGTGGGTTCAATTAGAGAATGACGACGCGGATTTTTGTCACTACGAAATCAGCACGGACGGCGGGGAAACGTATCAAACGGTCGTTGACCGGAGCTACGCCTTCCTCGCCGATTCGCTTCATCCCAACATAACCGTACGCACGGTATACGCTCCCGCCTTGGACGGCTGACAAAGCTAAATCAGAACAATATTGTTCTCGCCAACAAAAATGCTTATCGACCCTTTTTTGTGTAATCCTTTGGCTTTCAAAGCGTCAACCAACGGCTGTATTTCGCTTTCTTTTTCCAAACATATCGCAACTCTGTTGCATTTTTCGCATATCGCCACGCTCCATACGGAATATTCCGTAATAATATCGCTTGCGCCTTCGTAAACGCCGTATAAGAAGTTATACGAATTCTTGACCCGTTTGTAGATAATATAATCAGATTTGACAGGGGTACGGTTGCCGACCACGCATACATTGAGGATTCCGTTGTCGTCAATGTATACCCCTCCGAAGTCGTCCGTTCTTTTTTCGCCCGATACGGTGAAGTACTTCAGCACCCCTTCCAGCTCCGCCGAGCTTTTGCCGATATTATCCCAATAAGCGTCGGTTGTCTCGGTTGGCCCACAACACTCCTCGCTCTTTAGTCGTGTCCAGTCGTCGCCGTTGCCGCAACTGGCAAACAAACCCATGGCCACAACCAGCAAAGCTCCTACGAAAATAATCTTTTTAATCATGTTTTTTCCTTCGAGCTATTGACCGCCGCGCAAGACTAATTCGCGCTTTTTACTTTTTACTTTTTACTTTTTCCTTGGCCGGCTTCTCTTTCTTCTCTTTCTTTGCTTTCTCACCCCTTACCGGTTCTTTTTCTTTTGCTTCCTTTGCCGCCAGCTCGTCGTCCTCTAAATCGTCGTCCGTAATAATGCGGTCGGCAAAGGGGTCGACAATGTCAAAGGCCTCCACCCCGCCGAACATATCGGATAATTCCGCGCCGAGGTCGTCGTCCTCCAAATCGTCGGCAAAAATGTTGTCGGTCAGGTCGATTTCGGCATCAATGTTTACCTTGCCGTCCTCAAAGTGCTTTTTGCGCGCGTCGGAATGGTCGCGTGATTCGCCTTCTTCCTCAATCAGGTCACGCATGCCGATCTCAAAGTTGCCCTCGGTTAAGACTTTTACGTCTAAGGCGAGCGCTTGCAATTCCTTAATTAACACCTTAAAGGATTCCGGCACCCCGGGCTCGGAAATGTTGAGCCCCTTTACGATGGATTCATAGGTTTTAACGCGGCCGATCACGTCGTCGGATTTGACCGTCATGATTTCCTGCAAAATATTGGCGGCGCCGTAGGCATACAGCGCCCAAACCTCCATCTCACCGAAGCGCTGGCCGCCGAACTGCGCCTTGCCCCCCAAGGGCTGCTGGGTAACCAGCGAGTACGGACCGGTGGAGCGGGCGTGGATTTTGTCGTCCACCAAGTGAATCAGCTTAATCATGTACATCCACCCGACGGTGGCGCGATTCTCAAACGGCTCGCCGGTTCGGCCGTCGTACATCTGCACCTTGCCGTCCACCTTGCCGGAAGCATTCGTAAACCCATTCTCCTGCAACAATTTTTTAATATCAGTTTCGTTGGCGCCGTCAAAAATAGGGCTCGAAACCTTCCACCCGAGCGCCTTTGCCACCAGCCCCAAGTGCACCTCTAAGACTTGGCCGATGTTCATACGGGAGGGAACGCCCAAGGGGTTCAGCACAATCTGCAACGGAGTACCGTCCGCCATGAACGGCATATCTTCTTCGGGCAAAATGCGCGAGATAACGCCCTTGTTGCCGTGGCGGCCCGCCATTTTATCGCCGACCGAAATCTTTCTCTTTTGGGCGATGTAGACCCGGACTAATTTGTTGACGCCGGGGCTCATTTCGTCCTTATTGGCGCGCGTAAAGGTTTTAACGTCCACCACGATGCCGCCCTCGCCGTTCGGCACGCGCAAACTCGTGTCGCGGACTTCCCGCGCTTTTTCGCCGAATATGGCGCGGAGTAGCCTTTCCTCCGGCGTTAATTCCGTCTCGCCCTTCGGGGTAACCTTGCCGACCAAAATATCGCCGGATTTTACCTCGGCGCCAATGCGGATTATGCCGTCGCCGTCAAGGTTTCGCAACATATCCTCGCCGACGTTGGGGATATCGCGCGTGATTTCTTCCTCACCGAGCTTTGTGTCGCGCGCCTCTAATTCGTGCTCCTCGATGTGAATTGAGGTAAAAACGTCGTCTTTTACAATCTTTTCGGACACTAATATCGCGTCCTCGTAGTTATAGCCCTCCCACGACATAAAGCCGATCAGCACATTTCGCCCGAGCGCCAATTCCGCGTTTTCGGTGGAATGGCCGTCCGCCAGCACCTGCCCCGCTTTTACCTTGGCGCCCTTTGCCACAATGGGGTGCTGGTTGACGCATGTGCCTTGGTTAGAGCCGATGAATTTTTTGAGCGTGTATTGGTACTTTTTGCCGTCGTTTTCTTTGACGACGATGGTGTCGGCGTCCACGTAAGAAACCGTGCCATCGTTACGCGCGATGACCATAACGCCGGAGTCATATGCTATTTTATGCTCGATGCCGGTGCCGACGATCGGCGCCTCCGGTTTTAATAACGGAACGGCCTGGCGTTGCATGTTAGAACCCATCAGCGCGCGGTTGGTGTCGTCATTCTCTAAGAAGGGAATGAGCGCGGTCGCGACGGAAATCATTTGACGGGGGGAAACATCGATATAGTCAATCTCGGAGCGGGGCTGCTCGGAAATATCGTCCCAGTGGCGCATGAGGACGCGCTCGTTTTTTAGACAGCCGTGCGCGTCGAGCGGCTCGCCGGCCTGGGCAATCTTATAACGATCCTCCTCGTCCGCCGCCAAATAGTGCACTTCGTCGGTCACCTTGCAGGTTTTTTTGTCGATTTTGCGGTACGGCGCCTCGATAAAGCCGTATTCGTTGATGCGCGCAAAGCTCGAGAGCGAGCTGATGAGGCCGATGTTCTGACCCTCGGGCGTTTCAATCGGGCACAGGCGCGAGTAATGCGTATAGTGAACGTCGCGCACCTCAAAGCTGGCGCGCTCGCGGTTTAATCCGCCCGGGCCTAGGGCGGATAATTTACGCTTGTGGGTAAGGTCTGCAATCGGATTGGTTTCGTCCATAAATTGCGAAAGCTGGGAAGAGCCGAAAAACTCCTTAATCGCGCTCGAGATGGGACGGATGTTCATAAGGGACTGCGGCGTGACCTCCGCCTCGTTTTGAATCTGCATACGTTCGCGGATGACGCGCTCTAAGCGCGCGATGCCGATGCGGAACTGGTTTTGAAGCAGCTCGCCGACGCTCCGGACGCGGCGGTTGCCGAGGTGGTCGATGTTGTCCACGTGGCCGATGCCGAAGCGCAGCCCCAAAATGTAGTTGATGGTGGCGATTACGTCCTCAATCAACAGGTGGCGCGAGATAAGCTTGTCTTTATTGTCGGTAATCAGTTTTTCTAATTTTTCCGGTTCGTCACCGGCTTGGGCGATTAATTGCGAAAGCAACGGGTAATAGACTTTTTCGTTGATTCCCAAGGCTTTGGGATCCGTTTTAATGTAGCCTGAAATATCGACGTGCGCGTTGCCGATGACCGTGTGTATGTTCTCACCGTTCTCGCCGCCCACCGCCAGCGCTACCTCGTTGATGCCTGCGTTTTGGATTTTAATCGCCGTAGCTTCATCGATGCGCCCGCCCTTTTTGACGTATACCACGCCGTCCGCATCGACGATGTCGGCAGCTGCCGTGTGCTCCGCAATTCTTGCGGCTAGCGCGAGCTTTTTGTTGTATTTATTGCGCCCCACCCGGGCTAAATCATATTTGCGGCGGTCAAAAAACAGGTTTTCGATATAGGTCTTGATGGAGTCGACGTTGGGGACCTCACCGGGGCGCAGCTTTTTGTTGAGTTCGATGATGCCCTCGTCGGACGTTTTTGCCAAATCCTTTTCGAGCGTGGTTTTAATGACCGCATCGCCTTGAAATAATACGGCCAGCTCCTCGTCGGAAGCAAACTTTTTGCCGGTGTTGATCCACGCGCGCTTTTCGTTGGCCAAAAAACGCGGGTCGTTGACAATGCCGTACAGCGCGCGCATTAAAACGGTGGCCTGAATTTTGCGCGTGCGATCCACCTGGACCCACAAAATACCCTTGTCGTCCTCGGAAAACTCGAGCCACGCCCCGCGCGAGGGGATATTGGTAGCGATAAAGTGCGGGATGCCGGTGCGGTGGTCGGACGTAAAGTTAAAATAGACGCCGGGAGAGCGCACCAATTGCGAAACCACCACGCGCTCGGCGCCGTTGATGATAAACGAGCCGTTAGGCGTCATTAAGGGAAAGTCACCCATGTAAACCTCTTGGTCGATGACCTCGCCCGTTTCGGTTTTGATTTGGCGCACATTCACACGAAGCGGAGCCGCGTAGGTAGCGTCGCGGTCCTTGCACTCTTTTTCGGTGTACTTGGGCTTGTCCTCTAACCGATAGCTCAAAAAATGCAGCTCGATGCGGTTGGAAAAATCCGTAATGGGCGAAAAATCCTTAAAGACCTCGCCGATTCCGTTCTCGATAAAATCCCGATAACTGGATTTTTGTGCCTCGATTAGGTACGGCATATCGATAATCTCGTTGATTTTCCCAAACGATATGCGCTCGGTATTCCCGAACTTAACTTTTCTGACGGCTCTTTCGGACATGTGGGGCTCCTTGAATGCAACAAATGCGATAGTGCAAAATTTAGGCGGCTAAGTGAGACGAGATAAAAGATAACGGATAACAGATAAAAGAAGATGGTTCAGCGCTTAAAATTAGCGTTTCAATTGTGCTTCCCTCAGGCAAAGATTCATCCGAATTCTTTTATCTTTTATCGGTTATCTTTTATCTTCTTCGTCTGTAATCTTTTATCTTCCCAAAAAAATTTATTTTTTTTGGGAAAAAGGGTTGCTATTTTAAAAGTTTTAGGATACAATAGGGTATAGAGGTTGCCGAGTGCAAAAAAGAAAGCCCGCCAAAACCGCGAATTTTCGCGATTGATGTCGGACTTATATTTTCGCTTGCGCACAAAACCACATTTTATTATAATAACACACTTTTTCAAGCCCTGTCAACGATTTTAACAGGGCTTGTTCATTTTTTTTCGGGTTTCTGCGAAATATTTTTACCTACCGCATCTAGGGGGAAGGGTTGTCGAGGGGGCAAACCCCTCGACAACCCCTTATTCGCTTTTCACTTTTTAATTCTTAAAAACATCCTTGAGGCGACGATTCCGGCGGCGGCTAAAATGCCGGAAACAAAAGCGCCGCGCGCGCTCCCGCCGCCGGACACGCAACCAAGACAGCCGTTGCGCCTCCTTCCGGACGTGTTCGGCGGGTCTTTTTTGTCGTCGGGCGGCTTAATAGGGTTGGACGGCGGCTTTTTGCCGTCGTCCGGAGGGTCTTTGCCGTCGTCGGGAGGGGGAAGGTTAGGATTCCACCTTGTTTTTGGAAAAGTTACAGAAAATTCAAGCGTCCCTGCCGAACTGCTTACATATTCGGGCGCGATTCCGTTTACGGTAAAGCCGGCGATCGACGCCGTATCCGTGTAGCCGCCGAAGGTATAACCGATTTTAGCTTGCAAGGTGAGGAGCGCCGTGTAGGCGGTATCGTAATCAAAGGCCTCCGGCGCGTCTTCCCACACCAAAATCGCCCGATACCCCGTCCCGTCCGCGACGGAAGTATCCGGCGTTTCACCGGCATTAGGCGAAATAACCGTAATCGGCGCGGGCGGCACGGCATCAATCTCCCCCGCCGCAAACTTTGTTATCCCGACGTAATCGAACAAAGCAGCCTCTCCGGTCGTCCGGTTCACGGCATACGTCTCATACAAAAGCGCGGAATCCCGAACCGTAAGCGCCCCGAACATCGTACCGGCGTTCATACCGTACGTGCGCGCGCCGCTGTCGGGGTGCGCGGCCAAAAGCGACGCCTGCAGTGTGGCGCTTCCGCCCCTCGTGTAGGCCGAAGCGGGATTTAAGGTAATGTACGTTGCGCCCGACGGGTTTTCCATGTACTTGCGCTCCGCGCCGAAATAACTCCATTGAGCCGTCCCGTAACCGGTGGACGGCGTCCTGCCGGCCGACACGTTCCAATCGAGCGGCAGCGAGCGCGCATAGCTGTGCTCGTGGCCTTGCAGCACCAAATCCACCTTGTGCGCCGCCATAATCGGCATCAACGCTTCCCGAAAGCCTTCCGTGTACGAGTTGTTTACGTAGTACCCGCCCGAAACGACCGAGATGTGCATAGCGACGATTTTCCACTTGATATTCGGGTTTTTATCCGCCGCATCCAAATCCGCGTTGAGCCACGCGGTTTGCGCGGACGAAATATATCCCGACGTATAGCCGTTTTCGGCGTTGCCGGCCACCGTGATATGGACGGAGCCGACGTCGTAGGAGTAATACCAGTTCCCGTTGGTTTTTTGGATGTTGAATCGGTTTTCATGGCCCCACGTATCGTGGTTGCCCATGACCGGCACAATCACCGTATCCATCAGATTTTCGCGCGGACCGTTCAGCACGTAACCCCACGCGACGTTGTCGCTCGGGCCGTCGGCAATGTCCCCTGTGTGCACCACGCCGTCGGGAGAGGGAAAGATTTCGAACGCGGCCTTCATGGTGTCGTCATAATTAGCGCGGTACTCCGGATAGGACGGCATGTACTGCGTATCCGTAATGTGGATTAGCCTTAGCCCGTCCGTGCCTCCGTTGATTTTCTGCTCCCCGACCGGGCTCCACACGTTCGCGGCGGGCGAGCCCACGCGGTAAAAATACGTCTTGCCGTCGGATAACGGCTCGAAATCATAGTCGGCCTTCCAAGCCAGCGTACCGACGGTGCCGTATGCAAAGGGGGATGCGGTTGCCGGAACTTTTGTTGCGCCGGGTGCCGCCCAATCAACTTCTTCCCCCGCCATCCCAGCGGTTTTTTCGGTGATTTGCACTTCCCCGTCCGCAACGCCCGACTCGGTTTGCCACGTCCACCCGCGCGAAAAGGGGCCGTCGTAATAACAAACCGTGATGTGGGTCGGCTCCGCGCCGGCGCCGCGCACGGCCAGAGGCTCCGGCAAAACAAAAATCAGCGCCGCAAAAAAGCAAAGCGCCGCTATGCACGCGCACCATTTCATTCCGGTTTTTTGCCTGTTTTCTTGCATTTTTGAGCTCATCGCCTACGCAAAGCGCGAAAAAAGCGCGTTTGCATAGAACCAGTATATTGTTTTTGAACTCTTTTGTCAACCGATTGTAGCGTCAATAGCTTTTTAAAAATTCGGGCAGCGGTTGACCGGTTTTAACGCGCACCTGCTCGTCCGCGTCAATAAACCCGATCCACTGATTTTCTTCTCCGAAGCGCAATAGGCAATCGTTATACGCGTCCGGTTGGGCGTTAGCATGCGGGCCGCTCCAGTCGGTAACGGTCACCAAGCCTGATACTTCCGCGCCCAGCGATTGGATAAAATCCGTGACAGACTCGCGGCTGCCATGGTCGTAAATGTAAAAATGCTGTACGCCTTGCCCGATATGCCAATTAAGCCACTCTTGCAGGTATTCGTTTTCGTCTTTGATGATTAAACAAATACTGCAATAAAATGGATAGTTTACACCTTGGGGCAGCGTGTTGTGCTGTTCCATAATCTCTTTCCTCACTTTTTAATTTTGGGAATTGAAAACTTTCGTGTGCTTGTAAAACAAGCGCAAAAACTTATTTTGCTGTCCTGTGGCGCCTCGTGTAAAACCTTAAGCAATTCGGTCGGGGCTTCGGATTACTCCGAAGCCCCTTCCTTTTTACTTACACTTCGCTTTATTTTTCTTCGGCAATTTCTTTTTCGCCTATCTCATGCAGCCAAAACTGCTTTACCGCTTTTAAGGCCCGCTTTGAGTATTTTAAGCGTATAAAACTGTCCTCGGTAACAATGCCGTTTCGCTCTTTCGTGCCCTCTCTTCCGTCATTGAAAACAATCCAGCGCGACTTAAATCCCCATGAGTGGCTTACCGCAAAACGCTCTATATATACCTCTTTTATCTCATCCCACAGATATTTATGGATGGTACCCCAAAGGCATTTTGCTACTATCCCGGTTTGA